>NZ_JBWLKN010000026.1:0-118581 GCF_059026195.1 Streptomyces sp. A01 | reverse complement strand
CCCTCCAGGTCGTCGACGTCGCCCAGCTCCTCCTCGACTCCGTCAAGATCCCCGCCGGACCGGAAGGCGACGGCGAGGGCGACTCAGCCGACGTACTGGAGCCGGAACCCGTGAAGTAACCGCCGACTCGGCCCGTCGTGGCCCCGTCGGCTGGAACCGCTGGTGCCGCCACCCTCGTCAGGGTGGCGGCACCAGCGGTTTGGCGCCCGAGCGCTTTTGGTAGGCCCGGCCGCTGTTCTTGGGGGGAAGCTACGCGTAGATTCCTGATCTCGACGTCATGATCACTACTGGGAGGGCTGGCGTGGACTGGGGGACGCTCGTCGCGACGGTCAGCGGTGGCTCTATCGCCATTTCCGGCACTGTTCTGGCTGACTACCTACGCCATCGCCACGAGGATGACCGCGGAATCGGGGACCGGCGGCGGGCCGTGTACATCGAGTTCATCACCGCCGCTGAGGGATGCCATTCCCGGTTACGCCAGATCGCCCAGGCACCCAGCCTCGAAGGAGACCTGGAGACGGTCACCCGTGCGGCACTGAGCGATGCCGCGATCTACGAAGCGCGCGAACGGCTGTTCATCGACGCGACCACCGCCGTCGCCAGTGCCGGGCAGGCGATGTTCGAGAAGCTCCGCGCTCTGCAACGCGCGGTCGCGGCAGGCGCCGAGCTCACATCGACCGCCTTCCATGATGCCTACCACCCGTACATCGGCATGGTCTGGGCCTACCGGGTCGCAGTGCGCCAGGAGTTGGAGGACCAGTCCCTCTCACCCGCGGCGTTCGGATGGGACAGGTGGGACGGCAGGGATCGATGCCCTATGTGCCGAGGAGCGGTCGTCACCGGGACGTGAAAGACGGCCATCACGCTTCCCCGAGGCGCTGCCCGCTCAGCAACAGCCCGCTAAGGCCTGCTCCCAGGAGAAGACCGACCTGCACAGCGATCCCCTGCACAGCGATCCCCTGCACAGTGAAGCCGTCCCGAACGCCCGCACTCGGTGACGTCGTGGAACCCTGGGCGGACACTCCGAGGACGCCGGGTCACACCAAGCTGTCCCGCCATGCCTGGTGCAGGTCGGCGAACCGGCCGTGGCCCGCGATGAGCGCGGCGGGCGAACCGTCCTCGACGATGCGCCCCTCGGACATCACCAGCACCCGGTCGGCTATCTCCACCGTCGACAGGCGGTGTGCGATGACGACGGCCGTGCGGCCGCGGAGCACCGTGTCCATGGCGCGCTGCACGGCGCGCTCGCCGGGTATGTCCAGCGACGAGGTCGCCTCGTCGAGGATGAGCACCCCGGGGTCGGCCAGCAGCGCGCGGGCGAAACCGACCAGTTGTCGCTGGCCTGCCGAAATGCGCCCGCCGCGCTTGCGGATATCGGTGTCGTAGCCGTCGGGCAGGGCGGCGATGAAGTCGTGCGCGCCGATCGCCTTCGCCGCTCGCTCGATGTCCTCCCGGGTGGCGTCGGGGCGGCCGATGGCGATGTTGTCGGCGACCGTGCCGGAGAAGAGGAACGCCTCCTGCGTCACCATGACCACC
Source organism: Streptomyces sp. A01 (assembly GCF_059026195.1). Classification (NCBI taxonomy): domain Bacteria; kingdom Bacillati; phylum Actinomycetota; class Actinomycetes; order Kitasatosporales; family Streptomycetaceae; genus Streptomyces; species Streptomyces sp. A01. The sequence goes on along the minus strand of NZ_JBWLKN010000026.1, from coordinate 117,045 downwards.
CCGCGCCGCAGGACGGGCGTCGACAAGTCGCGCAGATCCACGCCGTCGAGCAGCACCCGGCCGCCCCCGGGCTCGCCGGCCCCGGTGGCGGGCGGCGGATCGTAGAACCGGGCCAGCAGCTTGGCGAGCGTGGACTTGCCCGCCCCGGTCGCGCCCACGACGGCCACCGTCTGACCGGCGGGCACCGTCAGGTCGAAGCGCGGCAGCACCTCACCGCCCGTGCGGTAGGCGAAGCGCACTCCGTCGAAGACGACCTCCCGGCCAGGCTGACCGGCCGGGCGCTCCGGGAGCGGCCGCGGGTCGGCCGCCTCGGGGACGGACGGGCGCTGGGCGAGCAGGCCCGCGATCTTCTCCAGCGAGGCGGCCGCCGACTGGCAGGCGTTGAGGAACATGCCGAGCCGGTCGATGGGGTCGTACAGCCTGCGCAGGAACAGCGCGGCCGCGGCCAGCACGCCCAGTTCGAGCTCGCCGGACGCGACCCGGTAGGCGCCCCATACGACGATCGCCGCCACGAAGAAGTTGGCGACGAACCGCGACGAGACCACGTAGCGGGCCATCTCCAGCATCACCGAGCCGTTGATCCGCTCGTGGGCGTGGTTGAGCTCGCGGAAAGCGGCCTCGTTCGCCCGCTCGCGCCGGAACGCCTGCACCGGCCTGATGCCGTTCATCGTCTCGGCGAACTTCACGATGAAGGCCGCGGTCGCCGTGGACCGGCTGCGGTAGATCCGCCGGGAACGGTGCTGGTACGAGCGCACGAGCAGGAACAGCGGCCCGAAGGAGGCCACCGCCACGGCGCCCAGGCCCCAGTCGAGGTAGAGCAGCATCGCGCAGATGTAGACGACGGACAGACACACCCCGAGAAGTTCCTCAAGGCCCTCGTTGAGCAGTTCACGCAGGGACTCGACATCGGACGTGGCGCGGGAGATCAACCGGCCTGAGGTGTAGCGCTCGTGGAAGTCCACGCTCAGCGACTGCGCGTGGCGGAAGATCCGCCCCCGCAGGTCGAGCAGCACACCCTGGCTGACCTGGGCGGAGGTCCGTATGAACGCGTACTGGAGGAGACCGGAGGCGACCGCGCTGACGAAATACACCACGGCGACCGCGATCAGCGGCCCGTTGTCGTCCGACCGGAACGCGGGCACGGCGGTGTCGATCGCGTAAGCGACGAGCAGCGGACCGGCCTGCACGGTGGCCTGCTGGAGGAGGATCAGCACGGCGGCCAGCCACACCCGGCGGCGCATCGGCGCGAGCAGCGAGCCAAGCAGCGCGCGGGAGGCGCCCTTCGGCGAGGGCAGGTCGTCCTGGTCGAACGCGTCGTCCCCGCCGGGACCCGCCGGTCCGTCCGGGCCATGCGAGACAAGCGGCTCAGGCGGTCCTTCGGTGGCCCGCGCGAGGTCTCCGCCGTCAGAGGTGACGTCACCGCCACCGGCGGCGGGCTGGTTGGAGACGCTGGTGGTCATGCCGGGTCGCTCCCTTCGCCGGACATCAGCGACGCGTACTCGGTGTTGCCGCGCAGCAGTTCGTGGTGGGTGCCGACCGCGCTGATCCGGCCGTCCGACAACAGGGCGACGCGGTCGGCGAGCAGCACCGTGGACGGCCGGTGGGCCACGACCAGCGCGGTCGTCTTCGCCAGCACCTGGCGCAGCGCGGCTTCGACCAGCGTCTCGGTGTGGACGTCCAGCGCGGACAGCGGGTCGTCCAGGATCAGGAAGCGCGGGCCGCCGACCACGGCGCGGGCCAGCGCCAACCGCTGCCGCTGCCCGCCAGACAGACTCAGACCCTGCTCGCCGACCTGCGTGTCGGTGCCCTGCGGCAGCGCGTACACGAAGCCCGCCTGGGCGACCTCAAGGGCCCGGGCCAGCTCCTCGGGCCCCGCGTCGGGGGCGCCCATCAGCACGTTCTCGCCGACCGTCGCCGAGAACAACGTCGGGTCCTCGAAGGCGACGGCGACCAGCCCGCGCAGCTCGTCGCGCGACAGCGCGGTGATGTCCACGCCGTCCACGCTGATCCGGCCGCCCGTGGTCTCCAGCAGCCGCGGCACCAGGGCGGTCAGCGTCGTCTTGCCGCTGCCGGTCATGCCCACCAGGGCCATGGTCTCGCCCGTACGGACGTGCAGGTCGATGCCGCGCAGCAGGGGCGGGGAGTCGGCGGGCGCGTCCGCGTAACGGAACTCGACACCCTCGAAGCGCAACCCGTCCCCGGTAGGCGCTCCGCCCCTGGCGGTGGCTCCGTCCGCTGTGAGTGCCCCGTCCTCGGTCGCCCGGTCTTTGGCGAGCACTGTGCGGTCTTTGGTGAGCACTGTGCTGTCTTGGGAGGGCACCGGGTGGTCTTTTACGAGGGCCGTGCGCTCGTCCGGCGGCGCGCTCGCGGCACGCGAAGTGGCGGCAGCCGGGGCGTTCTTGCCCAGGCGGGTCCGTACGCTGGCGTCGGCGGGCGCCGGTCCCGGCTCCGCCTCCTCGGCGTCCATCACCTCGAAGTAGCGGTCCGTGGCTGTCGCCGTCTCGTTGCTCATCGCCAGCAGGAAGCCGATCGACTCCACCGGCCAGCGCAGCGCGAGGGCCGTCGACAGGAACGCGACCAGGGTGCCCGCCGACAGGTCCCCGTCCGCGACCTGCAGGGTGCCGAGCACCAGCGCGGCGCCGAGCGCCAGCTCGGGCAGCGCCATGATCAGGGCCCACAGGGTGGCGAGCAGGCCGGCCTTGTGCAGCTCGGTGCCGCGCAGCCGCACCGCCAGCGAGCGGAAGGACCTGGCCTGGCCCCGGTGCTGGCCGAATCCCTTGATGATGCGGACGCCGAGGACGCTCTCCTCGATGACGGTGGTCAGGTCGCCGACCTGGTCCTGCGCGGTGCGGGCGACCAACGAGTACCGCCGCTCGAAGTACGAGCACAGGAACACCATGGGCACGGCGGGACCGAGCAGCACCAGACCGAGGCTCCACTCCTGTGCGAAGAGGATGATGAAGCCGACGATGATGGTCGCCCCGTTGACCACGAGGAAGGTCAGCGGAAACGCCAGGAACATACGCACCAGTTGGAGATCCGTGGTGGCGCGCGACAGCAACTGGCCCGAGGCCCAGCGGTCGTGGAAGGAGACCGGCAGCCGCTGGAGATGCCCGTAGAGATCGGCCCGCATCTCCGCCTCCACCGCGGCGAGCGGCCTGGCCACCAGCCAGCGCCGCACCCCGAACAGCACCGCCTCCGCCACACCGAGCCCCAAAAGCAGCGCGCCGCCCAGCCAGACGCCGCCCGGGTCCCTGTGGGCGACCGGACCGTCGACGATCCACTTCAGCGCGAGCGGGATCACCAGGCCCATGCAGGAGGCGATGATGGCGACGGCCCCGGCGGCGATCAATCGCCCCCGGACAGGCCGCACATACGGTGCCAGCCGCAGCAACGAGCGCACGGTCGACCGGCGTTCCGGCCCGCCGCCGCCCTTCGGCGCGCCGTCGCCGTCCGCGTCCTCCGCTGCCGTCACTTCCCTCGCCGCAACCATCATGGGTGAGACTACGGTTCGCCACTGACATCGCTCACTGGGTTTTTCGCCCTAGGTCCGTGGTCCCTCTCTCCTGGCGGGCCTGCGACCTGGGCCGATGGCCCGGAAGACCAGAACCGATCGGGCGGGCAGCGAGATCGTGGACCCAGCCGTGTGACCGCTGCCGGGAGGAGCGCTCTGGTCCTCGCGCGAGGTGTCGACGAGGAGTTCGTACGCGGCGGCCCACGGCGGGTCCGGGAGCGCGTACGCGAGGGCGTCCGGGCCCGCGTGCAGGACGATCAGGAAGCTGTCGTCCGTGACCGGCGCCCCCCGCTCGTCGCGCTGCGGGATGTCCTGGCCGGAGAGGTACATCCCGACCGTGGCGGTCGGGGTGTACCAGTCCTGCTCGGTCATCTCCGTGCCGTGCGGGGTGAACCAGGCGAGGTCGCGCAGCCCGTCCGGGGCCTGCGGGCGGCCGGAGAAGAACCCGCGGCTGCGCAGCACGGGGTGGGCACGGCGCAGGGCTATCAGCCGTGTGGCGAGCGCGGTCAGACCCCGCCACCCGGCGTCCGGCCCCGGCTGGTACGCCGGAGCCCGCCCGTCCGCGCCCGCCGATCCGTCTGTTCCGTCTGTCGCGTCTGTTCCGTGTGTTCCATCGACGCTCGCCGCGTTCCCTGTGTCTTCCGCGTTCTGTGCGTCCACCGCGGGTGCGTTCTGTGCTTCCTCCGGACGCGGGGGCTCGCCCCCGGTGGCCCCGGTGGTTCGGGTGGCTCCGGTGGCCCCGGTGGTGAGCGGCGACCAGTCGAGCCAGCTCGTTTCGTTGTCCTGGCAGTAGGCGTTGTTGTTGCCTCCCTGCGTACGGCCCATCTCGTCCCCGGCCACCAGCATCGGCACCCCGGTCGACAGCAGCAGCGTGGCCAGCAGGTTGCGCAGCTGGCGGCGGCGCAGCGCGCACACCGCCGGGTCGTCGGTCTCGCCCTCGGCGCCGCAGTTCCAGGACCGGTTGTCGTGGGTGCCGTCCCGGTTGCCCTCGCCGTTGGCCTCGTTGCGCTTGTGTTCGTAGCTGACCAGGTCGCGCAGGGTGAAACCGTCGTGCGCCGTGATGAAGTTGATGGAGGCGTACGGGCGGCGGCCGCCCCACGCGTAGAGGTCGCTGGAGCCGGAGAGGCGGTAGCCGAGGTCGCGTATGTCCGGCAGGGTGCCCCGCCAGAAGTCGCGTACGGCGTCCCGGTAGCGGTCGTTCCACTCGGTCCACAGCGGGGGGAAGGCGCCGACCTGGTAGCCGCCTGAGCCCACGTCCCACGGCTCGGCGATCAGCTTGACCCGGCGCAGCACCGGGTCCTGGGCGATGACGGCGAGGAACGGGGAGAGCATGTCGACGTCGTGCATCGAGCGGGCCAGGGCGGCGGCGAGGTCGAAGCGGAAGCCGTCGACGCCCATCTCCGTCACCCAGTACCGCAGCGAGTCGGTGATCAGCCGCAGCACATGGGGCTGCACCACATGGAGGGTGTTGCCGCAGCCGGTGTAGTCGGCGTAGCGACGGGTGTCCTGCTGGAGCCGGTAGTAACCGCGGTTGTCGATGCCGCGCAGCGACAGCGTGGGGCCCAGCTCGTTCGCCTCGGCCGTGTGGTTGTAGACCACGTCGAGGATGACCTCGATGCCCGCGTCGTGCAGCGCCCGAACCATCCGCTTGAACTCGCCGACCTGCTGGCCCCGGGTGCCGGAGGCCGAGTAGGCGGCATGCGGGGCGAAGTAGCCGATGGAGTTGTAACCCCAGTAGTTGCGCAGGCCACGGCTCAGCAGGTGGTCCTCGTGCGCGAACTGGTGCACGGGCAGCAGCTCCACGGCGGTGACGCCGAGCCGGGTGAGGTGGTCGATCGCGGCCGGGTGGCCGAGCCCGGCGTACGTGCCGCGCAGCCGGGGCGGGATGCGCGGATGGCGCATCGTGAAGCCGCGGACATGCAGCTCGTAGATCACCGTGTCGGCCCATGGCGTCTTGGGTCGGTGGTCGTCGGTCCACTCATCGCTGGGCCCGTCGGCGGGCGCCGCCTCGTGCACGATGACGCCCTTGGGGACATACGGGGCGGAGTCGCGCTCATCGCGGACGGTGTCGGCGACCTGCTGCTGCGGCCAGTCCCGCACATGCCCGTACACCTGCGGCGGCAGCCCGCCCCCGGCTCGCGCGCCGCGCGCCGGGGCCCCGTCGGAGCCCGCGGGGGCGAGGGCCGACTGGCCGAAGTCGCCGTCCACAGCGCGTGCGTAGGGGTCGAGCAGCAGCTTCGCCGGGTTCCACCTGGCGCCGGTCCACGGGTCCCAGCGGCCGTGGACGCGGTAGCCGTACCGCTGGCCTGGCAGGGCGCCGGGAACGAAGCCGTGCCAGATCTCGTGCGTCAGTTCCGTCAGCCGGTGGCGCGTCTCGGAGCCGTCGGACGCGAACAGGCACACATCCACGGACTCGGCGCCGCCCGCCCAGAGCGCGAAGTTGGTGCCGGGCACGCCTGTGGGTCCCGTACGGAACCGGGCACCGAGCGGCTGCGGGCTGCCCGGCCACACGGGCGCTTCCGCGAGGGAGGCGCCGCGCTGCCGGGGCGGACGGCTCACCCTGGCCCGATCCGGCGTGCCCGTACGACCGTCGGGGGAGCCGTTGTGCGCGGGGTCGGGTGCCGCACCGGAGCGGGAGGGGGGCGCGGGCGCGGACGGTGGGGCGGACGGCGTGCTCAGTTCGGTGAAGACGTCGGCGCGGGGCCGGGCCGTGGCCGGTTCCGGGCGCTGCTCGGGTGGGCTCGACACGTATTCGCCTCCGGCGGCTCGCGGGCAAGCTCGCGGACAGACCGGGTGGGGCAGGCGCGGCTCACGCCGGTCCCGCCGCAGAACGCGAGCCCGCGCGGCGTCCCGTGCCGCGCGGGTGCGGACCTGTCCTCTCCCCTGTTCTTCCCCTTACCCCGGCGGCCCTCACACACGTGATCGGACCGTGCCGTGCCCTGTGACGTTTCCCCTGACGGGGGCGGTCGTTGGGGAATGCATGACACAGAGACGGCGGGCCGGGTGATGACGGCGCACAGAACGACGAGGCACGGGGCGACGGAGCACGGAGCGAAGGGGCACGGAGCGCGGGGCCACGGGGCCGCGGGGCGTGAACCGACGGAGTACGGGGCGGCGGGGCACGGGGCCACGGAGAACGAACCAACGGGGCACGGGGCCGCAGGGCGTGAGCCCACGGAGCACGGGCCCACGGAGCATGGGCCCACGGAGCATGGGCCCACGGAGCATGGGCCCACGGAGCACGGGCCTACGGAGCACGGGCCTACGGAGCACGGGGCGGGGCCGTGGCGGGGCTCGTCGTGTGGGGCGTCGGTGCGGGGGACGGTCGTGTGGCGCGTGCCGGTGCGGGGTGTGGTCGCGCTGGGAGCACTGCTGGCGCTCACGGCGTGCGGGCTCGGCGGCGTGGGCGGCGTCGCTGACGACGGCCGCCCGTCCGCCACCGAGGCACTGCGTGTCACCCCCGCCGAGGGCGCGAAAGCCGTACGCGCCGACAGCGTGCTGGAAGTGAGCGCTCCCGGCGGCCGGTTGGAGAGGGTCCAGGTCACCCGCTCCGATGGCGGCGGGGCGCTGCCGGTTCCCGGCCGGGTCTCGGCGGACGGCAGCCGGTGGCGGCCCACGGCCAAGCGGCTGGCGCCGGGCGCCAAGTACACCGTGGACGCCGTCGCCGTCGGCGAGCGAGGCCGTCGCTACGCCCGGCACACCACCTTCACCACCCGTGTGCCCAAGCGCCGTTTCACCGGCTACTTCACGCCCGAGCACGGTTCCACCGTCGGCACCGGGATGATCATTTCGCTGGAGTTCAACCGGCCGGTCACCCGCAGGGCGGCGGTCGAGCGCGCCATCCGCGTCACGGCCAGCCCCTCGGTGCCGGTCGCCGCGCACTGGTTCGGCGCCGACCGGCTCGACTTCAGGCCGGAGAGGCACTGGAAGCCCGGTACCAAGGTCACCCTCGATCTGCGGCTGCGCGACGTCCAGGGCGCCCCCGGCGTGTACGGCGGCCAGCGCAGGACGGTGCGCTTCGCCATCGGCCGTGACCAGGTGAGCACCGTCGACGTCGCCACGCACGTCATGCAGGTATGGCGTAACGGGCGGCTGGCGGCCATGCTGCCGGTCAGTGCGGGCGCCACGGACAGTGCCACGTACAACGGCAAGATGGTCGTGATGGACATGCTGGAGGTGACCCGGATGAACGGGTCAACGGTCGGCTTCGGCGGCGAGTACGACATCTCGGATGTCCCGCACGCGATGCGGCTCACCCAGTCAGGGACCTTTCTGCACGGCAACTACTGGGCGCCCGAGGACACGTTCGGCGCCGCCAACACCAGTCACGGCTGCATCGGACTGCGTGACGTACGAGGCGGCGGCCGGAACACCCCGGCGGGGTGGTTCTTCGCGCGCTCTCTGGTCGGCGACGTCGTGGAGGTGATCAACTCCGGCGACCGTACGGTCGCTCCCGACAATGGTCTCGGTGGCTGGAACATGACCTGGCGCGCCTGGCGCGCGGGCTCCGCGCTCCACTGAGACGCCGCGCCGGCAGCCACCCGCGCAACCCGGCGCGCACGCCCACCGTGCCCCCGCGCTGTCCCTCTCCTCCCTGGTCAGCCCGGCAACGCCAGTCCGCCCCCGCACTGGTGTCACCCCCTTCGTACGCCCTCTACCGGCGGTCCCACTTGGGACGGAACAGTGACAATCGCGGGCAGTCCACTTTGCATACGTTGTGGTTATCTATCGCCATGCGCGTATGCCGCGCGTTGGGGTGCCGCGGGGGCGCGGGCCGTGCGAGGGGAGACGACCGTTTTGAACGTGCAGCCGAAATGGGGGGCGCGAGGCCGTAAGGGTCTCCTCGCGCTGCTGCTCGGAACATCGCTGATGCTGGTGTCCGCGTGCGGGGGAGACGACGATTCGGACAACAAGGGCAACGGGAAGGTCGGCGACAAGGAGGCGTCGCAGGCCGTGGTGGCGATCGCGCCCAGGGACGGGGCGGACGGCGTCGGGACGAACGGCGCGCTCAAGGTCACCGCGGACAAGGGCAAGCTGACCTCCGTCAAGGTCGCCGACAGCAAGGGCAACGTTGTCGGCGGCAAGATCTCCGCCGACGGGTCGAGCTGGCAGCCGACCAGCCATCTGGGCGCTTCCACGAAGTACACCGTGGACGCCGTCGCCAAGGACGATGACGGCCGCGAGTCCGCCAAGCACTCGACGTTCACCACCCTCGTCCCCAAGGACACCTTCATCGGGCACTTCACGCCCGAGAACGGTGACAAGGTCGGCGTCGGCATGCCGGTCTCGCTCAACTTCAGCCGCGCCATCACCAACCGCGAGGCCGTCGAGCGGGCGGTCACCGTGACGGCGAAGCCGTCCGTGCCGGTCGAGGGGCACTGGTTCGGCAACCAGCGGCTGGACTTCCGGCCCGAGAAGTACTGGGCGGCCGGCACCAAGGTGACGCTCAACCTCCGCCTCAGCGGCGTCGAGGGTGCCTCTGGTGTGTACGGCACGCAGGCCAAGACGGTGAGGTTCACCGTCGGCAGGAGCCAGATCAGCGTCGTGGACGCGAAGACCAAGAAGATGACCGTCAAGCGTGACGGCAAGGTCGTCAAGACCATCCCGATCACCGCGGGCGCGCCGGGCACCGAGACGTACAACGGCAAGATGGTGATCAGCGAGAAGCACCCGGTGACCCGGATGAACGGGGAGACGGTGGGCTTCGGCGGCGAGTACGACATCAAGGACGTGCCGCACGCCATGCGCCTGTCGACCTCGGGCACCTTCATCCACGGCAACTACTGGTCGGGAAAGCCGACCTTCGGTTCGGTCAACGCCAGCCACGGCTGTGTCGGCCTCTTCGACCAGCGCGGCGGGGGTGACAAGTCCACCCCGGGCGCCTGGTTCTTCAACAACTCGCAGGTCGGCGATGTGGTCGTCATCAAGAACTCCAACGACGACACCATCCAGCCGGAGAACGGCCTCAACGGCTGGAACATGTCCTGGTCGGAGTGGACCGCCAAGCAGTAGACCGTCAGCACTGAACCGCCGGCCCGGACGTGGGACGGCCGCGCGCGCCGCGGCTGAGCTCCGGGCGCGGCCGTGACCGGCCCCAGGCGGGGGCGGGGAGCGTGGGCGGGCCGGGGCGGGCGGCACAGCGGACGGGAGGCCACCCGGGGCGGAAATGCCCCCGGGTGGTCTCCCGCCGTGCTGTTAGCGAGCGCTAACCTGCGCTCATGACTGAGACTGTGCACCTTGAGGTCGCCGACGGCGTGGGCGTCATCCGCCTGGACCGTCCCCCGATGAACGCTCTGGACATCGCCCTCCAGGACCGGCTGGGCGAGCTGGCCGCCGAGATCTCCGGCCGCGACGACGTACGCGCCGTCGTCGTGTGGGGCGGGGAGAAGGTGTTCGCCGCCGGCGCGGACATCAAGGAGATGCAGGTGATGGACCACGCCGCGATGGTGGCCAGGTCCCGCGGCCTGCAGGACGCCTTCACGGCCATCGCCCGCATCCCCAAGCCCGTCGTCGCCGCCGTGACCGGTTACGCCCTCGGTGGCGGCTGTGAGCTGGCGCTGTGCGCGGACTTCCGGATCGCCGCCGAGAACGCCAAGCTCGGCCAGCCGGAGATCCTGCTCGGCCTGATCCCCGGGGCGGGCGGCACCCAGCGGCTGGCCCGGCTGATCGGCCCGTCCAAGGCCAAGGACCTGATCTTCACCGGGCGGCAGGTCAAGGCGGACGAGGCGCTGGCGCTCGGGCTGGTCGACCGCGTCGTACCGGCCGAAGAGGTGTACGAGCAGGCGCTCGCGTGGGCGACGCGGCTCGCGAAGGGCCCCGCCATCGCGCTGCGTGCGGCGAAGGAAGCGGTGGACTTCGGCCTGGAGACCGACATCGACACCGGCCTCGCGATCGAACGGAGCTGGTTCGCGGGGCTGTTCGCGACCGAGGACCGGACGACTGGCATGCGCAGCTTCGTCGAGGACGGCCCGGGCAAGGCCAAGTTCCGCTGACCGGGAGCGAGTTACGCACGGGGCCCGTCATCGGCGGGCCCCGTGCCTCTTGCGGGCGAATTTTCGGCGTTGTGGAGCGGGTCTCGGCGCGAGGCGCGATGGACGCTCGGCGATCAGTGGTGGCCGTGGTGTCACCGCTGGTCAGACGGTCATGCGGGTTGCTTCAGTGCCTTTGGCATATGTCATGACCGGGATATCCGGCGTTGCGCGCGGCCGTGCCGATTCCCACGGTTCCGCCCCCAGACGGCCGTTGGGCGGCCATGATGGGGGCATGGCGGGCACGGAGGGAATGGACCACTCGCGCCGGGAAGCCGATACGGCCCCCGCGCGATGGGTGTCAACCGTTGACGACGACCTCGCCATGAAGGCGCTCGACCTTTTCGGCAACCCCACCGTGGACGAGGTACGGCTCCCCTCCCGCCCGGAGTCGGCGGGCACGGCGCGCCGCCTGGCGCAGGCGCTGGTCCTCCGGCACTGGGGGCTCGGCCCGCAGCTCGCCGAGCACGCCGTGCTCCTCGTCTCCGAGCTTGTCGGCAACGCCGTACGGCACACCGGTGCCCGCACTTTCGGTCTGCGCATGCTCCGCAGGCGCGGCTGGGTCAGAATCGAGGTCCGCGACCCCTCCCGGGGGCTGCCGTGTCTGATGCCGGTTCACGAGCTGGACATCAGCGGGCGGGGACTGTTCCTGGTGGACAAGATATCCGACCGCTGGGGTGTGGATCTGCTGCCGCGCGGCAAGACGACCTGGTTCGAGATGCGCGTGACCGACCGCTGAGCGGCCGCCGTGGGGACTCCCGGCGGCCGCCGACAGGGCCGCCCGACGCGGGGCGACCGATCCGAGGCGCCCGGTCTGAGGCGCCCGATCCGAGGCGGCCGGTCCCGGGATGACCCGCCCGGCACGACCGGCTCGGGATGACCGGCCCGGGATGACGAAAAGGCTCCCATCGTCGTTTCCGACGGGGCGGGAGCCTCTTCGTATCGCTGCCGCCACGGCATAAGGGGTGTGTCCGTGACGTCAATGGACGACCTGGCCCGGGTCAATGGGGGTCGCTGCCCCGACTATCGCAGAGAGGGTGCGATGCTTTCAAAGTGATTTTTGGGACACCGGACCTCAAATGCAGCCATATCAGATGTCAACTTAAGGTGAACTGCGACACTCACCTTTCAAGCAGCGGGTTAATGGCGGAGTTCCTTGAGGATTACATGAGCCTCGGGCCTCGAAACAAGGATGGGTCTAGACCTGGAGGGGGAATCTTTCTTTGCCGAGGCGTTAGCCGGATAGGCCGTGTGGTGCCTTGGCAGCTCCCGTACGGGAGCTCACCATGAGATCCGTGACCTGTGTCATGTCCCTGCCTATGTCCGCTGCCGGGTCCGGCGCGTCAGCGGACGCCGACCATCCCCCACTGGAACGGACTCGGAGGACCCCCATGGAAGCCCACGCCCCCATCCCGTCCCGCCGCAACCTTCTGCGCGGCGCGCTCCTCGGCGCCGCCGCCGTCGGGCTCACCGGGGCCGGCGGCCCGTCCGCCGTCGCCAGACCCGCCGGCCGCGCCGACGTCGACTACCCCGGCGCCAGCTGGGTCCCCGCCAGCACCTCCAACTACACCGCCTCCCGCCGCCCCACCTCGTACCCGATCGAATTCGTCGTGATCCACGTGACGCAGGAGACGTACGCCGACACCCTCGCGATCTTCCAGAACCCGTCCGCCAAGGTCTCCTCGCACTACGTCGTACGTTCCGCCGACGGGCTGATCGGGCAGTGCGTGCGGGAGAAGGACATCGGCTGGCACGCGGGCAACTGGGACTACAACACCCGCAGCATCGGCATCGAGCATGAAGGGTGGGTGGACAAGCCCGAGTACTTCACCGACGCGATGTACCGCGCGTCGGCCGCGCTGACCGCCGACATCTGCGCCGCGTACCGGGTGCCCGTGTCCCGGAAGCACATCATCGGGCACAGCGAGGTCCCCGGCGCCACCCACACCGACCCCGGCCCGCACTGGGACTGGGCCCGGTACCTCGACCTGGTCAACGCGGCGGCCTGATGGGACCGACTCCCCGGAGGTCGCTAATGTGTGCTGGTCAGGCAAGCACATAGAAGGGGCGGCTCACGTGGCGGACATCGAGGCGGCGCGGAATGCGTTCGAGCGGTTCGACCTGAACGGGGATGGGTTCATCTCCGCGGCCGAGTACAAGAGCGTGATGGCTCAGCTGGGGGACCCGTTCGTCACGGAGCCCGTCGCCGAGGCCATCATCAAGTCGGCCGACACCAGCAAGGACGGGCAGCTGTCCTTCGACGAGTTCTGGGCGATCCAGAACCGCTGACAGCTCGCGCTGCCAGTTCACCCGGAGCCCCCGTGAGCCCGGCGCCCCTCGGCGCCGCGCCCCACGGGGGCTCCGGCGCGCTCACGGCCCCCGGCGCGGCGCGGGGGTCCGGGGTGTCGCCGGTTGGGCCGGTGTGTGAGGCGGGCGGTGGGGGAGGGCCGCCGGGTCAGCGCCCGCCGCGCCGCTGGGCGTTCGCCCGCCGCCTGCGGTCGTTGCACAGCAGGCAGCGGCCCCAGCCGGGCGGCAGCGGATCGTCCTTGTCCCCGTACAGCGGATCGACGGCCCCGCGCGGATGGTCGGAGCAGCCCGTCGCGCCGTGCTCGGCGCCGAGCGCGTTCGCCGCGGTCAGCGCGCGCCGCAAGGCGTCGGTGAGCTGACCGGTCTCCAGTGCGGACGGCTCGGCCTCCAGCGAGAAGGCGATGTCGGATGCGGTGTTTAGCGCGCTCTGGAGCTCGCGCACCTCTGCGTATCCCATGCCCCTGAGCCTAAGCGGTCCCTCTGACAACGCCTTCGGCCCGGCCTTCTCAGCCCGCTGCGGCCCAGTCGCGCAGAGCCGCCTTGCTGGGGAAGGCGGCGACGTTCTTGTCGATCGGATTGTCGGTGTACTGGTGGATGCGCCACTTGGCCTGGATGCGGGGCTTGCCGGACGCCACGTAATCGGCGATCCACAGCCCGTCGCCCGCGTAGGAGGTGGTGTCGTGGTTCAGCCAGAAGTACCGGTTGCAGTACAGCAGCACCCGGTGGCCCGGGCGCAGCCGCTTGACCTCGCGGAGGAACTTGTCCTTCTCCGCGTTCGTGGCGCGGGTGTTGTTGCCGGTCGTCTCCCAGTCGACGGCGAGGAGGTCGTTCTCCTTCGACGCGCACTTGTCGACAAAGTAGCGGGCCTGCGCGGCGAGGTTGCCGGGCCACAGAAAGTGATAGAAGCCGACCACGCAGCCGGCCTCTCTCGCCCGGCTGGCTTGCGCCGACTGCTTGGGATTGATGTAGGAGCGGCCCTCCGTGGCCTTGATGATGACGAAGGACAGGCCGGAGGTGCTGAAGCTGGAGCTCTGATGTGAGCTGACGTCTATTCCACGCAGCATGCTGCTGCCTCCCGAGGGGGTGAGGGGGCTGGGGGGAGTGGGGGATGCGGGGGTGTGGGGGGTGGCTTGTTCTTGGTTGTTCCCGGTAACCGTCCGTACGGAACCGATTACGCACGACTAACTGTTCGGATACAACATTCAACGGCTCAACGAGTCATCGTCAACGGCTCAGCCGGTCGGCGCGCCCCTGGGCCCCGCGCGTGGATCACCGCGCGGACGCGCCCGCGTAGGCATGGCGGGTGAGCCGTGCCAGCTGAGGGCCGTGCGCGGCGAGTTCGCCCATCCGGGGCCAGGCGAGGAGGAGCTGGAAACGGGTGGCGCCGTCGTCCAGTGGGACGTACACGATGCCAGGCAGCGGTGCGGGCACGGGGAAAGCGGGGAACGCGGCGCTGCTCGTACAGGCCAGGGCCGACGCGACCGTCTCGTCGGCCGCCCGGGAGAGCCGCAGGCACACGCCGCTGTGGGCGGCGGCGCCCAGGAAGTACTGCCGCAGCGGACTGTGCTCGGGGTCGATGAGGATGCAGGTCTCGGACGCCAGGTCGGCCATCGTCACGGACCGCCGGCCCGCCAGCCGGTGCCGGGTGGCGACACCGGCAAGGAGGCACTCGCGGGCGATCACGGCCGTCTCGACGCTCGCGGGCAGCGGACGGTCCAGCCGAGGGAAGTGCCGCAGGACCGCTACCTCAAGGCGCTGGGCGCCCAGCAGGTCCAGGAGTGCCGCGCTCGACTGGTCGGTGTGCACCGAGATCGACGCGTGCGGCAGGAGCGAGGACAGCGCGCTGGCGAGGGCCGGCAGAGCCGGGTGGGAGACGGAGCCGACGCGGACGGGCTGGGCGGCCGCCTCGTCGCGGGTGTGCTCGGTGGCCGTGGTGAGGAGCCAGTCGATCAGCGGCAGTACGGTGTCGGCGCCGCTGAGGAGGAGCCGTCCCGCCTCGGTCGGGGTGGTGCCGCTGTGCTGGCGGCGGAAGAGCACCGCGCCGGTGATCCGTTCGATGCGCTGGAGATGGTGGCTGATGTTGCCCTGGCTGGTGCCGAGTTCGCGCGCCGCACCGGCCAGGCTGCCGGTGTCGGCGATGGCTCGCAGGATGCGTAAGTCGTGGATCTCCAGGTTCATATCCGTCGTGGGGCCGGGTGGCGCGGGAGGTGGTCGTACGGCGGGGAGCTCGCCACGCGCGGGCGTGGTCCGGCCAGAACGGCCAGGGCGCCGCCCGGCGTACGCCTGCCCGCCAACTCCTCGTGCGCCGCCGCCAGTAGCTCGACGAGGGGCGGCAGCAGAGGAGCCAGCGGGTTTCCGGGCTGGGTGGCGATGGTGTGGTGGGCCCGCAGCGGAAGGTCGCTGACCTGGCGGTGGACGACCCCCGGGGCGGCCGGGCGGATGCCCTGAATGAGGGCCACGCAGCCGCGGTTGCGGATGACGTCGCCTCGCGGGCCCGTCACGGGCACGTCGTAGGCGATCTTCGGGGCGAAGCCGAAGGACCCGCACAGGCGGCGCAGTACGTTGTCGCAGCCGTCGGGGCCCGCGGTGGATATCCACTCCTCGTCCGCCAGATCGGCCATGGTGATCGACGGGGCCGACGCCAGTGGGTGTCCGCTGGCGAGGGCGACAGCCACGGGACTGCGGGCGATGAGGTGGGTGTGCAGCCCCTCGCGGCTCGGGGCGGTGGCCTCACCGCACTGGCTGAACAGGGCGATGTCGATCTCACCCGCGCGGAGCCGGCTGTCGAGCTCATGGGAGGAGTCGACGGTCACGATCTGTAGGTGTCCGTCGGGGCGCAGCCGCCACAGGGCGCCGAGCAGGGCGTCGGAGAGCGGCGTCGCGTCCCAGCCGACCCGCAAGGTCCGCCGCTGGCGCGACTGATGGGTGCGCAGCCGCTCGGCCAGGTCGTCGAAGCGCTCGATGATGGTCTCGGCGTGGCTGACCATGCTGGCGCCGAGGACGGTCAGCCGGACCCCCGCGGTGTCCCGCTCGAAAAGGGGCCCGCCGAGGAGGTTTTCCAGTCGCCGGATCTGACGGCTCAGTGCGGGCTGCGGTAAACCCAGCACGGCTGCCGCCTTGTTGAGACTTCCCGCATCCGCGACAGCGCAAAGATTGCGCAAATGGCGCAGCTGCAACTCCATGAGCTTTAATGTAAGGCTCTGCCGTCGCAGGCGCCAGGGTGTGGGCGGTGAATTCAACCGTTGGCACATTCACCTTTCTCGCGCGTTCCGCTTGGCGCGGCGCGCATTGCGGAAATTGGTATGTACTATTCGCGTCCGTTGTGCGAGTTCTACGCGCGGAGCGGTTCTCGCGGCACTGAGGTATGCGTGCGCGGCATACCCCGATGACACTACCGGCGGCCCGTGTTGAGCGGTCAACATCCTGCCGACGGTCCCTTCCAGGAACCGACCCAGACGTGACCGCGACGGGATGGCGGTCATGCGAGCCGTGGGTGAGGTCCAGTCATGTTTACAACGCAACCACTTACCGCGGGGTGCGGCGCATTGCTCCCCACCGCGACACACGCCTGTATCGGGGTCAGCCCCTTTAATAGCTACTTCAGCACAAAGAGGCTGACCGCACTGGCGAAATGGGCGCTGGAGAACTTCACGCACTGCCACTTCTTCATTCCGGACACGGCCGCCGCGTACACGCTCGAAGCGCTCGGATATCCGCCGGACCGGGCCCGGCACAAGGCGCAGCGGCAGGGCCAGTATGTGCACAACAAGGTGACAACCGCCCTGCGCGCCCTGGATGTCGCCGAGCCGCGGCGGCTCATCTGGGGCATGGAGCGCCTGCACGCCGACGAGCGGTACAGCGCACTCCTCGAAGAGGCGGGCGCCCTCTACGAGCGGGACGGGACCTTCCAGGCGGCGTGTCTGGAGGCCACGCACTGGGTGCTCGACCGCAAGCTCCCGCGCGGCGCCAGGCCGACCGAGGAGCAACTGCGGCTCGCCGTCCGGTACTTCCTCGCCGAACTCCCGCTCTTCGCCGACTCCGGCGGGATCGCGGGAGTACGCCCGTCGATGTTCGTCTACCACCACCGGGTGGCGTTCCTGGAGCGCTTCTACGCCCGGGAGCTGCCCTGGCGGCCGGCCGAGGACCAGGGCTTCCTCGTCGCGCGCGACGCCGCCGCCGAGCCGCCGGTGGACGGGGCCCCGCAGCCGGACCTCGCGGCCACCACCGCCACCGGGCAGCGGGACACCCGGCGGCCGAACGGCCCGCGGTTGACCGGCCGGGACGGCGCACGGCCGATGTACGGGATGAGCAGCCCATGAGCGCCGCCGGCGACGAGGAGAGGTTCGACGACTACTCGCTGACCCGGGTGCCCCTCGAAGCGCGGCACTCCTGGGTGTCCGTCGCCGTGCAGCGGTTCGGCCAGGTCTCCTCCTTCCAGCAGTTCCTCGTGGGCGCCTACCTCGGTTTCGGCATGACCTTCACCGACGCGGTCATCGCCATCACCATCGGCTCCGTGATGCTGGAGATCATCACCATCGCGCTCGGTATCGCCGGGGTCCGCGAAGGGCTGTCGGTGTCGGTGCTCGCCCGCTGGTCCGGATTCGGCCGCAAGGGTTCCGCCCTGGTGGGCCTGCTCATCGCGCTGAGCCTCGCGGGCTGGTTCGGGGTGCAGAACGGCGTGTTCGCGCAGGGGATGCACGACCTCGACGGCGGGACGCCGGAATGGGTGTGGGCACTGGCCGGGGGCGCCGTCATCACGGCGATCACCGTCTACGGCTTCACCATGATGGCGTGGACCGCGTTCCTCACGGTGCCCGCGTTCCTCTTCCTCGCCGGGTACTCCATCGTGGACATCCTGGCCGACCACTCGCTGAGCGACCTGCTGACCTCCGAGGCGCCGGGGCCCGCGATGTCCCTCGCCGAAGGCACCACACTGGTCTCCGGCGCCTTCATCCTCGGCGCGATCATGACCCCGGACATGACGCGCTTCAACCGCCGTCCGTCCGACGTCGTCAAGCAGACCTTGATCAGCGTGACGCTGGGTGAGTACCTGATCGGCCTGATCGCCGTGCTGCTCGCGCACGCCGCCCGCACCGCGGACATCGTCGGGATCATCACCTCGTCCTCGGGTCTGCTCGGCACCCTCATCCTGGCGACGGCGATTTTGAAGATCAACGACTGGAATCTGTATTCGTCCTCGCTGGGTCTCGTGAACTCGATCGACGTGCTGACCGGGCGGCGCGTCAGCAGACGCGCCGTCACCCTCCTCATCGGCGCGGCCGGTACGGCGGCGTCGGCCATGGGAATCGTCGACAACTTCACGGACTTCCTGGAGACCATCGGCATTCTCGCGCCACCGGTCGCCGGAATCATCATCGCCGAATACTTCCTCGTACGAAGATTCCGCGCGGATCTCGACAGGGCCAGGGAAAACAACACCCTGCCCGCCCAGAGCGCCGACTGGATGCCGCTCTCGCTGGTGTGCTGGGCGGCTGGAGCACTCGTCGGCGAATACCTGGACGCCGGAATACCGTCCATCAACTCGGTGGTCGTCGCCCTGCTCCTCTACACCGTGCTCGGCAGAGCCGCCAGTGGCAGGAAGGCACCACCGACCGGCGAGCACCCCCCGGCAGAAGCCGACATGACGACAACCGGAGGATGACGTGCTGCCCCTCGTGAAACGAGAAGAACTGCGCAAGGAGATCGACCACGGCTCGGTCATCGTCGTCGACACGATGCCCACCGAGTACTACGAGCGCGAGCACCTGCCGACCGCCGTGAACATCCCCGGCTTCCCCTACGAGGAGGCCGCCCGGTTCACCGACGAACTCGCCCCCGGCCTCCTGCCGGACGCCACCGCCCCCATCGTCGTGTACTGCGCCAACGTGCCCTGCCGCAACAGCGAACTCGTCGGAGCACGACTGCTGGCGCTCGGCTACACCAACGTCCGGAAATACCGCGAAGGCATCGAGGACTGGGTCGCGGGCGGGCTGCCAACGGAGTCAGCCCCGCCATGACCTCATACGGGCGGCCAGTGACCGTGGCCGCCGGGGGACAGGCCACACCGCGAAACCGCGAAACCGCGAAAGGAGGTCGGCCAAGGACAGGAATACCGGACCGCCGGGCGCGGTCATCTCGCAGCGCATTCCCCGCCCCACAGCATTGAACGCGAAAGGACACCAGCATGTTTCTTCGCACCATGACCGTCACGGTGACCGCGGCAGCCGCGCTCATGGGAGGCGCCGTGCTTCCCGCGGCGGCGTCCCCGGCACCCCATTCCGCCAGTTCGTCCACCACCGCCGACCCTACGGTCATCGACGTGACGTCGGCCAACTACGCCCAGGTCATGGAGATGTCCAAGAAGAAGCCCGTCGTCTTGGACTTCACCGCCACCTGGTGTTACTGGTGCCAGCAGCAGAAGCCGTACTTGCAGAAGTACAACGCCGATGACCAGGGAACGTGGATATGGGCGAAGGTCGACGTCGACCGGAATCCCAGCCTGAAGACCAAGTACGGGGTGCGGGGCATTCCCACGCTGCTCAACATTCAAAACGGTCAGGAAGCGGGCAGCCGGCTCGTCGGATTTGACGGCCCCCAGTCCCTGCGCACCTGGCTCGACAACCTGTAGGACCTACCGCCGCCCCGCTCCCGGCGGGGCGGCCGGCACCGATCGGCGCCGGCCCACCGGGGTGGTCCCCTGACCAGCCGACCGCCCCGGTGGGCACCCGGTGCCCACGCCGTACCCCCGACCGGCGGCCCGCGCCACCCCCGGGCCGCCCCACCGCCTGGCCGGAGAGCCCTCCCCGGCCGCCCGGTCCGGCCACCTCGACGCGCCACGGCCCCGCCAGCGCACCCGGCACCACCCCACCGGACGCGTACGCCGACCCGCCCGCCACCCACCAGCCGCACGGCCGCGACGGCGGCCCCGCCCGTGACCGCCCCGCCACCTCCCCAGCGCCGCGCACCTGCCCCTCGCGCCGCGTAACCCCCTTCGTGAAAGGCACGCGATGCAGAAGAACGCCTTACTCTGGCCGGTCGCAGCGACCGTCCTGGCCCTGCCGCTGCTGGGCTTCTCACCCAGCGCGGACGCCACCACCACGGCGGACGCCTCCGTCTACGTGGTCGAGATCCACGGCACCGAGGCGACGCGCGAAGCCGTTCTCAAGGCGGCCCGGCAGCTGACCGCCGACGATGGCGGGAAGCTCCGCCGCGTCTACTACTCGGCGACGCAGGGCTTCTCGGTCACCCTGACGCGGGATCAGGTGACGAAGTACCTCAAGGACACCCGTGTCAGCTCGGTCACCCCCGACAAGGTGTACCGGGTGGCGGGCCGGACGGGTACCGCACGGAGCGCCAACGGCCCCACGGGCAGCGCCCCCAGCGCCCTCGGCGTCAAGGAGCCCACCCGGTCCTGGGGCCTGGACCGGATCGACCAGCGGGACCTGCCGCTCGACGGCGCCTACAGCTACCCCGGCACCGCCCCCGACGTGCGTGCGTACGTCGTGGACACCGGCGTCCGCGCCACCCACGAGGAGTTCGGCGGCCGGGCCCGCGCCGCGTACGACGCGATCAGTCAGACCACGGGCAGGGCAGTGGACTGCAACGGGCACGGCACCGCCATGGCGTCGGCCATCGCCGGAAAACGGTCCGGCGTCGCCAAGCAGGCGCGCGTCGAATCAGTGCGCGCCTTCGGGTGCGACGGCACGGGGACCATGGAGCACATCATGTCCGCCGTCGACTGGATCACCGCCCACGCCAGGAAACCCGCCGTCGTCAACCTCGGCTTCTCCGGCCCGCCCGGCTCGGTCCTCGACCTCCAGCTGTACGAGATGACGGACAAGGGCATCGCCTATACCGCCGCCGCGGGCAACGGCGACAGCGCGGGGAAGGGCGTCGAGTCCTGCGAGACGACACCCGCCAGGCAGACCACCGCCATCACCGTCTCGGCGACCGGCAAGGACGACACACGGGCCCCGTGGTCCAACTTCGGTTACTGCCAGCACCTGTTCGCCCCCGGTGTCGACGTCCCCACGGCGAGCCGGGCGGGCGACCGGCACTACACCGAGACCAGCGGGACGTCCGTGGCCGCCGCGGAGGTGGCCGGAGCCGCAGCCCTCTACCTGTCCAGGAACCCGGCCGCCGGCCCCGTACAGCTGGACAAGGCACTCGCCGAAGCGGCGACCAAGGACCACGTGAAGGACCCCGGCGAGAACTCCAAGGACCTGCTCCTCTACGTCGGCGGGACCACCGGGTCCGCCACCCCCGGCTCCACCGCCCAGGGCCTCTCCGCCGCGCCGGACGAGCGGACCGCCAGCGGGGAGGACCGGTGACCGGCCTGCCCGGGCCGGACACCGGCATCCGCGACACCATCGTCATCGGCTCGGGCCCCGCCGGGTACACCGCCGCCCTCTACACCGCGCGCGCCAGCCTGCGGCCCCTGGTCTTCTGCGGCACGCTGTACGTCGGCGGCGCCCTCATGACGACCACCGAGGTCGAGAACTTCCCCGGCTTCCCCGAGGGTGTGCAAGGCCCCGAGCTGATGGACGACATGCGGGCGCAGGCGCGGCGCTTCGGCGCGGAACTGGTCGACAGCGACGTCGTAGCCGTCGAACTCACCGGTGACATCAAGCGCGTCATCGACTCCCACGGCACCACCCACCGCGCCCGGACGGTGATCATCGCGACCGGCTCCCGCTACCGCAAGCTGGGCCTGCCCAACGAGGGAGAACTGTCAGGGCGGGGCGTGTCCTGGTGCGCGACCTGCGACGGGTTCTTCTTCAAGCACCAGGACCTCGCCGTGGTCGGCGGCGGCGACACCGCGCTGGAGGAGGCCACCTTCCTCACCCGCTACGCCAGGTCGGTCACGGTCATCCACCGCCGCCACACCCTGCGCGCCTCCAAGGTCATGCAGGACAGGGCGTTCGCCGACCCGGCGATACGTTTCGCGTACGGCAGCGAGGTGGTGGCCATCCACGGTCAGCGGCAGCTGTCGGGCGTGACCGTGCGCGACCGCGCCACCGGCGCCACCCGCCCCCTCGACGTCACCGGTCTGTTCATCGCCATCGGCCACGACCCGCGTACCGAACTGTTCGCGGGACAGCTCGACCTGGACGACAACGGATACCTCGTCGTCGAAGCCCCGACGACCCGCACCAGCCTGCCCGGCGTCTTCGCCGCCGGTGACGTGGTCGACCACACGTACCGGCAGGCCATCACCGCGGCGGGGACCGGCTGTGCGGCGGCCCTCGACGCGGAACGCCACCTCGCCGCCCTCGGCGACGCCACCCGGCCGGGCGACGCAGCCGCAGTTCGGCCCGATGGCCGGCGGCGGGGCAGTCCGCGGGAGGAGGCGCCAGCGGCGACGTAGCGACCACCGGTGGACCGCTGATGGCCCACTTGTGGCAGCTGGTCCCCGTGTCCGGCGGCCCCGCGGCCCGCGCCTGCCCGGGGACGGCGGAGAAGGAGAGGGGCACGGGGAAGCCGGCCCTCTGGCAGATGCCAGGGGGCCGGCGCGCGGGCGCGCGGCGCCTCGACGTGCGGCGCCCGCCGGTCGGCTGCCCCGGCTGCTCGCAGCGGTGGCCGAGACGGGCCACCCCAGGCACCAGCCCGCTGTCCACAGCCCGCCCCTCGGCGTCCGGGCTCCGGGCTCCGGGCTCCGGGCTCCGTGAGGTTGTCAGTGGTGCGCCGTAGGCTCGGACACGCTTGAAGAACAGGGGGAATCGTCATGCGGGGACCGCGGGGTGGCGCCGCCGCTGGGCGCCGCCGCCTCGTGCGCTAGGGAGCGGCTGGGTCCGAGGGGGTCGAGCGGCCGCCAGGGCGGGCGAAAGTCTCCGGGCGCGGGATCTCCTGGAGCTCCTGCTTGCTCGGCAGGCCCTTGGGCAGCGTGTGGACCCCGTAGGAGGCGGCGGCGGGGACCTCGCGGTCACCGAGCAGATCGCGTTCGGTGCGGAACCCGGCGTTCGCGCTCACGGCCGGGCCGCGGCCGTGGCGCGGGCGGTCAGGCCCTGGGGCGCGAGCAGCTGCCGCAGCACCTCGGTCCGCGCGGCCGTGCCGGTGGAGTGCAGCAGCGCGCTGAGGACGGCGATCCTGGCCTGCGCGGCGCGCAGCGTGCCTGTCGGCACCGCCCCGGCGGCCACCAGGTCCACGGCCCCGCCACCCGTGTACAGCTCGGTCACCGGTCCCGCCGCGACGCGCGTGGTCAGGGCGACGAGGACGCCGGAGGACACCGCCTCGGCCACGGCCTCAGCCACTTCGGGGGTGGCGTTCCCCGCGCCCGTGGCGACCAGCACGATGCCCTGCGCACCCGCGCCTACCGCCGCGCGCAGCAGATAGGGGTCGGCGTCGCAGTGGTGCATGATCATGTCGACCCGGGGCGGCCGCGCTCCAGCGGGCGGCAGCTCCAGCGGGGCCGGGCGGTCGGGCTCGTGCCGCACCAGCACCTGGCCGAGGCCCACGTCCCCGACCCGGACCCCGGTCGGGTCACCGAACGCGTCGTTGGCCAGCGTCTGCTGCTTCACGGTGCCCCGCGCGGCGTGCACCATGCCGTCGAAGACGACCAGCACGCCCAGGTCCCGTACGGTCGCCGCGGTCAGCAGGGCGTCGCGCAGATTGCCGGGCCCGTCGCTCTGCTCGTCCTCCAGCGGCCGCTGCGCCCCGGTGAAGACCACCGGCCTGCGGTCCCTGTGGTGGAGGTCGAGCAGGAACGCCGTCTCCTCCAGGGTGTCCGTCCCATGGGTGACCACCACGCCGTCCACATCCGGGTCGACGAGTATCCGGTCGACGGTGCGCAGCAGGGTCAGCTGCTGCGCCGTGGTCAGCCTGGCGCTGTTGACCGTGAACAGATCGACGACCTCCGTCGTCACCCCGTCCGGCACCGAGACTGAGGCGACCAGCTCCTGCCCACGGGTCTCCGCGGCGTACCCCGATCCCTGCCAGCGGCTGGCGATCGTCCCGCCCGTGCTCACCACCACCACGCGTCCCATATGAACGGCTCCTGTTCCCGGCTCTGGGCCGCTCGTGGCGGCGGTCTCTCGCGAAAGGGACGCGCGCCAGGACTCCGCTCATGACGGAGTGGGCGCGCGCCCCGGGGCAGCCCGTGGATGGCGGGCATGTCTGTACGCAACGATAAGACGAAACGGGCGCAATGGGATCGCGAATATGCGGCCGTTACGCGCGACATGGGGTGGATAATCGCGTCATGGACGCGATCGATCGCCATATCTTGCGCGAGCTACAGAAGGACGGCCGACTGACCAACCAGGAGCTGGCCCAGCGGGTCGGCCTCTCGCCCTCCCCGTGCATGCGGCGGGTCCGCCAGCTGGAGCAGGACGGCGTGATCGAGGGCTACCGGGCCATCGTCAATCCGGAGGCCGTCGGCCGGGGCTTCGAGGTCCTGGTCTCCATCGAGGTCGAGCGCGACCGGGAGGCCGTCGAGGCGTTCGAGGCCGCCTTGCAGGACATCCCCGACGTCATCGAGGCGTACCGGCTGTTCGGCAGCCCCGGCTGTCTGCTGCGGATCGCCGTCGCGGACATCACCGCGTACGAGCGGCTGTGGATCGAACGGCTCACGACGCTGTCCGGCGTCTCCGAGGTCAACTCGCAGATCGTGATGAAGCGGGTGAAGGCGCCACAGGGCCTGCCGGTCGACCCCTGACGGACGAGGACTGGGCGGGCCCTGACGTACGAGGGCAGGCCGACCCCCGGCGTACGAGGGCGCGGAGGAGGCCAGGGGTGGGGCGGGGACACGCCGAATCACGCCGTATGTCTTCTCATCACGCCCGCTATCCCCGAAGATCGCCGGAGCCTGCTCGCGTATGCCGCGATGCGGGCTTCTGCGTGTTCCCGGCGTCCCGGTGGCCCGGGCGTCCAGGGAAAGACCGAAAGGGGAATTGAGAATGAAATCCGCTGAACCAGGACACAAGTCGTTCATTCACCGTTCGTTCCACCCCGGCAAGGTGCCCGCATGAGCAGCACGGACAGCACTTTGCGGGCCAGCGCCACCGCGCTCGACCACGGCGAGTGGATATCTTTCGACTACACGACACCGAAACCCGCCGACCGGAACTGGATAGCCGTCTTCGCGACGGGAACAGAGCCGGTCGACGGCCGCAAGAACGGCCCGTATCTGTGGTGGGAGTACGCGCCGGAACGGTCGGGAAAGGTGGGCGTGAGTACGGGCGCGCTGAAACCCGGTGCGTACACCGCCTGTTATCTCCATAACGACGGGTACACCGCCCTGACCGACCCGGTCAGGCTCACCGTGCGGCCCGTGGCGCAACTGCCGTCCCCGGCGGTCCGCGGCACCATCGGCAGGCACGGCCACGGGCCGGGCGAGTTCGTCAGCCCCGCCGGAATCGCCGTGGACGCGGCAGGGCAGATCTGGGTCTGCGACACGGGAAACCACCGCGTCCAGGTACTCAGCCCGAAGGGGACGTTCCGCCGCGTCATCGGGCGTGGCGAACTCCGCGCCCCGCAAGCGGTGGCTGTCGGCGCGTCCGGTTCCGTATTCGTCGCCGACGCCGGCAACAACCGGGTCGTCGAATTCGCCCAAGAGGGCGGCAAACGAAGGACGTTCACCGGTACGGAAAACCCGCGCGGGGTCGCCATCGCCGAAGACGGCCAGCTGCTGGTGACCGATACCGGGGGAGAGCGTATGGTCCGTTTCGACACCCGGACGGGGCAGTCGGTCGGCACGGTCACCGCGCGCATGAGCGGCCCGCAGGGAATCTGCGTCGCACGCGACGGCTCAACCTGGGTCGTACAGAACGGAATCAGGGACAGCGGGCGCAATGGCATCGTGCGGTACGCGGCCGACGGAAGGGCGGAATTCTCTGTCGGCTACGGCCAGAACAGCAAGTTCGGCGGCCTGTCCAACCCGGCCCACACCGCCGTCGACACCACGGACCTCTACGTCACGGTGCCGGACTACGGATGGGTGGCCCGCTTCCGGCGCTCCGGCCCCTTCCTCGGCGAGTTCGGCGCGGAGACCCTGCGTTTCCCGCAGGGCATCGCACTCGACGGCCATGGCGGCCTGATCGTCGCCGACAGCGGAAACCACCGCCTTGTGCGCTTCGGAGGTAAGTGATGACCGGATTCACCCGACGTCGGCTGCTCGGCGCCGCCGGAGCGTCAGCGCTCGGCGCGACCGCCTTGCCCCCGAACCTGCGCCAGGCCATGGCGGACACCCCGCACCGCGCCAAGGGCAAGCTGGCGGACATCGAACACGTGGTGATCCTCATGCAGGAGAACCGCAGCTTCGACCACTACTTCGGCACCCTGCCCGGCGTACGGGGCTTCGGCGACCCCGACGTCGCCAAGCTGCCCGACGGGCGCCCCGCCTTCTACCAGCCGGACTCCGCCCACAAGGACGGCTACCTGCTGCCCTTCCGGCTGGACACGTCGACGACGAACGCCCAGGCGATGTCCGCGCTGCCGCACGACTGGGACGACCAGCACGCGGCGTGGAACAAGGGCGCGATGGACAACTGGGTCGCCGCCAAGGGCCGCCGCACCATGGGCTATTTCACCCGCGACGACATCCCCTTCCACTACGCCCTCGCCGAGTCCTTCACCGTCTGCGACAACTACTTCTGCTCGGTGATCGGCCCCACCAACCCCAACCGGCTGTACATGTGGAGCGGCTGGATCGACCCCGAAGGCCGCCACGGCGCCCCGGCCACCCACAACTCCATGTCCTCGGCCAACCCGCGCCTGAAGTGGAAGACCTACCCCGAGCGGCTCACGGACGCCGGTATCAGCTGGCGTATCTACCAGGAGGAGGACAACTACGACGACAACTCCCTCGCCTGGTTCCGGCGGTTCGCCGAGGCGCCGAAGGCGTCACCGCTCCACCGCAACGCCATGGTCCGCAAGTCGGCGGGCTGGTTCGAATACGACGCCATGCACGACAAGCTGCCCGCCGTCTCCTGGCTCGTCGCCCCCTCCGCGCAGACCGAGCACCCCGACTGGATGCCCGCCGCCGGAGCCCAGTACATCGCCTCCAAGCTGGAGGCCATCGCCTCGAACCCGGACGTCTGGCGCAAGACGGCGTTCATCCTCACCTACGACGAGAACGACGGCTTCTTCGACCACGTGTTCCCGCCGGTCGCCCCCGCCAAGACACCCGGGGAGTACGTCGACGGCGTCCCCATCGGCCTCGGCTTCCGCGTCCCCACGGTGGTCATCTCCCCGTGGACGGTCGGCGGCTACGTCTGCTCGGAAACGCTCGACCATTCGTCCCTGCTCCGCTTCCTCGAAGCGAGGTTCGGCGTCGGCGAGCCACACATCAGCGACTGGCGCCGCCGCACCGTCGGCGACCTGACCTCCGCCTTCCGCTTCACCCACCGCCCTCGCCCCTACCCCACCCGCGACCAGCGCCTCAGCTACACCGCCGCCACCCGCCAGCACATAGCCGCCCAGAAACAAGCCCGCGACAACAAGGACGTCCAGCCCCCGACCGGCAGCCAGACGATGCCGACGCAGGAACGTCGGCACTGACCGACGTCCGTCGCGGCCCGGCGGGTGTTGTGGGCGAGCGACGGTTGTGGCCGGTGGCCGCCGTCTTGGTGAAGGGCGGCGGTCACCGGGGGCGCCCCCGCTGGTGCGGCGGACTCCCACTCACGGCCCGATGACTCCTGGGCGCGGGCTGCGGAGGAGCGCAAGGCGCCGGTCCAGCTCAGCGTCGAGACCCTGCTGCTCGGTCGCGGTCGGGGTGTACCTGGTCCACTCCCGCAGAGCGGTCATCTCCTTCTCTGCGCGCTCCGCACGCTCTTGGGGAATCGGCGTGGTCTCGGCGAGACGGGCGAGGTAGGCGCGCAGTGACACGCCCTCAGCGGCGGCGATCGCGGCGAGCCGGTCCTTGGTCTCCTTGGGGATACGGATACTGGCGTCGGACATCGTCGTGCTCCTTCATCAGCCAGCTCACGATCCGCTCAGCCGTGTCCGGCAGTCGGGTTGGCCACCCGCACGATCAGCACCGTCCGCAGCCGCCAGTGCTCCATGTACCAGACGATCCACGCACCCTCAGCCAGCGTCTGCACGCCCGAAACCCCGGAGCTCTCGGCGCGCGGGTCACCCAGGTACTTGACGTCCGCGGCGTCGGCGAGACGCTGCGCCATCGTCTCGACCTCACGCACCAGGACCGGGGATAATCCACCGGTGATGTCCTCGCGGCTCGTCATGTACTCCCACGACCACTCGCTCACCCGGCGACCTCCGCCGCAGCAGCGTCCAGCAGGGCTGTGATGCCCGCGCCCGCTTCCCTCGCCGCCTCGACGGTGTCTGCGTCGGCGACCGCCGCTTCGAGCTCGCGGAGCCGTGCCGATCGGGCCGGGTACCGGTGCAGGGCGACGAACACGGCCCAGCGGTGAAGGAACGTGTGCATGGGCACGGTGCTGTCCGACTGGAGTGCCTGCTCCCACGCGGTGTGGAACTCCCGCTCGAACTCTACCGCCGCCGCCAGGTCCAGACGCTGCACCGCTGTCCGCAACGGCGCCTCTGACACCGGTGGCATCGCGAACAGGGGTGCGTCAGCGGGAGACTCTATGGGTTGTGCACTCACAGTTCCTCCAAGTGACAAAACATGCGCAATGGGGCGGGCGGGCAGGCCCGGCACCAGTCTGCCTCACTCACGCTACAGAGATGCGGAGAACCCCGACGACAGCCCGTTCGTGGCGCAGTCGGCGGGCCGATGTCCAGTCCCGGGATGGAGCGGCGGAGCGGCGGTCCTGTTGGCTTCGGTCGGCATGGCAGCCTCCGGTGTCATCGGTGATCGCTTGATGACTGACCGTTCAGCGCGACCGTCGTCGGTCCGAAGGTCCCGAGGAAATCTCGCGGCGTGTGTTCGCGGCCGAGTGCGACGGCAGCCGATCTCGCCAGGCGAATGGCCTGCTCGGCCTCGTCGGGCCGACCGTCGGGGACGGCGGCCGCGGACACCCGTAGGAGTAGCCACCCCCAGGTACTCAGTTCCTCCGCGGTCGCGCGCGACATGCGGGGCTCGACCTCGTCCGCCCAGCGCATGGCCAGTGTGCGGGCCCGGGCCAACTGCCCCTGCCTCAGCAGGAGCCAGCACAGTGTGGTGACCGTGCCGGCGCCCATCAGTGGGTTCGGAGCGTTACGGAGCGAGCGGTTCAGCGCGTCGCCGGCAGCCTGGAACTGGCGCGTCGATGTCAGCAGCCAGCCAGTCAGGTGGAGCACTCTGGCATGGACGGCGCGGCCGTCCGGCCCGGCTTCGGATACCGCCTCGGCGTCGCGCAACAGCGGGGGGAGGACCAGGGACAGCTCGGCGAACCGGTCGTCCGCGAAGAGCGGGAGCGCGGCACTGAGGGTCTCGTGAACGCCGGTGACAGTCGGCCCCCCGGGCGGCTCGCCGGTGGAGCCAGGGCAGTGAGGGCCTCCCGTACCGCCGCCCAACGGTCATCGCCCGTGACCGCCTCATCCTCATCGGCGTCGCGCCGGAGGCGACCGCTCGTGGGGATTCCGAGAGCGACGGCCAGCCGACGCGCGGTCTCCAGACGGGTGTCCCGCACTTCTCCCTGTTCCAGCTTGCGGATGAGGGAGAGGGACACGGCTGAGCGGGAGGCCAACTCGCGTTGCGTCATGCCCCGTCGTTTCCGGACAGTGCGTAACCGGGCCCCGATGTCCTGTGGCGTGCTCGGTGACATGAGATCGCACTCCGTTCTGACTGCTCCCCAGAACGGTACTCCGGGCGGGGCTGGAAGCTCAGTGAGTCAGGATCGACCCTCGCCCGCTACGCGCCGTCTCTTTGGGCGAGCGAGCATGTCTCGGGCCTGACGTCCGCCCCGGCCCCGAGCGCATCGACAAGGATGCGAGGAATCGGGCCTTACACCCGGTCCCCCTTCGGCTTTCCCGGCTGGTCGGGGGTGCCGTGGGGCGGGGGGCTGACCGGTGGGGCGGCGGTTTCGGGGGAGACGGGGGAGCCGCTGCGGGAGGTTGTCGGATGGTCGACGCCCGCGTTCGGGTCGCCCTGCGAGGGCGTGCTGCCGTGCTTGAGCTGGTCGAGCCGGGTGGAGAGCAGTTGCACCGCCCCGGTGCGGTTGGCGTGCTTGCGTTCGTAGTTCAGCAGCTTGTCGGTCTCCGATGAGCTCAGTGAGCGGATGCGGTGCTGCAGGGAGCCGAGGGCCAGCTGGTCGTAGTCGGCGAGCGGCAGTTCGTCGTGTCGCTGGGTGCTCATCTTTCCTCCTACGCGGAACGGCGGCGGCCACGCCCGGCTGGGCCCGCCGGAACGGGCCGCCGTGCGAGCGGGCGGCGCGTGCTGCCGCGACCCGCTCGCGCCTCGCGGCTGGGTTCTCGCGGGCGCGCTCTCGCAGGCGCCCGTACTCGGGGACCGGGTTCACCGGCCTCCGGTGTTCAAACCCCTCCCGTCTCAGGAGTCCCGCATCGATGCCCGGTCCCGGCACGGACGTTCAGGATCACCATGCCCGGGCCGTCCTCGTACTCGGCGGAAGCCGACTCCGAACCGCCCGGGCTCGCCGCCCGTCCTCAGTGCGGGTGCCGGGGGCCTGCGGCCAGAGGGACGCCGGTGCGCAGGCTCTGGAGGACGGAGGGCCGTGAGTCCCGGCTCTTGGCCGCCTCCAGCGGGATGACCGGATCGCCGCCCGGCCGGTCGGCGGGCGGTGGGTAGTCGGCCAGCTTCGCGGTGCCCCAGACGTACGGATCGGCCTGGGCGCTGCCGTACGGGGACCACGCGAGCCGCGTCTGGCCGGTCTTGTCGGCCGTGTCGGAGTCGTAGACCAGCACGTTCGCCGTCAGTGAGGTGGGGTCGACCGAGGCGGGCAGGTCGCCGAGGGGAATCCGCAGCTCGACGGTGTACCCGGCGGACGGGCCCTCGCGGACCGTGGAGGCCCACCGCATGCCCGGTGCCGTGGAGGCGGCGGGGCCCTGGTGGTGGTCGGCG
The DNA here is from genome assembly GCF_059026195.1 of Streptomyces sp. A01. Classification (NCBI taxonomy): domain Bacteria; kingdom Bacillati; phylum Actinomycetota; class Actinomycetes; order Kitasatosporales; family Streptomycetaceae; genus Streptomyces; species Streptomyces sp. A01. The sequence continues at coordinate 86,282 of NZ_JBWLKN010000026.1, read as the reverse complement.
TCCCGGGCCGCGCACGCTCCGCCGTCAGAGGTGAAGGGGAGGACAGCGGCCTTGAACGTGGTTGAGGTGTCATCGGCCGTGCCGCGCGGGTCGAGGGCGATCTCGACGGAGTCGGTACGCCAGTGCCGCTTGCAGTCCGCGCTGTCGAGAGCGGCGCCCTTGGTGTCGTCGGCGACGTCGACCAGGGCGTACAGGTCGTCACCGTGCCTGGTCAGGCGGGCCGTCGCGGAGCAGTCGGCGGGCGACGCGCAGCGCTCGCCCTCCCAGTGCGCCAGCCGCAGCTCCTCGCCCGGGTATTCGCCGGGGCTCGCGGTGCCGTCCACGGCGGGCCGCCGTGGCGCGGCCGGGACCGTGGTGGCGGGGGCGGCGGGGTAACGGGGCTGCGCGTCGTTGGCCAGCCACGGCAGGCCGAGCCGTTGGGTCCAGTCCCTGAACTCCGCGAACAGCGGGCGCAGGCCGTCCTGCGCGCGGGCGGGCGCGCGTACCGGCTCGCCGTTCTCGGCCAGCACGGAGAACCAGTCGCAGCCCAGCTTCTCCCGGGGCGTGGTGATCTTCGCGGGGAGGGAGCCGAAGCCCTGGGTGACGTACTCGCGGGCGGCCGTCCGCTCCTGCTGCGCCCAGGTCGTGCCGTGTTTCCTGGACCACGCGCCCTCCCAGACCCCCAGGAGCGGGAGGCCGGTGGCCGGGTCGCGTGGCGTGGCGGTGGCGCAGCCGGAGCCGACCGGGCCCTTGTAGCGCCAGTTCTGCGCCAGCAGCCGCGAGGGCCGCCACGCCCGGTACTTCTCCCGGCTGATCTGGTGGGGGAAGGCGGTGGGGTCCCCGGCCAGCCGGAACGCCTCGGTGGCCAGGCGCCCGGCGGACTGGTGGCCGCCGTGCTGGTTGAAGGGGCGCGGGTCCATGGTCACGACGGTCTTCGGGGTGGTGGCGCGGATCAGCCGGACGAGCCGTTCCAGGGTGTCGGTCCCGCCCGCCCGGCCTTCCCAGACGCGGGAGGTCAGCGGCGCGGAGAGGGTGTACCAGAAGTCGGGCTTGTCGAGGTAGAAGACGTTGCGGACACCCGCGTGCCGTACGGCCTTCCGTTCCTCCCGCTCCCTGATCATGCCGAGTTCCGCGCCCTCCTCGGGGCCCTCCGCGTTGCCGCCGCCCTCGCCGCGCGTGATGGTGACGACCCCGGTGCTCTGGCCGTCCCGCTCGCCCCACTGCCCGAAGGCGGCCAGCGACTGGAACTCGTCGTCCGGGTGAGCGCCGATGAACAGCACATCGGTGTGGGCCCGCCCCGAGGGCGGGGTGGCGGCGTCGCCCGGTGTGGCGCCGACGGCGGGCGCGGAGCCGAGGGCGCCGACCGCCGCCAGGCTCAGCGCGGCGAAGGAGGCGGCGAGTGCCGTACGTGCGGAGGGGGCGCGCCGTGAGGTGGCCGCCCGGCGCGCGGGGCGGCGGCCATGGAGGGCTGACACTCGCCTGCCCCGTCCGGGGGCGGCTGCGTCGTCTGGAACGGGGGCGACTGGCACGGGCGGCTCCCTCTCACGGCTGGGCAGGTCGGTCCATGTCTGCCCATGAGCGGTGCCTGTTCGAACATCGTCGGTGCCCCGGCTGACCCAGCCACCCGGGCTGCCCCGGCTGACCCAGCCACCCCGGCTGCCCCGGCTACCCGGGCGGCCCCGTCTGCCTCAGCACTCGATGACGTTGACCGCGAGCCCGCCGCGCGCCGTCTCCTTGTACTTGACCTTCATGTCCGCGCCCGTCTCCTTCATCGTCTTGATGACCTTGTCGAGCGAGACATGGTGGCGGCCGTCGCCGCGCAGGGACATGCGGGCGGCGGTGACGGCCTTGACCGAGGCCATGCCGTTGCGCTCGATGCAGGGGATCTGCACGAGGCCGCCGACCGGGTCGCAGGTGAGGCCGAGGTTGTGTTCCATGCCGATCTCGGCCGCGTTCTCGACCTGCTCGGTGGAGCCGCCGAGCACCTCGGCGAGGCCGCCGGCCGCCATGGAGCAGGCGGAGCCGACCTCGCCCTGGCAACCGACCTCGGCACCCGAGATGGAGGCGTTCTCCTTGAAGAGCATGCCGATGGCGCCCGCGGCGAGGAGGAAGCGGACGACGCCGTCCTCGTCGGCGCCGGGCACGAAGTTCATGTAGTAGTGCAGGACGGCGGGGATGATCCCGGCCGCGCCGTTGGTGGGGGCGGTGACGACCCGGCCACCCGCCGCGTTCTCCTCGTTGACCGCCATCGCGTAGAGAGTGATCCACTCCATGGCGTGCGCGGTGGGGTCGCCCTCGGAGCGCAGGGCGCGGGCCGCGGTCGCCGCGCGGCGGCGGACCTTGAGGCCGCCGGGGAGGATGCCCTCGCGGGCCATGCCCCGCGCGACGCACGCCTGCATGACGCGCCAGATCTCCAGCAGCCCCTCGCGGATCTCCTCCTCCGTGCGCCACGCCTTCTCGTTCTCCAGCATCAGGCCCGAGATGGAAAGGCCCGTCTCGCGGGAGAGGCGCAGCAGCTCGTCGCCGGTGCGGAAGGGGTGGGCGAGCACCGTGTCGTCGAGCTTGATGCGGTCTTCGCCGACCGCGTCCTCGTCGACGACGAATCCGCCGCCCACCGAGTAGTACGTCTTCTCCAGCAGCGGCAGACCGGTCTCGTCGTAGGCGAAGAGCGTCATGCCGTTCGCGTGGTACGGGAGGGAGCGGCGGCGGTGCAGGATCAGCTCGGTCGGCTCGTGGAAGTCGATCTCATGCGCCGTGCCGATCTCCGCGCCGAGCAGCCGCAGGCGCTTGGTCTTGCGGATGCGGTCGACCTCGGCGTCGGCGCCCTCCACATCGACCGTCTTCGGCGCGTGGCCCTCAAGCCCCAGCAGCACCGCCTTCGGGGTGCCGTGGCCGTGGCCGGTGGCGCCGAGCGAGCCGAAGAGTTCGACGCGGACGGAGGTGGTGTGGGCCAGCAGGCCCTCGTTCTTCAGGCGGCGTACGAACATGCGGGCGGCGCGCATTGGGCCGACCGTATGAGAACTGGACGGGCCTATGCCGATGGAGAAGAGATCGAAGACGGAGATGGCCACGGTGGCTGACCCCTTTGTCTGCTCGTGGTGGGTGGTTCAGGGGCGGAGAGAGCACGGGGTGATGTGCGGTCGTGCGGTGATGGTGTGCGCGGTTCCGGGCGGGCTCACTGGGCGGAGAGAGCCTGTAGCGACGACGCGGGCAGCGACGGCGCCCGCAGGGGCGAGGCCCATAGGGGGCGAAAGGAACCTTATGCGGTTGAACGGTGGAATGGTTGAACGGTTTATTGAACGGCTGGGCGGACGAGACGGGGCACCGGCTCACTACCAGTGTGCGCGGTGCCCCGTGACACGCGTCCCGCCGGAGGGTTACAGCGAGGGGTACAGCGGGTGCTTCCCGGCCAGCGCGGTGACGCGGCCACGCAGTGCCTCAGCGTCGTACGACGGCTTCAGCGCCTGCGCGATGATGTCGGCGACCTCCCGGAAGTCCTCCTCCTGGAAGCCTCGGGTGGCCAGCGCCGGGGTGCCGATCCGCAGACCCGAGGTGACCATCGGGGGGCGCGGGTCGTTCGGGATGGCGTTGCGGTTGACCGTGATGCCGACCTCGTGCAGCCGGTCCTCGGCCTGCTGGCCGTCCAGCTCGGAGTTGCGCAGGTCGACCAGGACCAGGTGCACGTCCGTGCCGCCGGAGAGGACGGAGACGCCGACCTCGGTGACGTCGGGCCGCGTCAGCCGCTCGGCGAGGATGCGGGCGCCGTCCAGGGTGCGCTGCTGGCGCTCCTTGAACTCCTCGGAGGCGGCCATCTTGAAAGCCACCGCCTTCGCCGCGATGACGTGCTCCAGCGGCCCGCCCTGCTGGCCGGGGAAGACCGCGGAGTTGATCTTCTTGGCCAGTTCCGCGGTGGTCAGGATCACACCGCCGCGCGGGCCGCCCAGGGTCTTGTGCGTAGTGGTGGTCGTCACATGCGCGTGCGGCACCGGTGACGGGTGCAGCCCGGTGGCGACCAGACCGGCGAAGTGCGCCATGTCGACCATCAGGTACGCGCCGACCTCGTCGGCGACCCGGCGGAAGGCGGCGAAGTCGAGCTGGCGCGGGTAGGCGGACCAGCCCGCGATGATCAGCTTCGGGCGGTGCTCCTTGGCCAGGCGCTCGACCTCGTCGAGGTCGACCTCGCTGGTCTTCTCGTCGACGTGGTAGGCGACCACGTTGTAGAGCTTGCCGGAGAAGTTGAGCCGCATGCCGTGCGTCAGGTGCCCGCCGTGCGCGAGGTTCAGGCCGAGGATGGTGTCGCCCGGGGTGAGCAGGGCGGCCATCGCGGCGGCGTTCGCCTGCGCGCCGGAGTGCGGCTGCACGTTGGCCGCCTCGGCGCCGAAGAGCTTCTTCACACGGTCGATGGCGATGCGCTCGATGACGTCGACGTGCTCGCAACCACCGTAGTAGCGGCGGCCGGGGTAGCCCTCGGCGTACTTGTTGGTGAGAACCGAGCCCTGGGCCTCCAGGACGGCGACCGGAGCGAAGTTCTCCGACGCGATCATTTCCAGAGTGGACTGCTGGCGGTGGAGCTCGGCATCGACGGCGGCGGCGACGTCGGGGTCGAACTCATGGAGGGAACTGTTGAAAGGCGACATCAGAATCCCGATCAGATCTCAGTCGTGAAGGTCACGTGGGCGGTTGGGTCAGTTGCCGGTGAAGGCGACGTACTCATCGGCTGAGAGCAGGTCGTCCGGCTCGTCCGTCACCTTCACCTTGAACAGCCAGCCACCCTCGAAGGGGGCTGAATTCACCAGCGACGGGTCGTCCACGACGTCCTGGTTGACCTCGGTGATCTCGCCGGAGACCGGCGCGTACAGGTCGCTGACCGACTTGGTCGACTCCAGCTCACCGCAGGGTTCACCCGCGGTGACCTGGGCGCCGACCTCGGGGAGCTGAACGAAGACGACATCGCCGAGCGCGTTGGCCGCGTGCTCGGTGATGCCGACCGTCGACGCGCCGTTCTCGGCGGCCGACAGCCACTCGTGCTCCTTGCTGTAGCGCAGCTGCTGGGGGTTGCTCATGGCGTGATTCTCCTGGATGCGGTGGCGTGCTCGTGCAAAGGGGGCTGAAAGGGCGCGATGGACCCGCGGTGCGGCCAGTCTGTCCGGTGGGACGGCGGCCGCGGTACGTGGCGTACGGCTAGCGCTGACGCTTGTAGAACGGCAGTGCGACTACTTCGTACATCTCGTGCGTGCCGCGGATGTCCACCGCCACGCCCGCAGTGCCGGGAGCGGCGTACGAGGCGTCCACATACGCGATGGCGATCGGCTTGCCGAGGGTGGGGGAGGGGGCACCGGAGGTGACCTCGCCGATGACCGACCCGTCGGCGGTGGAGACGACCGGGAACCCGGCGCGCGGCACCCGGCGGCCCTCGGCGACCAGGCCGACCAGCTTGCGCGGCGGGGCCTGCTCGGCCCGCCCGGCCGCGGCCTCCAGCGGCTCGCGGCCGACGAAGGCACCCTCGTTCGTCGTCTTCTCGAACTTCACGACCCGGCCGAGACCGGCGTCGAACGGCGTCGTGGAGGTGGTCAGCTCGTGCCCGTACAGCGGCATGCCCGCCTCAAGGCGCAGGGTGTCACGGCACGAGAGCCCGCAGGGGATGAGCCCGGCGGCCTTCCCGGCCTCCGTCAGGGCCTGCCACAGCGGCTCGGCGTCGCCCGGGGCGACGAACAGCTCGAAGCCGTCCTCACCGGTGTACCCCGTACGGGCGATCAGTGCGGCCACCCCGGCGACCGTGCCGGGCAGGCCCGCGTAGTACTTCAGGCCGTCCAGGTCGGCGTCGGTCAGCGACTTCAGGATGCCGGGGGACTCGGGGCCCTGGATGGCCAGCAGCGCGTAATTCTCGCGGTCGTCCCGTACGGCGGTGTCGAAGTCCGCGGCACGCTCGGTCAGCGCGTCCAGCACCACCTGGGCGTTGGAGGCGTTGGCGACGACCATGAACTCCTCGTCACCGAGCCGGTAGACGATCAGGTCGTCGAGGATGCCGCCCTGGGCGTCGCAGATCATGGTGTAGCGGGCGCGGCCGACGGCGAGCGCCGAGAGGTTGCCGACGAGCGCGTAGTCCAGCGCCTGGCCCGCCTGCGGGCCGGTCAGGGTGATCTCGCCCATGTGGGAGAGGTCGAAGAGCCCGGCGCGGGTACGCACCGCGTTGTGCTCGTCGCGCTCGCTCGCGTAACGCAGCGGCATGTCCCAGCCCGCGAAGTCGGTCATGGTGGCGCCGAGCGCGCGATGGGTCGCGTCCAGAGCGGTCCGGCGCGAGGGATCGGGCAGCGTGCTCATCGGTGGTGACTCCCAAGGTGGGCAGGGCAGACGAGGACATCCTCCCCATCTGTCATCGGAACCTGAGAGGTTCGCCATGACCCCTGACCGGGGTTCGGCTTGCACCTTGGGTGGAGCCGCGCGAACGGCTCGCTTTTCAGATCTGCCTCGTCCACGCGGTATCGGGGCCTGAGAGATTCAAGGGAGGACTTGCTCCTTCGGCGCCCCGGGCGAGTGATCGTCACCGATCATCGCTGGTCCGGGAACTCTCCCGCATGGGTTCAAGCGGCCTGTATGGAGTTTGCGCGCACATCATTACACGGACCCGCTCGGGGCGGGCCCCCGTCCGCCATCCTGTCCCGCATCCGGTGACGGCGTCTCCATCCGCCTTGTGGGGCATTACCTTTTCTTTACACTCAACGGATACGGACCGTAGTGACTGACTGGCCGTGGTGACCGACTGGCCGTAGTGACGCGGCGAACGACTGGTCGTGAGGACCGGTGACTGACGCGGTGACGCGCGCCTGGTCACTGGTGACTGGATGACTTGTGACTGGTGGCGTAGTGACCGGCTGACCGTAGTGACCGCGTTCGGGGAGGACGATCACGTTGCAGGGGCAGGGCATGCATGCGAGGCCGCCGGTTCCCGCTCGGCTTCCGTGGCCGCGACAGCGTCACGGGGAGCCGGTCAGGCCGGGCCGGGGCGCCGCCGTCCGCGACCTGCGAGCCGGCGGGAGAACCGGCGAGCCGGACGGCGAGGGCGCTGACGAACTCGCTGACGAACTGGCTGACGAGCTCGCCGGTGAGCCCGCGGACGAGCGGTCTGAGTGCCGCCGGACGGACGGCGGCCCCGGTCCCGCTCGCGGCGGCGGCCAGGACCACGTACGGGAACTGCGGTACGTGGCGGGAGACCTCCTGGTCGTGTCCGGCCTCCCGGGCAGCGGCAAGAGCACGCTGATCCGGCGCGTGGTGGCGGCCCTCGACGCGGGCGGCGGTGAGGTGCGCCGCGTCGACTCCCAGGACGCGCGGGACCGCTGGGACCGGTGGCTGCCCGGCTGGCTGCCGTACGCGCTGTACCGGCCGCTGGTCCGGCTCACGCACTATGCCGCGCTGTACCGGGCGCTGCGCTCCGGGGACAGCGTCGTCGTCCACGACTGCGGCACGCTCGTCTGGGTCCGCCGCTGGCTCGCCCGCACCGCGCGGCGGCGCGGCGGCGCGCTGCATCTGGTGCTGCTCGACGTCCCGCCCGAAGTCGCCCTGGCGGGCCAGGCGGCGCGCGGACGCGGAGTCTCCGGCTACGCCTTCGGCAGGCACCGCAGCGCCGTCGACCGGCTCCGCGCGGGCACCTTAGCCGGACGCCTGCCGGACGGCTGCGCGTCGGCGGTCCTCCTCGACCGCGCGGCGGCGCGGGAGCTGCACGGCATCGGCTTCGAGTAGGCGCTCCGGCCCCCGCCGCGTACGGCGCTGTCTCGCGGCGCGGATTCCCGGCGCGGTCTCACGGCGCGGAGGAGCCCCGGTCGCCGGGGTTCCGGGGGACCGGGGCTCCTCCGCGCCGCGGGGGGACGGGCCGGGCGGGGCGAGCGGCCGTCGTGCGGGGCTCGCGGCGTGCGGTCCGCGTGGCGCCTGGTGCGCGTCAGCGCGGGTGGACCTCCGCGGGCAGCGTCATCGGGGCGCCCGGCAGCGTCGGCAGCTTCGGCAGGCCCTTCAGGTCGGGGGCGGGCAGCTCGCCGCTGAGGATGATGGCGGTCATGACGTTCACGGTGCCCCGCAGCGTGGCCTGCGCGGCGGCCACCCGGTCCGCGGGCTTGGCCTTGGCCGAGGTCTTGACCAGGGAGTCCACCTTCGCCTTCAGGTCGGCGACGGCCTGCGCCCGCATGGTGCCGGCCGGCGGCGCGGCGCGGTGGGAGATGCCCGCTCCCTGACGGCCCATCTGAGCCTGCTTGGCCGGCTTGACCTGCTTCGCGGGCTTGGCGGGCTTGGCCTGCTTGGCGGGCTTCTGCGCCGCGCTCTGGCGCAGCGCCTGCAGGGCCTTGTCGACCGCCTTGCTGTGCTTGGCCAGCTCGCTGTCGGTGAGCTTGTTGTCCTTGGCCTTGAGGACGTCTTCGGCCAGCTCGGTGATGGGGTCGATGAGCTTGCCCGTGTGGTCGAGCAGCTTCGTCTGGGCGGTCACGGTCGCCGGGTCGGGTGCGGGCTTGGGTGCGCTGACGGAGCGAGCGGGGGCCTCGTCCATGGCCAGGGCCACGGTGGTGCCCGCGGAGCCGAGAGCCAGTGCGGTGACCGCGGCGGACGAGATGAGGACGCCGGTCTTCCGGGAGATGCGCATGAGAAGGATGTCCCTTCATGTTGCTGACAGGTACTCGACCACCGTGTGAAGGGCTGGCACTGTGTGCAACTCGTCGGCTACCGAGGGTGGCGTAACGGCTGGCGTGCGGATGCCTGCCGGACCGCTCCCACCTGGGGATTCATCGGAGAATGCGGCGGCCGCCAGGAGGGCTTGACGGTGCAGCCGTTAGGGTGCGTGTGCAGGTCGGACGAGATGGCGGTTGGACGACATGAACATCCCTGAGAGTTACGAAACCTCCCCGGCTGTCGGCGGATTCCCGTGCAATGAACTCGAAGAGGTACTGGCCGCTTCGCTGTCGATGAGCGCGACGGGGCCGGAGCAGGCGAGTGCGGGCGCCCGTATCGTCGAGGTGCTGGGCCGCAGCCATATCTGGGTGCCGCTGCCCAAGGGCGGCGGGCCCGCGAGCCGCGACCTCGATGTGGCCACCCTTGAGCTGAACGGTGCCGCCTTCGTGCCCGTCTTCAGCTCCGAGCAGCAGTTCCTCCAGGTCGTCGGCGCTCATATGCCGTTCACCGTCGCCCCGGCCGTGGAGTTCGCGCGCGGGCTGCCGCCCCAGGTCGGCATCGCGGTGAACCCCGGCGGGGTGATCGGTGTGCCGCTGCCGCCGCCCGCCGTCGCCCAGCTGTGCCGGGCCGGGCGCTCCGCGCTCGACCCGCACGCCGGGGGCTACGGGGAGGGCGCCGCCTCGGGCGGCCGGGTGCTGCTCTATGAGCCTGACTGGCAGGAGGAGCCCGTCGACTTCCTGGCCGCCGCCGGTCTGGAGTTCACCGCCACCCCCGGCGTGCGGACCGCGCGCCGCGCGCTGGCCAGCGTCGAGGGTGACCCTCCGGCGCTGTTCGTCGGCGTCGAACTCGACCGTCCCGATCCGCGGTCACGCGCCGTCGTGCTGGACGCGCTCGGCCGCGCGCTGGGCACGGTCCCCGTGCCGTGGCCGGTGCAACTGGTGCTGCTGGACATCGCCCAAGACCCGGTGGCCGACTGGATGCTGGGCCGCGTGCGGCCGTTCTTCGACCGTGACCTGTGACGTCTTCCCTGAGCTGCCTGTACGGGCTCGTAAGCTGGTTGGATGACTGGACGGGGTGCGTGCGAGCGCCCCCGCATTGGCTGACAGAAGGGGCGTAACCAGGTGAGCGCGGGCGCGGACAGGGGGGTGCGCAGCGACTCGTATCTCGGCGGTGGCGGGCGACGGGAGGCCGGCGCGCCCGCTGCCGGGCAGGTCGAGGACGCGCTGCGGCAGGTCACCCCGGGCAGGTATGACGCCTACGAGGCGCTGCTGCGCGCCCTCGAAGGCGGGCAGGTCTGGATGCTGCTGTGGCATGGCCAGGCCGGGTCGCCGGACGCGCAGTACGGGAACATGGACGTCGACGGCTTCGGTTACGCGCCCTGTGTGACGTCGGCGCGGGAGCTCGCCGCCAGTGGCTGGAACCGCATGCACGAGGTGGTCTCCGGGAGGCAGGTCTCGGCCGCGCTCTTCCCCGACCACTGGGGGCTGTGGCTCAACCCGCACGCGCCGGGCGGCGGCGTCGGCATTCCCTGGCTCGATCTGCGGCGCGTCGCCGGCGGTCTCGACCGGCTGCCCGCCGGGCCGCTGCGGCTGTCCGAGCCGACCATCGAAATCCACCAGTTCTACGGCCTGTTGGGGCAGAGCGCGCACCGCACCCCGGCCGTGCGGTCGTTGCGCCGGGCGTGGGTCCAGCCCGCTCTCGGCAGCCCGTATCTGGCGATCGGGCTCGATCTGTACGACACGAGCCAAGTGGCCGTGGAATCCGTACGGATGATGATGCGTCAGTCGGTCGGCGCGGTGCCCGACGGGCTGCCGGTCTCGACAGTGGCGATGTCGGACGAGTACGACCCGGTGGCGATGTGGATGCGGGCCAACAGCCGCCCGTTCTTCGACCGCGATCTCTACGGTGGCGCGCCCGCGCCGACCGCCGGTTACGGCTATCCGCCGCAGCCGTACTAGCGCCTCCCCCGCCTCCGGCTGCCCACCTCGCCCGCCTCCGTCGTTCGCGGAGGCGTTTGTGTTTCCTCCGGGGCAATCTGCCCCACTGGCCTGGCCTGATACTCCCCGGCCCCGTGCTGTCACCCGCGGGGCTGAATCCCGCCGTCTTTTCCTGAGACCTCGCTGATTTCCCCATACGCCTCCGGGCGGACGCCGCACAGGGCATGCTGGCCGCCTGGAGAGCCGTTCGCCGCACCGGTCGCGGGGCCACCGTGCCGGAGGGTGCGTTTCCGGTTCCGTCCGGGCGGCGGCGGAGTGTACGGCTCCGCATGGAAGGTGTCACTCCGGCCTGGCGCGAAGATCCACGTCTCCTCCGGCTTACGGGGCGCGCAGACCGGCGGCCGAGGCGTCGCGCGCGCCCCGGCGGTTGCCAGAAGTCCCTGATGGCGGGCTTTGACCCCCTCCCATCCGTCCCGCTCACCTGTCCCCAATGTTCGGATACCGGAACACCCCTGGCCACATCACAGTTGCGCATCCATTGCGGGTCAGGGCTGGCGGGTGATCGCGGCAGCGTTGAAGACTCCCGCACCAAGGGTTCTGCGACTCTTCGTACAGCCCGCAAGTGACTCACTTCGCGTGAACTTGCCGCTTCACCCGCACTCTTGCACCAGCTCTTGCGTCAAAGCTTTGTACTAGGTCGGCACTCTTGGCCTAGCTCCGCACTCTTTGCACCAGCTCGACACTTCTTGCACCAGGCGATGTGAACGAAGCCGCTACAGCGGCGGGCGTGGGCCGGTCACCACCGGCCGAGAGGGGTCCCCACCACGATGACGGCACCACTTCACGACACAAGCGCGGCCGAGACCGCGGCTGTCGATGTCGCGGCTGATGCCACGGCCAAGGAGATTTCGGGGCGCTCGCCCGCGCAAATCGCCTGGGTGCGGCTCAAGCGGGACAAGCTCGCGCTGACCGGCGGGTGCGTAGTGCTGTTCCTGGTACTCGTCGCGGTCTTCGCTCCGCTGATCGTGGACTGGTTCGGGCATCCGCCGAACGAGTTCCACGACGGTCCCGAGACCGTTGACGCGCTCCTCGGCGGCCAGCCCGTCGGCGACTGGGGCGGGATGAGCAAGGACTTCCTGTTCGGCGTCGAACCCGTCAACGGCCGCGACGTGTTCAGCCGGGTCGTCTACGGCACCCGCATCTCGTTGATCGTCGCCTTCCTCTCCGCGGTCTTCGCCGTGCTGCTCGGCACCATCTTCGGCATCATCGCCGGCTACTTCGGCGGCATTGTCGACACGATCATCAGCCGCACCATGGACCTGCTGCTCGCCTTCCCGCAGCTGCTGTTCATCCTCGCGCTGGTCTCGGTGGTGCCCAACGAGCTGTGGGGCCTGAGCGGTACGGGCGTCCGGATGGGCGTACTGATCGTGGTGATCGGCTTCTTCGGCTGGCCGTACGTGGGACGCATCGTCCGAGGCCAGACGCTGAGCTTGCGTGAGCGTGAGTACGTGGAGGCGGCCCAGAGCCTCGGCGCCGGCCGTCGCTACATCCTCTTCAAGGAGCTGCTGCCCAACCTGGTCGCGCCGATCACCGTCTACATGACGCTGATGATCCCGACCAACATCCTCACCGAGGCCGCCCTGAGCTTCCTGGGCGCGGGCGTCAAGCCGCCCACCGCCTCCTGGGGTCAGATGCTGTCGACGGCGGTGCGCACCTACGAGATCGCGCCCACCTTCATGATCTTCCCCGGCCTGGCCATCTTTGTGACCGTCCTGGCCTTCAACCTCTTCGGCGACGGCGTGCGTGACGCGCTCGACCCGAAGGGGAGCCGCTGACCCCTTCGCTCACCCAGCAGTTCCATAACGCTACGCAAAGTAACGTCACCACCACGGAGGTTGCGAGATCGTGACAACCCATCGCACATCGAAGCGCAGACTGGCCGCAGGCGCAGCAGTCGTCGTCGCGGCTCTGCTGACCACCGCGGGCTGCGGTGGCGGCGACGACGACAACAACGGCGAGGGCAAGGGCGCGGGCTTCAACGCCGCGAACGGCAAGGTCGCCAGCGCGTCCGAGAAAAAGGGCGGCACCCTCAAGTTCATCGGTACGCAGGACGCCGACTCGTGGGACACCACGCGTGGTTACTACGGCTTCGTGTGGGACTACGCCCGGTTCTACTCGCGTCAACTGATCTCCTACAAGCCCGCCCCCGGCCCGGCCAGCAAGGAGCTGGTGCCGGACCTCGCCACCGCCAACGCCAAGATCTCCGAAGGCGGCAAGCGGTACGAGTACAAGCTGCGTGACGGCATCACCTGGCAGGACGGCAAGCCGATCACGTCGAAGGACATCAAGTACGGCATCGAGCGGGTCTGGGCGCAGGACGTGCTGTCCGGCGGCCCGATCTACCTCAAGGAGGTGCTCGACCCCAAGGGCGAGTACGAGGGCCCGTACAAGGACAAGTCCAAGGACAAGCTCGGCCTGAAGGCGATCGAGACGCCGGACGACAAGACGATCGTCTTCAAGCTGCCGAAGCCCAACGGCGACTTCGAGCAGATGCTGGCGATGCCCGCCGCGTCCCCGGTCCGCATCGACAAGGACACCAAGTCCAAGTACGGGCAGATGCCCTTCTCCTCGGGCCCGTACAAGTGGGTGTCGTACGAACCCAACAAGTCGATGAAGATGGTCCGCAACACCCACTGGAAGAAGTCCTCGGACCCGATCCGCAAGGCGCTCCCGGACCAGATCACGCTGACCCTCATCACCAACTCCGATGAGATGGACAAGCGCCTGATCAAGGGCGACTACGACGTCGACCTCAACGCCACCGGCGTCGGCCAGGCCGGCCGCGTGGAGGCGCTGCGCAAGCACAAGGGCAACATCGACAACCCGGCCACCGGGTTCATCCGGTACGCGGCCTTCCCGCAGACGGTGAAGCCGTTCGACAACATCGAGTGCCGCAAGGCCGTCATCTACGGCGCCGACAAGAAGTCGCTCCAGACGGCGCGCGGCGGCCCGCAGGCCGGTGGCGACATCGCCACCAACATGCTCCCGCCGGTCGTCAAGGGCTCCGACCCCAAGTACGACCCGTACAACGCGCTCAAGGGCACCCCGGAGACCGCCAAGGCCAAGGAAGCGCTGAAGAAGTGCGGCAAGCCGGACGGCTTCAGCACCACCATCGCGGTGCGTAACAACAAGCCCGCCGAGGTCGCCACCGCCGAGTCGCTCCAGGCGTCGCTGAAGAAGATCGGCATCAAGGCCGAGATCGACCAGTACGACGGCTCGCAGACCACCGGCATCATCGGCAACCCCGAGGTCGTCAAGAAGAAGAACTACGGGATCATCATCATGGGCTGGGGTCCCGACTTCCCGACCGGCCAGGGCTTCTCGATGCCGCTCGTCCACAGCAAGTACATCCTGGACAACGGCAACAACAACTACAGCATGCTGAAGGACCCGAAGATCGACGCGAAGTTCGCGGAGGCCGAGGGTGAGCTGGACGAGGACAAGGCCGCGAAGATCTACGGCGAGATGAACAAGCTCGTCTCCGAGCACGCCGTGTACCTGCCGTTCGTCTTCGAGAAGAACATCATCTGGCGCAGCAGCAGGCTCACCAACGTCTACACGGCCGACGCTTACAACGGCCGCTACGACTACTCCGCACTGGGCGTCAAGTGACCGCCATCCTTATCCGCACAAGCGTCAGGCCACACGCACCCCGGCGCACCCGCCGCTAGGCACGAAGGGCAGGTGATGGCCGCGTTCCGCGGCCTGGGGTCACCGGACGACCTCCGGTGACCCCAGGCCGCGGCCGGGCCGAGAGCAGTGCTCGCATACCTCATCCGGCGGCTCTTCGCCGTCGTCCTGACGCTGATGGTCGTCATCCTGGTGACCTTCGGCATCTTCTTCATCATCCCGAAGTGGACCGGCGTCGACCCGGCGACGATGTACGTCGGCAAGCAGTCCGACGCGCAGGCCATCGAGGACATCCGGCAGAAGCTGGGGCTCGGCGACCCGATCCTCGTGCAGTTCTGGGAGTTCCTGCGCGGCCTCGTCGTGGGACGCGACTACACCGGCAACGGCGAGACCATCAAGTGCTCGGCGCCGTGCTTCGGCTACTCCTTCCGCAACGAGCAGGCCATCTGGCCCGTGCTCACCGACCGGCTCCCGGTCACCCTCGGACTCGCCGCGGGAGCCTCGGTGCTCTGGGTCTTCGGCGGAGTCGCCACCGGCATCGTCTCCGCGCTCAAGCGGGGCACGCTGTGGGACCGTACGGCGATGAGCGTCGCCCTCGCGGGCGTCTCGCTGCCGATCTACTTCACCGGCGTCGTCTCCCTCGCGATCTTCTCGTACCAGCTCGACTGGGTGAGCAACGAGTACACCGAGTTCGGGGACAACCCGGCGGAATGGTTCAGCGGGATGATCCTGCCCTGGGTCACCCTGGCGTTCCTGTACGCGGCGATGTACGCCCGGCTCACCCGGGCGACCATGCTGGAAGTCCTCGGCGAGGACTACATCCGCACCGCCCGCGCCAAGGGGCTGCGAGAACCCGTCGTCATCGGCAAGCACGCCATGCGCTCCACGATGACCCCGGTGCTGACCATCCTGGGCATGGACCTGGGCGCCCTGGTCGGCGGTGCCATCCTCACCGAGACCACCTTCAGCCTCCCGGGCCTCGGCCAGGCGGCGGTCCGGGCCATCAGCGAACGCGACCTGCCACTCATCCTCGGCGTCACGCTGATCACGGCGGGCGCGGTCGTCATCGCCAACCTCGTCGTGGACTTGTTGTACGCCGTGATCGATCCCCGAGTGAGGCTCTCATGACGACGGAATCCGCTCCGGGGCCCGTCCCCGGGCCCGCCGTGACCAAGACCGGCGCCACCGGCGAACCCGTCCAGGCCGGTGCGCCCGGGTCCGACGTCTTCCTCGACGTCCGCGACCTCCAGGTGCACTTCCCCACCGACGACGGCCTGGTCAAGTCCGTCGACGGGCTCTCCTTCACGCTGGAGCGCGGCAAGACCCTCGGCATCGTGGGCGAGTCGGGCTCCGGCAAGTCGGTCACCTCGCTGGGCATCATGGGCCTGCACACCGTTGGCCAGTACGGCCGCGGCAAGGCGCGTATCTCCGGCGAGATCTGGTTCGACGGCAAGGAACTGCTCTCGGCGCCCCCGGACGAGGTGCGGCGGCTGCGGGGCCGCGAGATGGCGATGATCTTCCAGGACCCGCTGTCGGCGATGCACCCGTACTTCACCGTCGGCGCGCAGATCACCGAGGCGTACCGGGTACACAACGACGTCGACAAGAAGGTGGCCAAGCGGCGCGCCGTCGAAATGCTCGACCGCGTCGGCATCCCGCAGCCCGACCGGCGCGTGGACGACTACCCGCACCAGTTCTCCGGCGGCATGCGGCAGCGCGCGATGATCGCCATGGCGCTCGTCAACAACCCCGAACTGCTGATCGCCGACGAGCCGACGACGGCCCTGGACGTCACCGTCCAGGCGCAGATCCTCGACCTCATCAGGGACCTGCAGAAGGAGTTCGGCTCCGCGGTCATCGTCATCACCCACGACCTCGGCGTCGTCGCCGAACTGGCCGACGACATCCTCGTGATGTACGGCGGCCGGTGCGTGGAACGCGGCTCCGCCGAGAAGGTGTTCTACGAGCCGCAGCACCCCTACACCTGGGGTCTGCTCGGGTCGATGCCGCGCATCGACAGGGACGACACCGAACGGCTCATCCCGGTCAAGGGCTCCCCGCCCAGCCTCATCAACGTGCCGGACGGCTGTGCCTTCAACCCCCGCTGCCCGTACGCGGACGTGCCGAAGGACAACCGCACCCGCACCGAGCGGCCGGAGCTCCGCGAGGTCGGCAGCCACCACTTCTCCGCGTGTCACATGTCGCAGGAGGAGCGGACGCGGATCTGGACCGAAGAGATTGCGCCCAAGCTGTGAAGGACCAAGCTGTGTCTGAGAAAGACGTGACGCTGCAGAAGCAGCGGCCGGCCGA
This sequence comes from Streptomyces sp. A01, assembly GCF_059026195.1. NCBI lineage: Bacteria > Bacillati > Actinomycetota > Actinomycetes > Kitasatosporales > Streptomycetaceae > Streptomyces > Streptomyces sp. A01. Next base: position 69,717 of record NZ_JBWLKN010000026.1, on the reverse strand, counting down.
AGAGGGCGAGCCGCTGCTCAAAGTGACCGGCCTGGTCAAGCACTTCCCGATCACCAAGGGTCTGCTGCGCCGCCAGGTCGGCGCGGTGCAGGCCGTGGACGGGCTGACGTTCGACGTACGGGCGGGGGAGACCCTGGGCGTGGTCGGCGAGTCGGGCTGCGGCAAGTCCACCATGGGGCGGCTCATCACCCGGCTGCTCGAACCCACCGGCGGTACGGTGGAGTTCCAGGGCAAGGACATCACGCACCTGGGTGTCGCCGCGATGCGGCCGATGCGCCGCGACGTCCAGATGATCTTCCAGGACCCGTACTCGTCGCTGAACCCGCGGCACACGGTCGGCACCATCGTCAGCGCGCCGTTCAAGCTCCAGGGCATCACGCCCGACGGGGGTGTGAAGAAGGAGGTCCAGCGGCTGCTGTCGCTGGTGGGCCTGAACCCCGAGCACTTCAACCGCTACCCGCACGAGTTCTCCGGCGGCCAGCGGCAGCGCATCGGCATCGCCCGCGCGCTCGCGCTGAACCCCAAGCTCGTCGTCGCCGACGAACCCGTCTCGGCGCTGGACGTGTCCATCCAGGCGCAGGTGGTCAACCTGTTGGACGACCTCCAGCAAGAGCTGGGCCTGACGTACGTGATCATCGCGCACGACCTCTCGGTGATCCGGCACGTCTCGGACCGGATCGCGGTGATGTACCTCGGGAAGATCGTCGAGCTGACCGACCGCAAGTCGCTCTACGACTCCCCGATGCACCCGTACACCAAGGCGCTGCTCTCCGCGGTGCCGGTGCCCGACCCCAAGCGGCGCGCCAAGCGCGAGCGCATCCTGCTCAAGGGCGACGTGCCCTCGCCGATCTCGCCGCCGACGGGCTGCCGCTTCCACACCCGCTGCTGGAAGGCGACGCAGGTGTGCACCGTGGAGGAGCCGCCGCTGATCGCCCTGAAGACCGGCCACCAGGTGGCATGCCACCACCCGGAGAACCACGAGGACCAGCGGCCCGGCGACACGCCCCTGGAACACCTTCCGGAAGGCGCCGGGTCGGTGACCATCTCCACGACGAAGTCGCTCGCGGGGTCGCCGGCGGACGCCGGGCCCGCCAGGGCGGAGGCCGGGAAGGGCGCGGCCGGGAAGGGCACGGCTGGAAACACAGCGCCCGCCAAGGGCGCGAAGCCCGCTCCGGTGGACGCCGCTCCGGTGGAGACCGCCAAGGCGGACGCGGGCCAGGCTTCGATGTCTGACGCGAAGACGTCTGACGCGAAGGCGGCGGCCAAGGCCGGCGAGGGGCCTGCCGAGGGGGCCGCTGAGGGCTCCGGCGACGGTTCAGGTGCCGGGTCAGGCGCTGGGGCGAATCAGGACTGAGGCGGGCGGCGGCGCGGCCCGCGCCGCCCTGGCCCGCCCCCGGCCCATGGATGTCGGCGGAGGGCGGGGGCGGGGCCCCGTTGGGAGGCATCGGCGCCGGGCACCGGTCGGCACCGGCGGACCCCTGTTCGCCCGGCCGGGGTAAAAATAGCGGGTGCTCACCGATTTGTTCACTCCCTCCCTCCTGCACTCGCTGGACCTCGCCGGGATCTTCGTCTTCGCGATCTCCGGCGCGCTGCTAGCCGTCCGCAAGAACTTCGACGTCTTCGGTATCGCGGTCATGGCCGAGGTCACCGCGCTGGGCGGCGGGCTGTTCCGGGACCTGATGATCGGTGCCGTGCCGCCCGCCGCCTTCACCGACCTCGGCTACTTCCTCACCCCGCTGATCGCCGCAGGGATGATCTTCTTCCTGCATCCCGAGGTCGAGCGGATCAACGGGGCGGTGGGGGTCTTCGACGCGATGGGTCTCGGCCTCTTCTGCGTCGCGGGCACGACGAAGGCTCATGAGTACGGGCTGAGCCTGACCGCTTCAGTCACCCTGGGTGTGGCCACGGCGGCGGGCGGCGGCGTGCTGCGCGACGTGCTGGCCAACGAGGTGCCGTCGCTGCTGCGCTGGGACCGGGAGATCTACGCGGTACCGGCTCTGGTGGGCTCCTCGGTGGCGGCGCTGCTGATCCACTTCGACGCCCTGAGCGCCGGAACCAGCGCGGTCGCGGCGATACTCGCCTTCGGGCTGCGGCTGATGGCGATGCGGTTCGGCTGGCGGGCACCACGCGCCTGGCACCGGCGCAGCGCGGCCAGCGAGGAGACATGAGCGGGGCTACCCGTCGGTAACACCTGCGTGTACGGTGCCGTGTATGGCACAGGCAACCATCGGTAACAGCGAGTTCGACCGGGACACCGCAGTGACGCTCCGCGCGTCCTCCGCCGACTCAGCGGCCGATTCCGGCACGGCACCCAGTGCGGCTCCCAGCGCGGCCACCGCGATCTACGACACGGACCTCTCCGCAGGCTGGGCCATCCTCAAGGCCCTCAACGGCGGCTACTTGCTGGCGCTGATCGGCCGCGCCCTCGGCGACGCGCTGCCGCACCCGGACCCGTTCTCGATCACGGCGCACTACCTGACCGCCTCCCAGCCGGGCCCCGCGGAGGTCCGCACCGAGCTGGTCCGCGGCGGCCGCACCCTCTCCACCGGCCAGGCGTCCCTGGTCCAGTTCGACGACAACGGCGCCGAGGTCGAGCGCATCCGCGTACTCGCCACATACGGGGACCTCGACTCCCTGCCCGACGACGTCCGCACCACCGCCAAGCCGCCCGCCATCCCCCCGTACGAGCACTGCCTCGGCACGGACGACGCACCCGAGGGCAAGCCGTCCCTCCCCGGCGCCTCCGCGATCGTCGACCGGTTCGACATGCGCCTGGACCCGGCGACGGCGGGCTGGGCCATCGGGCAGCCCAGCGGGCGAGGCGACATGCGGGCCTGGTTCGGCCTCGCCGACGGCCGCGACGCCGACCCGCTGTCACTGCTGCTCGCCGTGGACGCCCTGCCGCCGACCGCCTTCGACCTCGGCCTGTCCGGCTGGGTGCCGACCGTGGAACTCACCACGCACATACGCCGCCGCCCTGCCCCGGGACGGCTGCGGGTCTCCATCACCACCCGCAACCTGGCCGGGGGATTCCTGGAGGAGGACGTCGAGGTCTGGGACGGCGAGGACCGGCTGGTGGCCCAGGCCCGCCAGTTGGCCCGGGTACAGCTGGGCTAGCGGGTCAGCAGCGGTCCCCGCGGCGGTCGGCCGACCGGGCGGGCGCTGGTGGAGACTGGGCGGCCGGTGAGCGCCAGGCGGTCGGTGGGAGCCGGGCGGCTCGCTGTGGCGGGCGGGCCCAACTGGGGCTGCCCGAGGCGCCGTTCCGTCCCCCGGCGCTGTGGGCCACATGGCACACTGATCGGCATGGGGGACCTGGCACTGACCTTCGATGACGGCACCACCGCCTGGGTGCGTCTCGTCCCGGTCGCTGACGGTGCGCGGCCGGTGCCGCGGCCGTCCACCGAAGACGGGCGCGACAAGGCGGAGCACGGAGACGGCGCGTACGGAAACGGTACGTACGGCGACAGTACGCACGGCGACGGCGCCTACGGCGGAACGAGCCCCGGCGGTGGCGACAGCGGCGGCACGGGGCGCACGGACAGCCCCGGGACCGGCACCGGGGCGAGCCAGGGGGACGGCGCCGCGCCGCCCGACCTCGACCTTCCCGCCGGATTCGGTCACGCACGCCCGGTGAGTTCCGACGGCCGGGCCGCCCGGGCCCTCACCGCCAGTGGGCAGGTCCTCGCTGACGCGCTGCGCCCGCTGGGCGGGGTGCTGGAAGGCATCCACCGCTCGCTCGCCGACTCCACCCGGCGCCCGGACGAGGTCACCGTGGAGTTCAGCGTCACCCTGGGCACCGATCTCAGCCTCGGAGTCTTCTCGGGCAAGGGCGAGGCGAGCTTCACCGTCTCCGCCACCTGGAACCTCGGCCCGGCGACCGGCTGAGCCAGCGGGACACCGGGGCGGCGGGACAGCGCGATGCGGGCATACGGCGACGCGGGGCCGCCCGGTGCCGCTGGCGCGCGAGGACGCGCGGAAGCGGGCGCGCCCACGGTGGGGTGACGCCCGCGCGCCCGCGCGGGGCGGCGAGGCCCTGCCTCCGCCTCGCGCCCGCGTACCGGGCTCCGGTTCCGGCACGCCGCCTATCCGGCGACTTCCCGCAGAAAGCCGGTCAGCGCTCCGGTCAGCTCGGCCGGGGTGTCCTCCTGTACGAGGTGCCCGGCCCCTTCGAGCAGCCGGAGGCGGGCGCCGGGGATGAGCGAGACCAGTTCATGCGCCTTGGCGACGGGAATCCACGTGTCGTCGGTGCCCCAGCAGACGAGCACGGGCAGGTCGAGTTCGCCGTAGCGGCCCTGGATCTCGTCGGTGAAGCGCTGGTCGTTCTGGGTGATCTGCCGGTAGAAGGCGGGCTGTCCGGCTTCCCCGCACCATGGCTCGACGAGCTGGTCGAGCACCGCCGGATGCAGCCCGCGGGCGCTCGCCGAGCTGACGTACTCCCGCACCAGCGCGCGGTGCAGCGCGGGCGGCAGCTGCTCGAAGACCTCGGCGTGGCCGCCGAGCAGCCGGTACGTCGGCGACCCCCACGGGGCGAGGGCGACGGGATCGACGAGGGCCAGCGCGCGGTAGGCGGCGCCGTGGAGCAGCCGGGCACGGAGCGCCACGCAGCCACCGAAGTCGTGTGCGATCACGTACGGCGCTTCTGTGCCGCCGTCGAGCCCCCAGTGGGCCAGCAGCTCGGTGAGGACCCGGGCCTGGGCGGCGAGGGAGACATCCTGCCCGTCGTGCTTCTCGGAGGCCCCGTAGCCGGGCATGTCCCAGACGAGGACGCGGTGCCGGTCGGCGAGGGAGCGGGCGACGCCGCGCCAGACGTACGAGGAGAAGGGCGTGCCGTGCAGCAGGACGACGGGCGGCCCGTCCGCAGGCCCGAGTTCGGCCCACCGGACGGTGCCGGAGGAGCTGCGGTACGTATGATTCAGCGTCCACTGTGTCATGGGTGAAAGCCTAATGACTCCTTACCTGCTTGTCACGGTGAACACCATCCGGCCGGTGCCGCCCCACGCGGCACACCCCCAGCGGAGAGTTCCCTCTCGGGCGCCCCCGACCCGGCGCGCTCGCCCCTGGAACCGGCCCGCAGGACATCCGTACGCCGCGCCGCTCCCACGCGGGAGTTCTCGCGTGGGAGCGGCGCTGCCACCACGAAAACGGCGGGTGCCTCCGCGCGCTTGGCACGCGCCCCCATGCCCGCTCTCCCTGGCTCGTAGAATCGACGCATCATGGCCTACCTCGACCACGCCGCCACCACCCCGATGCTTCCGGAGGCGGTGCGGGCGATGACCGACCAGCTCGCCGTCACCGGCAACGCCTCCTCGCTGCACGCCGCCGGGCGGCGGGCCCGCCGCACCGTCGAGGAATCCCGCGAATCACTGGCGGCGGCGCTCGGCGCGCGCCCCAGTGAGGTGGTGTTCACCGCCGGTGGCACCGAGTCGGACAACCTCGCCGTCAAGGGCCTGTACTGGGCCCGCCGCGACGCCGACCCGGCCCGTACACGTGTCCTCGCCAGCCCCGTCGAGCACCATGCCGTGCTCGACGCCGTGGACTGGCTCGCCACGCACGAGGGCGCGCGCGTGGAGTGGCTGCCGGTCGACGCGTACGGGCGGGTGAGCCCCGACGCGCTGCGCCAGGCCATCGCCAAGGACCCGTCCGATGTGGCGCTCGCGACCGTGATGTGGGCGAACAACGAGATCGGCACCATCATGCCGGTCGGCGAACTGGCGGAGGTGGCCCGCGAGTTCGAGGTGCCCCTGCACGCCGACGCGGTGCAGGCGTTCGGCCAGATCGAGGTCGACTTCGCCGCCTCCGGGCTCGCGGCGATGACGGTGACCGGACACAAGATCGGCGGCCCGTACGGGGTCGGGGCGCTGCTGCTGGGCCGGGAGTACGCGCCCGTGCCGCTGCTGCACGGCGGCGGCCAGGAACGCCATGTGCGGTCCGGCACGCTGGACGCGCCCGCCATAGCGTCCTTCGCCGTCGCCGGTGAACTGTCGGCCGCCCGCCGCGAGGACTTCGCCCGCGACGTCGGCGCCCTCCGTGACGCGCTCATCACAGCGGTCACCACCGCCGTCCCCGACGCGGTCCTCGGCGGTGACCCGGACCCGAAGGGCCGCCTTCCCGCCAACGCGCACTTCTCCTTCCCCGGCTGCGAGGGCGACTCGCTGCTGCTGCTGCTCGACGCGCAGGGCATCGAGTGCTCCACGGGCTCCGCCTGCACGGCGGGCGTCGCCCAGCCCAGTCACGTCGTCCTCGCCACGGGCTCGTGCCCGCAGCTGGCGCGCGGCACGCTGCGGTTCTCACTCGGCCACACCTCGACGCAGGCGGACGTCGACGCGGTGAGCGCGGCGATCGGCCCGGCGGTGGCCCGAGCGCGGAGCGCGGGCCTGAGCTGACGGCCGCCGCCGGGCGGGGCGCCAGGCCCGGGCGGCGGCCGGGCGGGCTCGGCACCCGGTCCGACGACGGAGAACCGCCGTCGTACGGCGACCCCGGCCGCACCCGTACCCTGGTAGGGCTATGACTGACTTCCCCGGTGCCCCCGACCCCACCGCTCCGCGCGACGGCCGTCGCCTCCGCGTGCTCGCCGCCATGTCCGGCGGCGTCGACTCCGCCGTCGCCGCCGCCCGCGCGGCGCAAGCGGGCCACGACGTGACCGGCGTCCACCTCGCCCTGTCCGCGAACCCGCAGTCCTTCCGCACGGGCGCGCGTGGCTGCTGCACCATCGAGGACTCACGGGACGCGCGCCGCGCGGCCGACGTCATCGGCATCCCCTTCTACGTCTGGGACCTCGCCGAGCGGTTCCGCGAGGACGTGGTGGACGACTTCGTCGCCGAGTACGCGGCGGGGCGCACGCCCAACCCGTGCCTGCGCTGCAACGAGAAGATCAAGTTCGCCGCGCTGCTGGACAAGGCCCTCGCCCTCGGCTTCGACGCCGTGTGCACCGGCCACTACGCCACGGTCATCGTCGGCGCCGACGGCTCCCGCGAGCTGCACCGCGCGTCCGACATGGCCAAGGACCAGAGCTACGTCCTCGGCGTCCTGGACGACCGGCAGCTCGCCCACGCGATGTTCCCGCTGGGCGACACCCTCACCACCAAGGAAGAGATCCGCGCCGAGGCGGAGCGCCGGGGCCTGGCGGTGGCGAAGAAGCCCGACAGCCACGACATCTGCTTCATCGCCGACGGCGACACCCAGGGCTTCCTGGCCAAGCGGCTCGGCGCGGCGGAGGGCGACATCGTCGACGAGGACGGCACGAAGCTGGGCACCCACGAGGGCGCGTACGGCTTCACCATCGGCCAGCGCAAGGGCCTGCGCCTCGGCGTCCCGGCCGCCGACGGCAAGCCGCGCTACGTCCTGGACATCTCCCCGGTGAACAACACGGTCACGGTCGGCCCGGTCGACGCCCTGGACATCGCCGCCCTCACCGCGATCAAGCCCCGCTGGTGCGGCACGCCGCCCACCGGGCCCGGCACCTACACCGCTCAGCTGCGCGCCCACGGCGGCGAGACGCCGGTGGCCGCCGAGCTCGTCGGCGACACCCTGGAGGTCCGCTTCACGGAGCCGGTACGGGGCGTCGCGCCGGGCCAGGCGATCGTCCTGTACGACGGTACGCGCGTCGTCGGCTCGGCGACGATCGCCACGACGGAGCGCCGGGAGCCGGCCGGGGCGGCGGGTTAACGCCCTTTCACGGCAGTGGGCTGTCGAGCGCCCCAGTCTTTATGTGGGCGAGGAGAGCGCGGAGCGCGCTCCGGTCGGTCGTGATCAGCTGGGCTGGTGTCTCGCTCTCCCGTAGCGCCACAGTGGCACCCGTCGCGGCGACCTCGACGCAGTTGTTCCCCCCTTCCTCGGAAAAGGAAGACTTGAGCCACACCAGCTCGGACAACAGTCGTACCTCTCACAGCTCGGCGACAAGCGCGCGGATGAAGTCTCTCGACCTTCTTGAAGTCAACGCCACGCTCTCGATCAAGTCCAGCCGCGTCCGGAAGTTGGTCAACTGCGTCGGTGAGTCGAAGAACACGGCACCAGCTGGTGAGTCCATATGAACTGTGTCCAAGTGCGGATTAGCGGCTTCCGCGTACAGGACCGAGTCTCCGGCCATGGGAAAACCTCCGGCCGTGAAAGGGATCACCCGGAGGGTCACGTTGTCGCGTTCGGTGGCCTCCAGGAGGCAGTTGAGCTGAGCACGTGCCACCTGACGCCCTCCAAGTTGCATGCGTAGCGCTGCCTCGTGGATCGTGCCTGCGTACGGCGTCGGTTTGTCGCCGTCAAGAACAGCTTGCCGAGCGAGTCGGTGTGCCACGCGCAGCTCGACCTCAAGGCGCCGCAGGGGCGGCACGATAAGTTCGAAGATGGCTCGGGCGTGCTCCTCGGTGTGAAACAGACCAGGAAGATGTGCCGTTTGCGCAGTGCGCAGCCGCACAGCGTCGTGCTCCAGCTCGGAGACATCGAGGAATCCCGGAGGGATCTTGCCCCGGTATTCGTCCCACCAGCCAGCCTTGCGTCCTCCCGTCATCTGGGCCAAGGCGTCGATGAGCGCTTCGTCGCCGCATTCGTAGATGCTCGCGAGCCGCCGCAGGCGTTCCTCGCTGATGCCGAACCGCCCCGCCTCGATGTTCGAGATCGCCGTCCGGTCGGCTCCCAGTAGACCGCCAGCTATCGGCGCCGACATGCCCGCGGCCTCGCGGAGCCTCCGCAGCTCTGTGCCAAATCGGCGCTGACGGATCGTCGGGGTGTGCCTTGGCGCCATGTGCCCTCTCCTCGCTCGCGCATAGTGTGCCCGCGCGCACAGCAGGGGTCCAGCGCGTCACGGGATACAACTCGTTTCAGTGAAGTAGGTCGCACGCGTTATAGCCGCTGCTCTACAGTGTGAGCCATGCCACTAACTCCCTGGCCCCGCGCCCAGCGGAAGCGCACCGCGTCACCGCGCGGCAATGCCACCGCCAAGCGCTACCGCCAGCGAGGAAACGGCAGCCGTACAGCCGTAACGCCGTACAACTCCCGCGCCGCACAAGGAGGTGCCCGCGTGACACCGGACCCGAATCTCCGTCCACCCGAGCCCACGCCCATCCCGTTCGCCGACCCCTGGGAGTACGAACTCGCCTTCCCGCGTGACCCCCGGGGCCCCGGTATCGCCCGGGTCGCCCTGCGGGCGATTCTCGCGGGGCACGGGCTCGGTGAACTCGCCGAGCGGGCCGAACTGCTGGCTTCCGAGCTGACCACCAACTCCGTCAGGTACTCCGGCGGCTCCGCGTCCGTCCGCCTCCGCTGGGCGCATCCCGTGCTGAGGATCAGCGTCACCGATACGAACGCCGAGTTCCCGGTCTCGCTGCCGCCGCCGGAGGCAGACGCACCGCACGGGCGCGGGTTGCTGATTCTCGATCTCGTCGCCGATCACTGGGGCGGCTGCGCGCTCAGTGACTCGCTGCTCGGTCCTGGCGGCAAGGTCATCTGGTGCGAGCTTGCCTTGGATGCCGGGCCGCCGCCTGCCCTGGTCGCCTGAGCCCACGCGGGGGCGGGGCGGGGGAGTGCCCCGCCTCGTACAGTGGCGGCTATGAACATCTGCGTCTTCTGCTCCGCCGCCGACCTCGATGAGCGGTACACCGCCCCCGCCCGTGAGTTCGCCGAGCTGCTCGGGAAGGGCGGCCACACCATGGTGTGGGGCGGGTCCGAGAGCGGGCTGATGAAGGTGATGGCGGACGGCGTGCAGGAGCACGGCGGGCGGCTGGTCGGGGTGTCCGTGGAGTTTCTGCGGCACAAGGCCAGGGAGAACGCCGACGAGATGGTGGTCACCAAGGACCTCGCCGAGCGCAAGGCCGAGATGCTGGCCCGCGCCGACGCGATCGTGATCATGGTCGGTGGAACGGGGACGCTGGACGAGGCGACCGAGATCCTGGAGCTGAAGAAGCACGGTCTGCACGCCAAGCCGGTCGTGCTGCTCAACGCGGACGGGTTCTACGACGGGCTGAAGCAGCAGTTCCAGCGGATGGAGGCGGAGGGCTTCCTGCCGCTTCCCCTGGTCGACCTCGTCTTCTTCGCCGAGGAAGGCGTGGGCGCGCTGACCTACCTGGAGGAGCAGCAGGGCATCCAGGCCGCCCAGCCCTGACGCGTGTCCTCGCGCGCGCCCACGCGCGGGGCCGAGCGCCCCGTTGAACCCGGGCTCCGTGCGTTCGCCGGGCCCGTCGTTAGGATCGCCGCATGGGTACGCATGTGATCACTGGGGCAGGCTCGGGCATCGGCACCGTCGTAGCGGAGCGGTTGTGCGCACGCGGCGAGGAGCTGTGGCTGCTGGCGCGCGACGCGGGGCGGGCGAAGGAGCTGGCGGACCGGTTCCCGGGAGCCCGGACGATCGTCGGCGATCTGGCGGAGCCGGAGCGGCTGTCGTGGGCGCTCAGCCACCAGGAACTGCCCGGCGAGGTGGACTCGCTGCTGCACATCGCGGGCGTCGTCGAACTCGGGGAGATCGGTGAGCTGACCCCGAAGGCGTGGAACCAGCAGCTCGCCGCCAACCTGGTGTCCCCCGCCGAACTGACCCGGCTGCTGCTGCCGCAGCTGCGGCAGGCGAAGGGGCACGTCCTGTTCGTGAACTCCGGCGCCGGCCTGCGCGCGAACGCCAACTGGGGCGCGTACGCGGCGAGCAAGCACGGACTGAAGGCCCTCGCCGACGCGCTGCGCTGGGAGGAGAGCGGCCACGGGGTGCGGGTGACGACGGTCTACCCGGGCCGTACGGCGACGCCCATGCAGGTGAAGGTGCACCAGCAGGAGGGCAAGGAGTACGACCCCGAGCGCTGGATGGCGCCGGAGTCGGTCGCGACCACGATCCTGACAGCGCTCGACCTGCCGCGCGACGCGGAGATCACGGACCTGTCGGTCCGCCCCCAGGGCTGACCGGGACGGCTGGAGGCCGGCCGAGTCCCGGCGCGGGGGCCGGCGGCTCGCGGCTCCTGGCTCGCGGAGAGCGTGCGCGGTGTGCCGGGGGGGCTCCCGGCGCGTGCCGGATCGTGTTGTTGGCGCGCGGCCATCTCTTCGCGCCCTCGAACCGGACGGCTCCAGACGTACGCTGACTGAGTGAGCAGCAGGAGCGAAGCGACAGCCACCGCCAAGGCGGGGTGTGGGATCAGGGAGGTCCGGGGGCTCGTTACGGAGCTGTCCCGGCGGATGGACGCGCACCGGCGGAGCCGGATCGCGGAGCTGGACCTCACGCCGACGCAGGCGAAGGCCCTGGAGGAGCTGGGGGAGCCGAAGACGGCGCGCGAGCTGGCGGGCGTGATGTGCTGCGAACCGCCCAACGTCACGTACGTCATCGACAAGATGGAAAAGCAGGGGCTCGTCGTACGCCAGCCCGACCCGGGAGACCGGCGGGCCAAGCAGCTCGTGCTGACCGACGCGGGGCGGGAGTTGCGGCTGGACCTGCTGCGGCGGATGGGCCAGGACTCGCCGCTGGATCATCTGCCGGAAGAGGCGCGCGCCGAGTTGCGGACGCACTTGCTGAGGGCTCTCGACCGGGCCGAGTAGCCGCTAGCCAGCCGCTGGGGCGCGACCGCCCCCGCCTGACCGGGCTCACCCAGGTATGCCGTTCGCATCGATCGCGTACGCCCTTCGTAAAGTTATAGCTGTAATCATTGTTGGGTGTTGGTTACAGCTATAACTTGTCTGGGTGATCCAAAAGACTCAGACCGCACCGCGCACCGGCGGGCTTCAACTCCTCGCTCTCGCTCTCGGGTTCGTCATGGCGACCCTCGACGTCACGATCATCAACGTCGCGGGTCCCGAGCTGCGCGGCAGCCTTGACCTGTCGCTGTCGGGGCTGACCTGGGTCGTGGACGGCTACGTTCTCGTCTTCGCCTCGCTGCTGCTGCTCGCCGGGTCGCTCGCGGGCAGATACGGGGCGCGGCGGGTGTACCTGACGGGGCTCGCGCTGTTCACCGCCGCCTCCCTCATCTGCGCCGTCGCTCCTGGCCCCGCCGTGCTCGTGGCGGGACGGCTGTTGCAGGGCGCGGGCGCCGCCCTGTTCATGCCCAGTTCGCTCACTCTGCTCATGAACGCATTCCCTGAGGCGCGGCAACGCGCCCGCGTGCTCGGGCTGTGGTCGGCGATCATCTCGACGGCGGCAGGACTCGGGCCCGCCCTCGGCGGCGTACTCGTCGGGACGCTCGGCTGGCGCAGCATCTTCCTGATCAACCTGCCCGTGGGGATCGCCGGACTGCTGCTCGCCCGGCGCGTGGTGGCGCCCGTGGCGGGCCGCCGGACGCCGCTGGGCGTGACCGGGCACGCGCTGGGACTGCTCGCGCTCGCGGCGCTCGCGTTCGGACTGATCGAGGGCCCGGAGGCGGGCTGGAGCGCGCCCCTGGTGCTGGGCGCCTTCGCCCTCTCACTGTTCGCCCTGGTGGTCTTCCTGCTACGGGAACGGAGCGCGCGGGTGCGCGTTCTGCCGGGCGAACTCTTCGCCAACCCCGCCTTCTCCATCGCCAACGCCGTCGGTTTTCTCTTCAACCTCGGCTGCTACGGCGGGATGTTCATGCTCGGCCTGTTCCTGCAGAACGCGCGCGGCGCGAGCGCGATGACGGCGGGACTCCAGATGCTGCCGACCCAACTCGTCTTCCTGCTCGGCAATCTCCTCTACGCCAAGGTGGGCAACCGGGTCGGCAACCGGGCCGCACTCGTCGGCTCGCTCGTCTTCTCCTCCGTGGGCATCGCCTCGCTGGCGCTCACCGTGTCACCGCAGATGCCGTACTGGGTGCTGGCCGTGGTGCTGTCGACGTTCAACATCGGCCTGGGCGTGGCCTCTCCGGCCATGACCGGCGCGCTGATGGAGGCGGCGGGCCGCGAGCACGCCAACGTCGCCAGCGCCACGCTCAACGCCAACCGGCAGATCGGCACGCTGGTGGGCATCGCGGTGATGGGCGCCGTCCTGGCGGGCGCGGGCGGCTGGTACGCGGGCGCGGCGGTCTCGTTCGCGATCACCTCGGCCGCGTACGCCGGAGCCGCACTGCTGGCCTGGCTCGGCCTGCGCGGCGGGAGCGGAACGCCCGGCGAGCCGGGCGGCCTGCCGCAACCCGGGACGACCACGCCGAGGGCGAGCGGGAGGCGGACGTCGGCGGCGGGAGCGGCCGCCACGCGAGCGACGACCGAAGCGTAGGCCGCCGGGAAGCGCGACAGGAGGCGGGAAGCGGGAGGCTGGGGAGCGGGACGGGGCACGGGGCACGGAGCACGGGGCTGGACCGCACGGGGCACGGAGCACGGGGCGGGACTGGACGGGGCAGACGGAGCACGGGGCACGGGGCACGGAGCCTGGGGCTTGGCCGGACGGGGCGCGGGGGCGCCGGAGGTCCGGGGAGCGGGCGCCGCCTCGTACGCTTCCTGCGTGAGCGACAACGATGAGATGAGCTGGGGCGCGGGCGCCGCGACCGGGATCGGGTCGATGCCGGGCGGCGACGCGCGCGAGGCCGCGAAGACCGTGATGGGATCGCTGGACAAGCTGCCCTACCTGCCGGAGCTGCCGGCGCGGGGGCCGGGCGCCGACATGATCGGGCGCACCGCGGGCATGCTCGTCGAGCTGTACGCGCGCGTGGAGCCCAGCGGCTGGCGGCTGGGCGACCGGCCGGGGCGGGACACCAAGCGGGCGCGGTCCTGGCTGGGCGAGGACCTGGACGCGCTGGAGGAGTTCGCCCAGGGCCACCAGGGAGCGCTGAAGGTGTCGGCGGTCGGGCCGTGGACGCTGGCGGCCGCCCTCGAACTGCGCGGCGGCGAAGCGATGCTGAACGACCCCGGCGCCTGCCGTGACCTGACCGGTTCGCTGGCCGAGGGGCTGCGCGAGCACCTGGCCGAGGTGCGGCGGCGGCTGCCCGGCGCCGAGGTCGTCCTCCAGCTCGACGAGCCGTCGCTCGGTGCGGTGCTGCGCGGGGAGGTCCGCTCGGCCAGCGGCTACCGCACCTACTCGGCGGTGGACCGGAGCGTGGTCGAGGGCGCGCTGCGCGAGGTGTTCGCCGTGAGCACGGGGCCGGTCGTCGTGCACTGCTGCGCGCCCGCCGTGCCGTTCGCGCTGCTGCGCCGTTCGGGGGCGGCAGGCGTCTCCTTCGACTTCTCACTGCTTACCGAGCGTGAGGAAGAGACGATCGGCGAGGTGGTGGAGAGCGGCCTGACGCTCTTCGCCGGTGTGGTGCCGGGCACGGACCCGCAATCGGGGGCATTGTCAGACCCTGCCGGTAGCGTCATGGGTGTCAGGACGCTGTGGCGCAGGTTGGGGCTCGCGCCGGGGACTCTCGCCGAGTCCGTGGTGGTGACCCCGGCATGCGGTCTCGCGGGTGCCTCACCGGGGTACGCGCGAGCCGCGCTGCCCCATTGCGTCCGGGCGGCGACATCACTCGCGGACAACCCTGAGTGATGAAGCGCGCCCCGCGGCGGGTGCCGCGGGGGCAGCGGGACCGGGTGGCGGAGTGCGCCGCGACGGGCCCCGCGGCAGTGGCAGAGCAGAGGCCGCGGCGGCGGTGAGCGCTGGGGGAGGCGTGTGCGCGACGCGCGCCCCCCGGGCGGTGGACTTCAGGTAACGGGAGGACGAGACGGTGGCTGGCGAAACGGTGGACGGCGGCGAGGGCGCGGCTGATGAGCAGCGGGGGCAGTCCGTAGTGCCCACCGAGGCGCGGTCGACGGTGCCCGCTGAGGCGCGCGAGCGGCACAAGCAGCTGTCCGAGCAGATCGAGGACCACCGCTTCAGGTACTACGTCAGGGACTCCCCGGTCGTCAGTGACGCGGAGTTCGACAAGCTGCTCCGGTCGCTTGAGGCCCTGGAGGCCGAGTATCCGGAGCTGCGTACGCCTGATTCGCCGACCCAGAAGGTCGCCGGGGCGTACGAGACGGAGTTCACGGAGGTGGAGCACCGTGAGCGGATGCTCAGCCTCGACAACGCCTTCGATGACGAGGAGCTCGCGGCCTGGACCGACCGCATCGCCAAGGACGTCGGAGAGGACACCTCGTACCACTTCCTGTGCGAGCTGAAGGTCGACGGCCTCGCGGTCAACCTCACGTACGAGCAGGGACGGCTGACGCGCGCGGCCACTCGGGGCGACGGGCGCACCGGCGAGGACATCACGCCCAACGTGCGCACGATCTCGGAGATCCCGCACCGGCTGACCGGGAAGGACGTGCCCGCGCTGGTGGAGGTCCGGGGCGAGGTCTTCATCCCGATGGAGCGTTTCCAGGAGCTGAACGCCGGGCTGGTCGAGGCGGGCAAGCCGCCGTTCGCCAATCCGCGCAACGCGGCGGCGGGTTCGCTGCGCCAGAAGGACCCGAAGGTCACCGCGAGCAGACCGCTGCACATGGTGGTGCACGGCATCGGCGCCCGCGACGGCTTCGACATCGACTGCCAGTCACACGCCTACACGCTGCTGCGCGAATGGGGCCTGCCGACCGCCCAGCACAACGAGGTGACCGACTCGCCGGAGGGCGTGCGCGCCTTCATCGCGCGGTACGGCGACCCGAAGGCCAGGCACTCGGTGGAGCACGAGATCGACGGCGTGGTCGTCAAGCTCGATGAGATCCCCCTCCAGGGACGACTCGGCTCGACCTCCCGGGCGCCCCGCTGGGCCATCGCCTGGAAGTACCCGCCGGAGGAGGTCAACACCAAGCTGGTCGACATCCGCGTCGCCGTGGGCCGCACCGGCAGGGTCACGCCGTACGCGGTCGTCGAGCCGGTGACGGTGGCGGGCTCCGAGGTCGAGTTCGCGACGCTGCACAACCAGGAGGTCGTCAAGGCCAAGGGCGTCCTCATCGGCGACACCGTCGTGCTGCGCAAGGCGGGTGACGTGATCCCGGAGATCCTGGGGCCCGTGGTGGACCTGCGGGACGGCAGCGAGCGCGAGTTCGTGATGCCGGGCGAGTGCCCGGACTGCGGGACCGCGCTGCAGCCCATGAAGGAGGGCGACATCGACCTCCGCTGCCCCAACGCGCGCTACTGCCCGGCCCAGATCCGGGAGCGGATCTTCTACCTCGCCGGGCGGAAGAGCCTCGACATCGAGCACCTGGGATACGTGGCGGCGGGAGCGCTGACCCAGCCGCTGGCGCCCAGCGACCCGCCGCTGCGCAACGAGGGCGACCTCTTCGATCTCGATATCGACGCCCTGCTGCCCATCCGCTCGCACGTCCTCGACCCGGACAGCGGCCTGCCCAAGCGCGACCCGGAAACGGGCGAGGAAAAGGTCGTCACCTTCTTCGCCAACCAGAAGGGCGAGCCGAAGAAGAACGCGCTCGCGATGCTGGAGAACATCGCCGCCGCCAAACAGCGGCCGCTGGCCCGGATCATCACCGGGTTGTCGATCCGTCACGTCGGGCCGGTCGCAGCGGTGGCCCTGGCCCGCGAATTCCGGTCGCTGGACCGGATCTCGGAAGCGAGCGAGGAAGAACTCGCGGCGGTCGAAGGCGTCGGCGGGATCATCGCCGCCTCGGTGAAACAGTGGTTCGCTGAGGACTGGCACCGGGAAATCGTGGAGAAGTGGCGTGCGGCTGGAGTGCGCCTGGAGGAGGAAGCGGGCGAGGATGAGGGGCCCCGCCCGCTGGCCGGGCTGACCGTTGTCGTCACAGGAACCCTCCAGTCGTATACACGTGACGGTGCGAAAGAGGCTCTGCAGAATCAGGGAGCAAAGGTGACCGGCTCAGTTTCCAAGAAGACTGACTTCGTGGTTGTGGGTGATAATCCCGGCTCCAAGTACGACAAGGCCATGCAATTGAAGGTGCCTGTCCTCGACGATCAGGGCTTTGGCGTCCTGTTGGGGCAGGGCCCCGACGCCGCCAGAGAGGTCGCCGTGGCGCCCCCGGAGGCACCGGAATAGTTCAACAGCGTTCTATGGGTGGCCTGGGCATAGCCAGCGGGCATCACTCTTACAGCGCATATCAGATGGTTACGGAGAGCTGGGGCGCATTCGGGCAAGGGTTGTCGATCGCCGCCCGCCGTAGCCTGGTGCGGCCTACTGTTGAGATGTGCGCCTGCCGTGGCGCGGGCATCGCCGGCTGTGAGAGGGACGGGTATGAAACCGACCGACAGCGCCGCCCCAGTGTCGCGGCTGTGCCGGCTCGCTCTGCCCGGATTACCGGTGGCGGTCGTCGCGCTCGCCGGGATCGCGCTGGGCGTGGGCGTGTTCCGGTTACTCAGGACCGACACCGCGCTCTTCCCCAGCGGCAGGGTCGGCTGGTCGCTGGCCGTGCTGACCGGCGCCATCGTCGGCCATCTCGTGGCCCTGGGACGCGATCGCTGGTGGGGCGGCACCGGATCAGGTGCCGCCCTCACACTCGCCGCGCTGCTGCTGTACGGCTGGCTCCCGGCCGTCGTCATCAGCCTCGCCGTGGTGGTCCTGGTCGGCGCGGCCCGGCGGCACCGCTGGCGGCAGGCCGTGCTGCACGGCGCGGTCGACATCCTCGGCATCGGGGCCGCCGGACTCGCCCTCGCCGCCCTCGGCACGGTGCCCTCCGTCGAACACCCCTGGCGGCCGGACGCCTGGGATCTCTACGTCATCCCCCAGATAGCCCTGGTGGCCTTCGCCTATCTGCTCGTGACCCGCGCCCTCCTCTGGTACACGATGGCGCCGCGCAGTGGCGGGCTCCGCACCGTCGTGCGCACGGCGGTGGTCCGGCAGGCGCTCGTAGGCGTGGCCCTGCTCGGCATAGCGCCACTGATCGTCGTCGTCGCCGTGCACACCCCGCTGCTGCTCCCGCTGTTCGCCGTGCCGCTCATAGCCCTCGACTCGACCCTGTGGATCGCCCGGGTCCGCGCCGAGGAGCAGCTGCGCGACCCGCTCACCGGGCTGCCCAACCGGCAGTGGCTGCTGGAGCGCACCTGGTCCGCGCTGGACGACGCCGAGCGCGCCGGGACCCGTTCGGCGCTGGTCCTGATCGACCTCGACCGGTTCCGCTCCGTCAACGACACCCTCGGCCACCTGGCGGGCGACCGGCTGCTGTTGCAGATCGCCGAGCGGCTGCGGCTGGCGCTGCCGCGTGGCGCCGAGGTCGCCAGGCTCGGCGGTGACGAGTTCGCTGTCCTGCTGCCCACCGCCGACTCCCTCACCAGCGCCCAGCGTGTCGCCCGCTCCCTCATCGCCGCCCTCGGCTCCCCACTCGACCTCGACGGACTCACCCTCGTACTGGAGGCGAGCGCCGGAGTCGCCGTCTTCCCCGACCACGCGATCGACGCCGAGGGCCTGCTGCGGCGCGCCGACGTCGCCATGTACCAGGCCAAGCGGGACCGCAGCGGAGCCGAGGTGTACGAGGCGCAGCGCGACGGCAACACGCCCGACCGGCTCGGCCTGTTGGGCGACCTGCGCCGGGCCCTCGACGCGGGCGACGTGGAGCTGCACTACCAGCCGAAGGTCGGCTTCGACGGGCACGTGGCCGGTCTTGAGGCCCTGGTGCGCTGGGTGCACCCGGACCGGGGCAGGGTGCCGCCGGATGAGTTCATCGCCATGGCGGAGAGCTCAGGACTGATGCCCAAGCTCACCGAGTACGTGCTGGAGACCGCGCTCGGGCAGGTCGCCAAGTGGCGGGCCGCCGGGCTCGACGTGCCGGTCGCCGTCAACGTGTCCCCGCGCGATGTGCACACCCCGGGCTTCGCCGGTGCCGTCGCCGCCCGGCTCGCCCGGCACGGAGTCCCGCCCGGGGCGCTCCAGCTGGAGATCACCGAGCACGTGCTCCTGGAGGACCCGCAGCGGGCCGCCGACACCATGGCGGGCCTCACCGGGCACGGCGTGAAGATGTCGCTGGACGACTTCGGCACCGGCTACTCGTCGCTGGTGCACCTGCGGCGGCTGCCGGTCAGCGAGCTGAAGATCGACCGGTCGTTCGTCGCCCGGCTCGTCGTGGACAACGAGGACGCGGAGATCGTCCGCTGCACGCTCGACCTCGCGCATTCGCTCGGCTTGCTGGTCGTCGCCGAGGGCGTGGAGGACGACGAGACCTGGGAGCGGCTGCGCGACCTGGGCTGCGACGCCGTACAGGGCTGGCTGGTGGCCGCGGCGATGCCACCGGATGAGACCACGGCGTGGCTGAAGCTGCGCGGCAAGAGCGGCTGGCACCGCGAGGCGGAGCGCGCCGCCCTGGAGTCGGCGCGGACAGACGCGGAACCGGAGCCCGAGCCGGCGGTGGCGGCAGTGCCGGGGGCACCGGAGCGGGCCGCCGCCGCGGTCGGCGAAGAAGCGGACCAGCCGGTCACGTAGGCCTGGCCGCCTCGTGTCTTCTGCCGCCCGCGGCACCGTACGCGAAGGGCTGCCGCCCCCTCTGAGGGAGCGATCGGCGCCCCGTGGGGCGGGGCCGGTCAATAGTGCTTCGTCGGGACGCCCCCGTGGCGCATAGGATTGGGCGCGAATCACCCACCGGGGACCCAGCGACACCCAGTGACACCACAGGGTCCCCGACCAGCACACCGGGGACCCGACAACACCCACAGCGAGCATCAGCTCACCCCAGTCACCAACACCAGCCAAGAATCCAGCCAAGAACTCAGAGGATCGCTGCATGCCTGGCATCACGCGCGAGGAGGTCGCCCACCTCGCCCGGCTGTCGCGTCTGGAGCTGAAGGACGAAGAGCTCGACCACTTCGCCGGACAGCTCGACGTGATCATCGGCGCGGTCGCCCGCGTTTCCGATGTGGCCGACGAGGACGTACCCCCGACCTCCCACCCGCTGCCGCTGACCAATGTCATGCGCGCGGACGAGGTCCGCCCGTCGCTGACCCCGCAGGAGGCGCTGTCCGGCGCCCCGGCCCAGGAGCAGCAGCGTTTCAAGGTGCCGCAGATTCTGGGGGAGGAGTGACCGCTGTGACGAACACGACCGATTTGATCAAGCTCACGGCGGCCGAGACCGCCGCCAGGGTCGCGTCCGGAGAGGTGACCGCGGTCGAGGTGACCGAGGCGCACCTGGCCCGGATCGCCGCCGTGGACGAGAAGCTGAACGCCTTCCTCCACGTGGACCGCGAGGGCGCGCTCGCGCAGGCCCGCGCCGTCGACGAGAAGCGTGAGCGGGGCGAGAAGCTGGGCCCGCTGGCGGGCGTGCCACTGGCGCTGAAGGACATCTTCACCACCAAGGGCGTTCCGACGACCGTCGGCTCCAAGATGCTTGAGGGCTGGGTCCCGCCCTACGACGCGACGGTCACCCAGCGGCTGAAGGCCGCTGGCGTGGTCATTCTCGGCAAGACCAACATGGACGAGTTCGCCATGGGGTCCTCCACCGAGAACAGCGCGTACGGGCCCACGGGCAACCCGTGGGACCTCACCCGCATCCCCGGCGGCTCCGGCGGCGGCTCGGCCGCGGCCATCGCCTCGTACGAGGCCGCGCTCGCGATCGGCACCGACACCGGCGGCTCGATCCGCCAGCCCGCCGCCGTGACCGGCACCGTGGGCGTCAAGCCGACCTACGGCGGTGTCTCCCGGTACGGCATGGTCGCCTTCTCCTCCTCCCTGGACCAGGGCGGTCCGTGCGCCCGTACGGTGCTGGACGCGGCCCTGCTGCACGAGGTCATCGCCGGGCACGACCCGCTCGACTCCACCTCGATCGACGCTCCCGTGCCGCAGGTCGTCGCGGCCGCCCGCAACGGTGACGTCAAGGGCATGCGCGTCGGCGTCGTGAAGGAGTTCGCGGGCGAGGGTTACCAGCCCGGCGTCATGCAGCGGTTCAACGAGGCCGTGGACCTGCTTCGTGAGCTGGGCGCGGAGATCGTGGAGATCTCCTGCCCGTCCTTCGACAAGGCGCTCGCCGCGTACTACCTGATCGCGCCGTCCGAGTGCTCCTCGAACCTCGCCCGCTTCGACGCCATGCGGTACGGCCTGCGGGTCGGCGACGACGGTACGAGGTCCGCCGAGGACGTCACCGCGCTCACCCGCGAGGCGGGCTTCGGCGACGAGGTCAAGCGCCGCATCATGCTCGGCACGTACGCCCTGTCGTCCGGCTACTACGACGCGTACTACGGCTCGGCGCAGAAGGTGCGCACGCTCATCACGCGCGACTTCGAGAAGGCGTTCGAGTCGGTGGAGGTGCTGATCTCGCCGACGACACCGACCACGGCCTTCCCGATCGGTGAGCGCGCTGACGACCCGATGGCGATGTACCTTGCCGATCTGTGCACCATCCCGTCCAACCTGGCCGGCAACGCGGCGATGTCGCTGCCCTGCGGCCTGGCGCCCGAGGACGGCCTTCCGGTGGGACTCCAGATCATCGCTCCCGCCATGGCCGACGACAGGCTCTACCGGGTGGGCGCCGCCGTCGAGGCCGCGTTCACGGCCCGGTGGGGTCACCCACTGCTTGAGGAGGCACCGTCACTGTGAGCGGCAAGCTTGAGAAGGCCAAGGGTTTCAAGAAGTCCAAGCCCGGCCTGTACCTGTCCATCGGGACCACCCTGTTCGGCGCGGTCAGTGTCCTCAAGCAGGGCAAGAAGGCCCGCTACGAGAACGACACGCTCCAACTGGTCGACGCCGTGGTCTCGGCCGCGGCCATCGCCACCGGGGTCGCACTGCTCCTCCGAGAGCTGAAGCGGCTCGGCGACGACGACGTTCTGCTGGGCTGAGAGGTTAGTTTTCCGTGACCGTCACTGAACTGGTGTCGTACGAGGACGCGCTGGCCACCTATGACCCCGTGATGGGTCTTGAGGTGCACGTGGAACTCGGCACCAAAACCAAGATGTTCTGCGGGTGCTCGACGACGCTGGGCGCCGACGCCAACTCGCAGACGTGCCCCACCTGTCTCGGCATGCCCGGCTCCCTCCCGGTCGTCAACGCGATCGCTGTGGAGTCCGCCATCAAGATCGGTCTCGCGCTGCACTGCGAGATCGCCGAATGGTGCCGCTTCGCCCGGAAGAACTACTTCTATCCGGACATGCCGAAGAACTTCCAGACCTCCCAGTACGACGAGCCGATCGCCTTCAACGGCTATCTGGACGTCCAGCTGGAGGACGGGGAGATCTTCCGCGTCGAGATCGAGCGCGCCCACATGGAGGAGGACACCGGCAAGTCCACGCACGTGGGCGGCGCCACGGGGCGCATCCACGGCGCGTCGCACTCGCTCCTCGACTACAACCGTGCGGGCATCCCCCTCATCGAGATCGTCACCAAGCCGATCGAGGGTGCGGGGGAACGCGCTCCCGAGGTCGCCAAGGCGTACGTCGCCGAGCTGCGCGAGCTCATCAAGGCGCTCGGCGTGTCCGAGGCCCGCATGGAGATGGGCCAGATGCGCTGCGACGTGAACCTGTCGCTGCGGCCCAAGGGCGTCGCCAAGTTCGGCACCCGCTCCGAGACCAAGAACGTCAACTCGCTGCGCTCCGTGGAGCGGGCGGCGCGCTTCGAGGCCCAGCGGCACGCCGCCGTGCTGAACAGCGGCGGCACGATCGTGCAGGAGACCCGGCACTTCCACGAGGAGGACGGCTCCACCACCGCCGGCCGCATCAAGGAAGAAGCCGAGGACTACCGCTACTTCCCAGAGCCCGACCTGGTGCCGGTCGCCCCGGCCCGGGAGTGGGTCGAGGAACTGCGGGCCGGACTGCCCGAGCTGCCGCGCGTACGCCGTAACCGGCTGCGTGAGCAGTGGGGCATCTCCGAGCACGAGATGCAGTCGGTCCTCAACGCGGGCGTCATCGACCTGATCACCGCCACCATGGACGCGGGTGCCGACTCCGGCTCCGCCCGTAAGTGGTGGATGGGCGAGCTGGCCCGCCGTGCCAACGAGGAGGGCATCGACCCCGCCGCGCTCCCCATCACGCCCACCCAGGTCGCCCGGGTCGCCGCACTCGTCGCCGACGGCTCGCTCAACGACAAGCTGGCTCGCCAGGTCATCGAGGGCGTCCTCGCGGGCGAGGGCGACCCGGACACGGTCGTGGAGAAGCGCGGCCTGAAGATCGTCTCCGACGAGGGCGCGCTCGGCACCGCCGTCGACGAGGCCATCGCGGCGAACGCCGCCATCGCGGACAAGATCCGCGGCGGCAAGGTCGCCGCGGCGGGCGCCCTGGTCGGCGCGGTCATGAAGGCCACACGCGGCCAGGCGGACGCGGCACGTGTGCGCGAGCTGATCCTGGAACGGCTGGGCGTCGAGGGCTGACGTCTGACGTAAGCGGTACGCGTGCGCGTACGGGCGTGTGTGTTTGTGGCGTGCGTACGAGTGCGCTGACGAGTTCATGTGGCGGCGGTCCCCTCCGGGGGGCCGCCGCCGCTGTCGTGCCGCGCCGGAGTCCGCCAGGCGTGGGGGCCACTGAGCTGGCGAGTCGCGCCGCCGTGGGCGGTCGGCCGAAGTGGTGGCGGCATGGACGGGGCATGGGGGCCGGGCGCGGGCCATGGGACGGGGCACGGAGCGCGGAGCCACGGGGCCTGGCGCTCCGGAGACCACGCGATGCCGGGCACCCGCAGCACGGGCGACGGGGCCACGGGTACGGAGCGCGACGCACGGGGCCATGGCGCACGGGGCACGGAGCGCGGGGGACGGGGCATCGGGCAGGAGCCACGGAGCGCGGGGGACGGCGCCCCGTGGCGTAGGGGACGGAGCGCGGCGCCCCGGAGGCCGCACGATCCCAGGCTCCGCGGCACGGAGCGCGGAGCCATGGCGCACGGCGCACGGCGCACGGGGCACGGGGCCACGGAGCGCGGGGCACGGGGCACGGGGCCACGGAGCACGGGGCACGGGGCACGCAGCCAGGGGCGGCTCTCGGTGTACGCGGCATAGGGCGCCCGGAGCGTCCGCAAAGCGCCAGGGCGCTGAGCCGGAGGCGTACGGGGACGTACGGGCGTACGTGCGGCGGGTCAGGGGGGTGGTGCGATGGAGTCGCGGGCGATGAACTCCGTCTCCAGGGTGATGTGCTGGGGAGGGCGCGCGTCGCCCTCTATGCGGGACACCAGGGCACGTACGGCCCGCGCGCCCAGTTCCTGGACCGGCTGGGCCACCACGCTGAGCCGGGGGCGGACCACCTGGGCCCAGTCGGCGTCGTCGAAGGCCACGACCGACACATCGGCGGGTACCCGCAGTCCCCGGGCCCGTACGGCGCTGAGGACGCCGAGGGCGATGACGCTGTCCGTGGCGAAGATGGCGGTCGGCGGCTGGGGGAGTGCCAGCAGTTCGTCGGTGAGGGCTGCGGGGTCCTGCCGGTGGAAGGTGCCGACCCGCAGGTACGCGTCGGTGTGCTCGATGCCCGCGGCGTGCAGGGCGGCGCGGTAGCCCTCGACGCGTTCGATGCCGGTGGAGATCGGGCGGGGGCCGGGGTGGGCGGCGGAGACCCGGCCCCGGGCCGTGTCGTCCTCGTCTCCGTCGCTGCCGACGAGCGTCACCAGGGCGATCCGGCGGTGACCGGCCGCGAGCAGGCGACCCACGGCGTCCTCGGTGGCGCCCTGGTTGTCGACGGTCACCGTGTCGGCCGGCAGGCCGGGTGCGCGCCGGTCGAGGAGGACGACGGGGCGCCCCGCCTCCGTCAGCGCGGCCAGGTGGCCGACCTCGGTCGTCGAGGCGGGGGAGACCACGAGGCCGTCGACGTGCTTGTCGCACAGCATTTTCACGGCGGCGCGCTCCGTGGCGACGTCCTCGTCCGTGTTGGCGAGCAGGACTTGGTAGCCGGCGGCGTGGGCGGCGTCGGTGATGCCGCGGGTGACACCGGCGAAGAAGGGGTTCTGGATGTCGGCTATGACCACGCCGAGGGTGTGGGTGCGCCCGGTGATCATGCTGCGGGCGAGCTGGTTGGCGCGGTAGCCGAGCTTCTCGGCGGCGGCGCGGACGCGTTCGCGGGCTTCGGGGCTGACCGAGCCGTAGTCGGCGAGGGCACGGGAGGCGGTGGACCGGGAGACACCGGCCTCCCGGGCGACATCGGGGATGGTCGCGGCGCGGCGTCGATTGGTCGTCATGGCCAGCTCAGGCTATCGGGTGCGCGAGACCAATGGGCGCACGACTCTTGACGGGCTCTCGACACCGGTGGGAAGGTTCCCAACATCGCGATTGAGAACGTTCTCAAAGCGCGCCGTTGGGAACCTTCCCACGCCCCGTCGAAAGAGGATTCGCGTGACCACCGCCACCCTTCCGCTCAAGCCCATCACCGAGGACTTCAAAGAGGCCGTCGCCTTCGCCCTCAGCCAGAACGACACCGCGCGCGGCTTCGTCGGTGACGTCGTCGCCTCGGGGCTGCGCAACGTCTTCCTCGTCGGCTGCGGCGGCTCACTGACCGCCGCCTACCCGGCGCACTACCTGCTGGAGACGCGCCTCCCGCTGCCCGTCTTCCACATGAACAGCGACGAGTTCAACCTCCGCCGCCCCGCACTCCTCGGCGAAGGCTCCCTGGTCCTGGTCTCCTCCCACACCGGGACCACCAAGGAGACGGTCGCCGCCGCCCACTACGCCCGCGAGGCCGGGGCCCGCGTCGCCGCCCTCACCCGCAGCGCCGACAGCCCCCTCGCCCAGGCGGCCGAGGTCGCCTTCACGTACCGCAGCGAGGACACCGTCGTCGCGCCCAAGCACGTGCTGTTCGGTCAGCTGGTGTACGCCGTGCTGGAAGCGGTGGGCGTCGAGGGCGACTACGCCGCCGTACGGACCGCCTACGAGGCGCTGCCGGACGCGCTGTACACGGCGCAGGAGGAGACCGAGGAACTCAACCACTCCATCGCCACCGCGCTGGCCGACGAGGAGGTCACCTATGTGCTCTCCGCCGGGCCCAACTACGGCGCGGGCTACGGCTTCTCCATGTGCTACCTGATGGAGATGCAGTGGAAGCACGCCGGTTCGTTCAACGCGGGTGAGTTCTTCCACGGCGCGTTCGAGGTCGTCACCGAGGACCAGCCGGTGCTGCTGCTTCTCGGCGAGGACAACACCCGCCCCATGGCCGAGCGCGCCCAGACCTTCCTCGACAAGTACACGAAGAAGGCCCACACCATCGACGCCCGCAAGCTGTCCCTGCCCGGGGTGCCCGAGCGGCTGCGCGGCGATATCACCCCCATCGCCCTCGACGTCGTCGTCACCCGCCTCGCCCGGCACTACGAGGCGGTCCGAGGCCACGACCTCGACAAGCGCCGCTACATGTTCCAGGTCGACTACTGAGCCGGACGGGACGGCTCCCAGGCCAGGACCGCCGCGCCGCCGACCGGTCCAGCCGCCTTCCCCCGGAGAACCGGCCCGTCCACCACCGGCCCGGTGCGCCGCGCGAGGAGCGCCGCACCGGGCCGCCCACACCCCGTCAGGCGGCTCTCTCCGTATGGTCCCTGGCGAACCCGCCCCGTACGGCCCTGCGCGGTCCGTACGAGCCGTCGCGGAGCCCGTCCGCAGGGCGCCGCCCCTCGCACGGCGGTCCCGTACGGCTGCTCCGTGCCCCGTGCCCCGTGCCCCGTGCCCCGTGCTCCGTGCTCCGTGCCCCGCGTGCCCCGTGGCTCCGTGCCCCGTGCCCCGTGCCCCGTGCGGCCCAAGCCGGGGCCGCCCCACCCCGCGACCCAGAGAGGACCGACCATGCGCATCTGCGGAGTCGGAGACAACGTCGTCGACCGCTACCCGCGGCGCGGGCTGATGTATCCCGGCGGCAACGCGCTCAACGTGGCCGTGCACGCCGCACGGTGCGGAGCCCGGAGCGCGTACCTCGGCGTCACCGGCACCGACGAGGCGGGCGCACACATCCGCACCGCCCTCGAAGCCGAGGGAGTGCTCACGGAGCGGGCGCGCACCGCCGAGGGGCCCACCGCGTACGCCACCGTGCATCTCGACGACAGCGGCAACCGGCACTTCGGTGACTGCTCGGACGGGGTCTCCCCCTTCCGGCTCTCGCCCGCCGACCTCCACTGGCTCTCCGGCTTCGACTACGTCCACACCGGCGACTGCGGCCGGCTGGAGGAGCAGCTGCCGCAACTCGCCCGCGCCGCCCGCCGGGTCAGCTACGACTTCTCCGACCGCCCCTGGTCCTACGCCGAACCCCTGCTGCCGCACCTGAGTTGCGCGGTCTTCTCCCGGCCCGACGCCGACGACGAGGAGACGGCCGACCTCATCGCCCGCGCGCGGGCGCTGGGCCCTGGCCTGGTGGTCGTCACACGGGGCGGCCGGGGCGCGCTGCTGAGCCAGGTGGACGGCTCCTCGCACCGCCAGCCGGTCGTCCCCGTCCAGGCCGTCGACACGCTCGGCGCCGGGGACTCCTACATCGCCTGCCTGCTCGTCGGACTCCTCGACGGGCGGCCGTTGCCCGAGGCGGCCGCCCGCGCCGCCGCCTACGCCGCCGAGGTCTGCACCCAGCCGGGCGCCTTCGGCCACCCAGCCGCCTTCCCCGCCCCCGATGCCCCGGCCACCGACCGGGTGCACGCCTGACCCACTCCGACTCCGCCAGGAGAGAGCCGATGCGCACAGCCGCCGCCATCTCCGCTTGCCTGCTCGCCCTGCTGCTCACCGCCTGCGGCCAGGCCCCCATCCGCAGTACCCCGAACGACTTCACCTTCACCGGCAAGCCCTCGGGCCATCTCACCGTCCTGGAGAAGTGGGCCGACCCGGAGTACACGCCGTACTTCGAGGCCGCCGCGCGCGCGTACGAGAAGCGCAACCCGGGCGTCACCATCGAACTGCAAGCGGTGGGCGACCAGCCGTACAAGGACCGGATAGCGGTGCTGGCGGCCTCGCGCGACCTGCCCGACATCTACTTCTCCTGGCCGGGACGGTACGGCCGCAAGTTCGCCGACGGAAAGCTGGCCGCCGACCTCAGCTCCCAGCTCAAGGGCTCAGCCTGGGGCCGGACCTTCGAAGCGGACGCCCTGGACGCCTACACCTACGACGGCCGGGTCTACGGCGTGCCCCTCAACCTCGACGCCAAGGTCTTCGCGTACAACAAGAAGATCTTCGCGAAGGCGGGCGTGCGCGAGCCGACGACCTTCCCCGGGCTCCTCACCGCCTGCGACCGGATCAAGAAGGCGGGCTATGTGCCGATCGCCTTCGGCAACCAGTACGGCTGGCCGGCGGGGCACCTGCTCACCCAGTTCAACGCGATGGAGGTCCCCGCCAGGACCCTCGCCCGCGACTATGACGGCGACGGCGGGAAGGACGCCTTCCAGCACCCCGGTTACACCCGCGCGCTGAGTGACCTCAGCCAACTGCGCAAGCGCTGCTTCGCACCGGGCGGCACCAGCGCGAGCCATGAGACGGCGCAGGCGCGGATGGTCTACGGCAAGGCCGCGATGCAGTTCCTGGAGACGCTGGAGTTCTCCTACCTCGCCGAGTCCGGCGGCGCGCCCGCGTCGTTCGCCGACAACTGGGACTTCTTCGCCATGCCCGCCATCCCCGGTGCGGCCGGGAGCCCGCGCGCCATCGCCGGTGGCACGGACGGCCTGATGGTTTCCAACAACTCGCCGGACAAGGCCCTCGCCGTCGACTTCCTGCGCTTCCTCACCAGCCGCACGCAGGCCGACGCCGTGGTCCGTGATCTCGGGTGGATCAGCGCGGTCAAGGGAACGGCCGACGCGGGGACCCTGCGCGGCCTGCGCAAGGCGCAGCGCACCATCGCCGGCCACGACATGGCGTTGTGGCTCGACACCCGCGCCGACGACAAGATCGTCAATCCCTATCTCTCCGCGGCCGAGTCCGTGCTGTCCGGCGGCGCGACGCCCGAGGCGGCGATGCGCGAGGTGCGGCGCGGGGCGGAGAAGGCCCGGCGGTTCGGCGTACGACGATGAGACCCGCCCTGCGCCGGCCCGGACCTTCGCCCGGCTGCCCTCCCGGCCCCGCTCCCGGCCCCGCTCATGGCCGCGGAACCGGCCGCCGGCCCGGCCGCGAGCCGGCTCCCCGCCCGGCCCCCTCGCCCCGCTCCGTACCCGGCCCCGCCCCCGGCCTCGTGTCCGGCCGACCGCCCGCCCGCGCGCCCGGCGGTCCCGGTCCCGGACCCCGGCGACAAACGCGACGCGAGCCGCGCGGCGCCCACCGATGCTCAGCCCGTCCTCGCCCGAGGAGACGCCCATGAAAGCCCGCCGCACCCGGCGCTTCAGCCACGCGATGTACGTCGCTCCCGCGCTCGCCCTGATCGCGCTCTTCGTCTACTACCCGATCGTGGAGAACGTCCGGCTCTCCCTCTACAAGTACAGCGTCTTCTCACCCGGCATGCGCTTCGTCGGCCTGGACAACTACCGCCAGGCCGCCGAGGACCCGGTCTTCTGGGAGGCGCTGGTCAACAACGTGCTGTACGCCGTCACCTCCGTCGTCATCCAGGTGGGAGCGGCGCTGGTGCTGGCGGCCGCGCTGGAGGAACTGGTCGGCCGCAGACTGCGGGGCGTACTGCGCACCGTGTACTTCATCCCGGCGGCCGTCTCCATGACCGTCACCGGGCTGCTCTTCCAGTTCCTCTACCAGCCCGACGCCGGAATGGTGAACGGCGCACTGCGGGCCGTAGGGCTCTCTTCCCTGCAACACGACTGGCTCGGCGACCCCGGAACGTCCATCTGGGGCGTCATCGGGATGAGCCAGTGGCAGTCCTTCGGGTACACCACGATGCTGCTCACCGTCGCCGTGCAGCGCGTTCCGCGCGAGCTGTACGAAGCGGCCTACGTGGACGGCGCGGGACGCGTCCGCACCTTCTTCACCGTCACGGTGCCCATGGTCCGCGAGATGACCGCCCTGCTCGTCGTCCTGACC
This sequence comes from Streptomyces sp. A01, assembly GCF_059026195.1. Taxonomy (NCBI): domain Bacteria; kingdom Bacillati; phylum Actinomycetota; class Actinomycetes; order Kitasatosporales; family Streptomycetaceae; genus Streptomyces; species Streptomyces sp. A01. Next base: position 40,155 of record NZ_JBWLKN010000026.1, on the reverse strand, counting down.
GTCTCCCAGGCGTTCCTGGTCTTCAACGAGGTCATGGTGATGACGGGCGGCGGGCCCAGCAACTCCAGCCAGGTGCTGGGCACCTGGCTGTACGCCAGCGCCTTCACCGGCGACGACATGGGCTACGCCTCGGCGATCGGGACGGTGATGTTCCTGATCACCTTCACTGCGGGCGCGCTCCAGCTGATCTACTCCAGGAGGAAGGCGGCGGCATGACCCTCACCCTCGACAAGGAGCGCTCCGCCCCCCGGCAGCGGGCCGACCGCCCCGCGCGCCCGGCGCACGGCGCGGCGTTCCGGGGACGCCCGGTGATCCTGCGGCTGCTGGCCTACTGCGGCTTCGCCGCCCTGGCCGTCGCCGTGCTCTACCCGCTGTGCTGGATGGCCCTGTCCGGGCTGAAGTCCAACGGCGAGATCTTCGCCGACCCGTGGGCCCTGCCCGCCGACCCGCACTGGGGCACGTACGCCGACGCCTGGAACCAGGGCGTGCTGCGGTACCTGCTCAACAGCGCGCTCGTCACCTCCGCCAGCGTTCTGGCGGTGACCCTCATCAGCGCCTGGGCGGCGTACGGGCTCACCCGCCTCGACATCCCCTGCTCGCAGCCCGCCCTGCTGCTCATCCTCGGCGCGATGATGCTGTCGCCGACCGTCGCCCTCGTACCGCTGTCGCAGCTGCTCCAGGCCATCCACATCTACGACACGTACTGGGCGCTGATCGTCCTCTACACCGCCTTCAAGGTCCCCTTCACGACCTTCCTCATCCGCGCCTACCTCGTCGGGCTGCCCGTCGAGGTGGAAGAGGCGGCGCATGTGGACGGGGCGAGCCGCTGGCAGATCTTCTGGCGGGTCGTGGTGCCCATGTCGCGCCCGATCCTGATGTCGGCGGCGATGCTCCAGGCGCTGTTCGCGTGGAACGAGTACGCCTTCGCGCTGGTCTTCATCACCGACGACCGACGCAAGACCCTGCCGGTCGGCCTCGCCGACATGGCGGGGCGGCTGAACTCCGACTGGCCGATGCTCTTCGCCGGACTGACGATCGCCGCCCTGCCCATGATCGTGATCTTCCTGATCGGACAGCGGCACTTCGTCCGGGGCCTGGCGGAGGGGGTGGGCAAGTAGCCACCCGGGGCCCTGATGACGGGAACGGCGCGGGAAAGCCCCGCTCCCGCCGGACGTGCCGGCGGGCGCGGGGCTTTCGCGGGCGCGGGGAACGGTGGCTACCGCCCGGCGGAGCCGGAAACGGTCAGCTCGTGCCGATGACGACGGCGAGCGGGGATTCCGTGACCTTCTGGCCGTCGTCGGGCTTGCTGACGATCGTCTCGCCCAGGTACAGCCGCTTGTTCGCGTAGTGGTAGCGGCCACCGGCCTCGTAACTCGCCTCCACGTCGCGGCCCGCGTTGGCGTTCTGCAGGACCTTGGTCTTCTCGTACGAGCCGGAGTCGATCCGCCAGACCGCGCCGCCCTGCCCGCCGAAGGTGGTCTCCTGGTACGCGAACACGGAGCCGTCCTCCTCGGCTCCGAGCAGCCTCAGATTGGCGTCCGCCGAGCCGGGCGTCCTGCCGGTCTCCTTGCCCGTCTTCAGGCTGAAGGCGACGATCTCGTTCATCGTCTCGGCGTCGACGTTCTGCTCCGTCGCCAGGAAGAGGGCGTCGGCCTTCTTGCTGACGGCCAGCTGCGTGCAGCCCTCGATCTTGCTCAGGTCGCACTCGACGTCGAGCTTCTGGCTGCCGACGCCGATCTGGCCGCGGAGCTTGCCCCGTGTGGCGCTGTCGTCGATCGACAGGAAGTCCGTGGGGCCGCCGCCCCGCTGGTTCTTCTTCTCGTCCTCGACGCCGACGACGAGCGGGTCGGCCGAGGCCAGGTACACGTCCTCGATGCCCGCGGCGATCCGGTAGCCCGACTTCACGTCCCCCGTCTTCGGGTCGAGGGTCACGACGTCGATGTCCGGCTCCGAGATGTCCCCGCACTCGCGCACGGCGACGAGCTTGCGCGCACCGCCGCCGTAGCCGATGTCCTCGCACTCCGCGTCCGGCTCGGGCTTCCACAGCGGCTCGCCCTCCAGGGACCAGGCCGCACCGCCGTCGTCGCCGCCAGCGGCCACGGTGCCACCGCCGATGCTCACCTCGTTGAACAAGGTGTTCGACCCGTACTCGCCCGTCGCCTCACGCTGCCAGATGAGCTTGCCCTTCTTCAGGTCCACCAGGCCGACCTGGGTGCAGACCGCGTCGTCCTTCCCGGATTCCTCGAAGAGGACCGCGGTCTTGCCGTCGGCGGTGGCCTGGGGCCAGGACCGGCAGATGTTGCCGTCGAGCGGGATCTCCCACTCGGCGGCACCGCCCTGCGACGGGTAGCCGACGATCTTCTTGATGCTCGCCTTGACGAAATTCCTGTCGGTCGTCCACAGGCCGTCGACGACGATGGGGTCCTCGGTCAGCGGCGGCATGGCGACCTTGTGGAGGACGCGGCCCTCGGCCGCCTGGTCCGTACCGGACTCGCCCCCGCTGCCGCCGTCGCCGCTGTCACCACTGGCGGCGAACCAGACGCTCCCGGCGATGAGCACCGCGGCCGCGGCCACCCCGCTGATGAGGACCGGCTCGCGGTTCTTCTGCCGACGCCGACCGCGTGGCGCGCCACCGCCGGGCCCGCCCGAGCGGCCGCCGCCCACCGGACCACCGCCCATCGGCCCGCCGCCCCCTGGGCCACCGCTCCCCGGCCCGCCGCCGTCCATCGGACCGCCCGGGCCGCCGGGTATGCCGTCGCCGCCGGGGTACGGGGGCTGGGGCGGCTGCGAGGGGCCCTGGGGATAGCCGAAACCCTGCTGGGCAGGGGGCTGCTGCGGGTCGTACGGGGGCGGTTGCTGGGGAGGGTGGCCGTAGGACGGGTAGTGCGGTGCGTTGGGGTTTCCCTCCGGCTGATAGGGCGGCGGAGTCGGCTGCGACATGGGAGAAGTCCTTCGCGCGGGTCCATCAACCGACCCGGTCTCCCCCCGTTGTTCCGGGGACCGCGCCCGCCGGATGAAGCCAATCGGAAATGAATCCCGCAGCTCGGTGCTGAACACGCGGCAAAATAACGGGAGTTATTTCTATCATCCCCCCAGGTGGCGGCAGCTGAGGGCGGTTATCCGCGCCAAGTCTTCACACGAGTTCCCCATCTCGGCCTTGACGCCGGATCGTGGTGGCTTGCGACTCGGGGATGAGGGGCGATGGGTGCGGCGGGTGCGATGTCCGGCAAGCCCGACCGCGCCCGGTCCTGGCCGTGAATCCCTGGGGTGCGGGCTACGTCTCATGGCCTGGCCACGTCTCACGGGCTACGGGGCGCGGGTCAGGAGCGTGGGCGTCAGGTCCGGGGCCTCGAAATCCGCGTCATCGAACGGGTACAGCGGGCGTTCCACACGATGGTGGCCCAGGCGCAGCAGATCCTGGTCGACGCCGCCCGGGGTGAGGGCGAGGAGCCAGTCGGCGGCCATGTCGTACAGCTCGGGCTCCAGATAGCCGATCTTCACGACGACGAGATCGTACGCGCGGGGGTCCAGCGGCCCGCAGTCGGCGACCGTGTGGAACGGTGTGCGGCGCTCGGTGAGGACGACCGTCACACCGCCCCGGGTGAGCGCGGCGCAACGGCCGCCGCCGTCGTAGGCCGGGTTGCCGCGTGGCCCGTCCGCCCCGGGACCCGCCGTGTCCCACAGGGCGGTGACGGTGCCGGTGAGGGCGTACGGGGCGGCGTGCGGCCCCGTACCGGCGCTGACGCAGCCGCCGACGGTCAGGGTCAGCTCGGTGCCGGGCCCGGCGGCGAAACACGCCGCGACGGCTTCCGGGTCGGTGATGCCGGGGTGCAGTGCGGTGGTGGTGCCGCGGGCGAGGTCGTCGTTGGCCAGGAGGCGCTGGAGCATGTACGGGAGGTCGCCCGCCCCGCCCGCCGTCGGATTGTCACCGGAGTCGCTGATCAGGTACGGGCGGGCGGTGGACGCCACGGCCTCGGCGACGCACGTGTCGGCGTCCCCGGTCGGGCCGACGAAGACGAAGTCGCGGCGGGCGTCCCAGTACGCGCGCGCGAGGGCGTGTGCCTGCTCGGTGATCAGCTCGCGGTCGTCGCCGGTGACGACGATCGCGGCCTTGCAGCGCGGCTCGTCGGCCCAGGCGTAGCCGACCCACATCGCGGCGTCCACGACACCCTCAAGCCGCGCGATCGCGGCGAGGCGCCCGTAGAGCGACTTCGCGGGTTCCAGGCGGGTGCTGGTCTTCTCCCCGGGGAGGAGGACGGGAACCTGCACCCAGGCGACGTGCGGGCGGCCCTTGCCGGAGGTGAGGCGTTCGACAAGGTTGCGCGCCGCGCGTTCGCGGGTGTCCCAGGCGTCCTCGTGCGGGGCGAGACGGTGCGCGGTGATCAGGTCGAGGCAGTCGGCGAAGCGGCGCGAGACGTTGCCGTGCAGGTCCATCGCCGCGGAGACCAGTGGCTCGGGGCCGAGGGCGGCCCGTACCGCCTCGGTGAGGTCGGCTTCGGCGTCCTCCATGCCGACGACGCTCATCGCGCCGTGGATGTCGTACACCAGGCCGTCCAGCGGCCCCGCCGCGCGGATGCGGTCGGTGAGTTCGGCTTTGACACGCTGGTACGTGCCGGGGTCGACGGGCCCGCCGGGCAGGGCCACGGCGTGTACGAGCGGCACCCACTCGACGAGGTCGGCCAGGTCGCCGCCGGGCCGGGTCCAGGCGTAGCGGTCCAGTAGCGCGCGCCCGCGCGTGACGCGGAAGTCGTCGTCGGTGGAGCGGTGGGGGCAGAAGGTGCTGGACTCTATGGCCATTCCGCCGATGGCTACGCGCAGGCGAGTCGCCCCGCGCGGGCGGGGCGGTGTCGGGCTTGGCACGGTCGGCTACCTTCCGTCGGTTGTGGTCGCTGCGTGGTGTTCTCGGCTGCGGGGTGTCCTCAAGGGGTCGGCGCGTGGGGAATCAAGTCCGCTGGGGGGACTGCCCGGCGTCAGCCGCCGGCGTGCGAGGACACGGGTCCGGCGCCTTCGGCGGCCAGCTCCCGCAGGGCTGCGTAGCCCGCGCCGAGCAGGCCGCCATCGGGGCCGAGAGAGGCGGCCTTGATGGTCAGTTCGCTGGTCGCCATCGGCAGGCAGCGCTCGTAGAGCACCCCCCGTACTGCCGCGACCAGCGGCTCCGCTCCGGCGAGTGCGCCGCCCAGCAGGACCGCCTCCGGGTTGAAGAAGTTGACGACGACGGACAGCACTTCGCCGATGTGCCGACCGGCCTGGCGGACGAGAGTCGTCGCGTTGGGCTCTCCGTCGGCGACGAGGCGCAGGATGTCGGCGGCGCCGTCCGTCTCGATGCCGCGCGCGCTGAGCGCCGTGGCGATGGCGGCCCCGCTGGCGACGGTCTCCAGGCAGCCGATGTTGCCGCAGGAGCAGGGGCGTTCGGCTGCGGCGTCGACGCGCACGTGGCTGATGTCGCCCGCGGAGCCGCGCGCGCCGCGGTAGAGGCGGCCACCGCTGATGATGCCGGAGCCGATGCCCCGTCCGGCCTTGACGACCACGATGTGGCGCAGCGCGGAGTGGCCGGCGCGGTGCTCGCCGAGAGCCATCATGTTGGCGTCGTTGTCGACGAGGACGGGCAGGCCGAGACGTTCGCCGAGGCGGTCGCGGAGCTCGTACAGGTGCCAGCCGGGCATCCGGGACGGGGCGATGACCCGTCCGGTGGCCGGATCGACGGGGCCGGGGAAGCCGATGCCCACGCCGCGTACGGTACGGCCCGCCGCGCGCTGCCGTTCGGCGAGCGCGGTGAGGTGCCGGGCGAGCAGTTCGACGGCCGGTTCCGGCCCCGTGGTCAGGTCGAAGGCGTGCTCGGCGATGTCGATGGCCGTGCCGGTGAGGCTGACGGCGCCGGTGCGGGCGTGGTGGCTGCCCAGGTCGGCGGCGAGGGCGACGGCTCCGCTGTCGGGTACGCGCAGCAGCCGGGGCCGGCGGCCGCCGCGTGAGGCGCCCTCGCCGTACTCGTCGAGCAGTCCCGCGTCGACCAGTTCCTGCACCCGGGCGGAGACGGTGGAGGGGGCGAGGCCCAACTCCCTTACCAGGTCGGCGCGTGAGGCGACGGAGCCTGCGGCGACGAGGTCGAGGATGTGCGCGGCGGAGCCGGGCTGGTCCTCGGCGGCGGTCATGGCGGACCTTTCCTGTCGGTGGTTCGGTGCGGGAGCGGGGCGGACGGGAACGGTGGGATTGCTCAAGGGGGTGACCGGCCGGTCCGGGCGGTCGAGGTCGGCCCGGGGTGGCAAATGCGCTGTATGGCACCGACTTTGTTCGGTTGACGAAGCAAGTAAACGAAGGATCTTGGCGCTAGTAGACATCATTTGCCGAAGCTCGCGCCAGACTCTTGACCTAGCTTCGGCGAAGTCCGTACTTTGCTCGCACTCTTCGAACTGGCCCCCCGGAGGCGGCATGGGACTGCGCGGCACACGAATACGCGGGGGCCTCTCCGCCCTGCTCGCCGGGCTGCTCGTGGCGGGCGCGCTGGGCGGCTGCGGACCGGCCTCCGACGCGGTCACCGATGTGGGGGCCACCGGCGGTGTCCGGGTCGAGGGCGGAACAGCGACCATGGCTCTGCCGCCCGCCTCCAACCCGAACTGGATCTTCCCGATCGGCGCCCCGGGCTATCTGGCCACGTACAACAGCGCGATCCAGAACCTGCTGTTCCAGCCGCTGTACACGCCCGAGAAGAAGGGCGAGGGGCTGACCATGGACAGCCCGCGCGACCTCGCTGAGCGGCCCCGTTACAGCGACGGCAACAAGACGGTGACGGTCACGCTGAAGAAGGGCCGCCACTGGTCCGACGGAAAGCCCGTCACCAGCGACGACGTACGGTTCTGGTTCGAGCTGATCCGGGACAGCAAGGCCGACTGGGGCGGCTACTCGCCGAAGCTGCTGCCCGACAACGTGCGGCGCTTCGAGACCCTGGACGACCGCACGTTCCGGCTCCGTCTCGACCGGGCGTACAACCCCGACTGGTTCACCGGCAACCAGCTCGTCCACTTCACCCCCCTGCCCCGCCACGCGTGGAACCCGGACGGCGAGACCCCGAAGCAGGCCTTCGCGCGGCTTACCCTGCACGCCAAGCAGCTCTCGAAGTTCGCCACCGACCCCCTGTGGAAGACCGTGAACGGGCCGTGGCGCATCGAGCGGTGGACCACGTCCGGGCAGGTCGCGCTGGTGCCCAACAAGGCCTACGACGGTCCGGACAAGCCGCACCTCGACCGCGTCGTCTTCAAGCCCTTCACCACCGCCGACTCCGAGTTCAACGTGCTGCGGGCGGGCGACATCGACTACGGCTACATCCCGCCGTCCGTACTGGCCCAGGCCGGGAAGTTCAAGGATCTCGGCTACCGCGTCGACCCGTGGGAGGGCTGGGCGGTCACGTACATCGTGCTGAACTTCAACCACCCCACCGCCGGACCGATGCTCCGTCAGCGTTATCTGCGGCAGGCGCTCCAGCACCTCATCGACCAGCGGTCGATCTCCCGCGTGGTGTGGCAGGGCGCGGCCCAGCCCACCCGGGGGCCGGTGCCGGCGAGCCTGCTCGACAAGGACCCGTATCCCTACGACCCGGCGCGGGCGCGGCGGCTGCTCGCCGCGCACGGCTGGCAGCGGGACGGCGGCCTGCTCCGCTGCGTGCGGCCGGGAACGGGGCCCCGCGCATGCGGCGAAGGGATCGGCGAGGGGCAGCGGCTGCGGCTCAAGCTGCTGTCGCAGTCCGGGTCCACGGAGACGTCCAACACCATGCAGGAGATCAAGTCATCGCTCGACAAGGCCGGGGTCACCCTCGACATCCGGCAGCAGCCGCTCAACACCGTCCTCGGCACCACCGTGCCATGCGAGCAGGGCGAGCCGGTGTGCGACGAGTGGGAGCTCGGTTTCTTCGGGACCCAGGGCAGCTGGTACTTCCCCACCGAACCCAGCGGTGAGCAGCTGTTCGCCACCGGCGCCCCGTCCAACATGGGCAACTGGTCGGACCCGAGGACCGACGAGCTGATCAAGGCCACCGAGTACTCCGGTGACCCGGCCGCCACGCGCGCGTACGCGCGCTATGTCGCCGATCAGGTCCCGGTTCTGTGGACGCCCAACCCCGCCTACCAGGTCTCCGTCATCCGCAACGACCTGCGAGGCATCGACCAGAACCCGACGCTCAGCCTGGCGCCGCAGGACTGGTACTTCGTGAAGAAGACACCCGCGAAGAAGACGCCCGCGACGAGGTCGTCCGGACAGAAGGGGGCGGGCCAGTGATCCGCTTCAGGAGGGGGACGGGCGCTGTGGTCCGCTTCCCGGTCCGCGCCGCACGGGAGGCGGGACGGTGATCCATTTCCTGGCCAAGCGCGTCGCGCAGGCCGCCATCGTGCTGCTGCTGGTCTCCGTCATCGTCTTCGTCCTGCTCCACATGCTGCCCGGCGGCCCGGCGCGCGCCATCCTCGGCCAGCACGCCACCCCGCAGGCCATCGAGCACTTCAACCACCAGCAGGGATACGACCGTTCGCTGCCCGTGCAGTACGTGAAGTACCTGGGGCGGCTGCTGACGGGCGACCTCGGCGAGTCCTACAGACTCAACCAGACCGTCACCGACCTGCTCTCCGAACGACTGCCCAAGACCCTGGTACTCACCGGGCTCTCCGTCGCACTCGCCGCCCTGCTCGCCATTCCGCTCGGCGTCCTCCAGGCCGTACGGCGCGGCAAGGCCGCCGACTACCTCTTCACCGGAGTCGCCTTCCTCGCGTACGCCACACCCGTCTTCTTCCTCGGCCTGGTGCTGATCCTCGTCTTCAGCCAGCAACTCCAGCTGGTGCCCGCGGAGGCCCCGCAGGCCGACACCGTCGGCGGCATCCTCGGTGACCCGCGCGGGCTGGTGCTGCCGGTGGTGACCATGGCGCTCGGCATCATCGCCGCGTTCAGCCGCTACATGCGCTCGGCCGTGCTCGACAACCTCAGCGAGGAGTACGTACGCACCGCCCGCGCCAAGGGCCAGTCCAACGCCCGGATCATGGCCAGGCACGTGCTGCGCAATGCCCTCATCCCCCTCGCCACCCTCCTCGGGCTGTACCTCCCGACCCTGTTCAGCGGCGCGCTCGTCGTGGAGTCGATGTTCAACTACCCGGGGATGGGGTTGCTGTTCTGGAACTCCGCGCAGGGCTCCGACTTCCCGGTGCTGCTCGGAGTGACCCTCGTCGTCGGCGTGGCAACCGTCCTCGGATCGCTGATCACCGACATCGCGTACGCCGTTCTCGACCCCCGGATCAGGAGCGTCTCGTGACCACCGTACGAGCAGGGACGGGGCCCGGAGCGGGCGATGAACCAGGCACGCGGACGGATGGGGGAACGGGGCACGGAGCGGACGGCGGACGGGGCACGGAGCGGGGCTGGGCACGGGGCACGGGGCACGGGGCCGACGGCGGGACGGGGCACGGAGCGCGGACCGGTGCCGCGTTCGCCGACGAGACCGCCCTGGCCACCCCCAGCCTCGCCCGCCGCACCCTCACCGTCTTCACCCGCAACAAGCTCGCCCTGCTCGGCGCGGCCCTGCTCACCGCGCTCATCGCCTTCTGCTTCCTCGGGCCACTGATCCACGACACCGACCAGACCCACACCGACCTCTCCCAGGCCAACCTCGACCCGGGCACCTCCGGTCACCTGCTCGGCACCACCGACCTCGGCTACGACATGCTCGGACGCCTCATGCACGGCGGTCAGACCTCGCTTGAGGTCGGCCTCGCCGCCGGACTGCTCGCCACCCTCTTCGGCACCGTGTACGGGGCGGTCGCCGGCTACTTCGGTGGCTGGGTGGACGCCACGATGATGCGGATCACCGACGCCGTACTCGCCATTCCCGCGCTGTTCCTGCTGGTCGTCGTCGCCGCGATCGTCACCCCGACCAAGACCGTCCTCATTCTCATCATCGCCTCCGTCGCCTGGCTCTCCCCGGCCAGGCTGATCCGGGGCGAAGCACTCGCACTGCGCAGCCGGGACTATGTGCACGCGATGCGCCTGATGGGCGGTGGCGGGGGGCGGGCCGTGTTCCGGCACATCGTGCCGAACGCGGTCGGCACCGTCATCGTCAACGCCACGTTCCAGATCGCCGACGCCATCCTCTACGTCGCCTACCTGTCGTTCCTCGGGCTGTCCATCCCGCCGCCCGCCGCCGACTGGGGCTCCATGCTCAGCTCCGGCATCACCTACACGCAGGTCGGCTACTGGTGGCTGATCTTCCCACCGGGCATCGCGATCGTCCTCGTCGTCGCGGCGTTCAACTTCATCGGTGACGGTCTGCGCGACGCGTTCGACGTGCGACTCCAGAAGAACTGAGGCGCTGAACATGACCGAACACCTGCTCCGCGTCGAGGACCTGCGGGTCGACATCACCTCCCGCGACCGCACCGTGCACGCCCTGGACGGGATCTCCCTCGACCTGGCCCCCGGCGAAGCGCTCGGCATCGTCGGGGAGTCGGGCTGCGGCAAGACGATGACCGCGCTGAGCGTGCTCGGCCTGCTGCCCGGCGGCGGCCGGATCACCGGCGGGCGGGTGCTCTTCGACGGTACGGACCTGGCGGCGGCACCCGAACCGGTACTGCGGGACGTCCGCGGCAACACCATCGGCATGGTCTTCCAGGACCCGCTGACCTCCCTGAACCCCACCATGACCATCGGCGCCCAGGTCGCCGAGCCACTGCTGCTGCACACGGACCTCGGCAGGCGCGCCGCGTGGGCGAAGGCTGAGGAGACGCTGGGCCTCGTGGGCATGCCGCAGCCCGCCGAGCGGATGCGCAACCACCCGCACCAGCTCAGCGGCGGCATGCGGCAGCGCGTCGCCATCGCCATGGCCCTCATCTGCGAACCCAAGCTCCTCATCGCCGACGAGCCGACCACAGCGCTCGACGTCACCACCCAGCACCAGATCCTCGAACTCATCGACGGGCTCCGCTCCCGCCTCGGCATGGCCATGATCCTCGTCACGCACGACCTCGGAGTCATCGGCAGGCGGGTCGACCGCGTCGCGGTGATGTACGCGGGGAAGATCGCGGAACGAGCGGACGTACGAGAGCTGTTCGTGGCACCGCGCCACCGCTATACCCAGGCGCTGTTCGCCGCGCTGCCGGAACGCGCCACCGGCCCGGACCGGCCGCTGGCCACGATCCCCGGGCTGCCGCCGTCCCTGGTGACCCGCCCCGTGGGCTGCCGCTTCGCGCCACGGTGCGGATTCGCGAGCGAGGAGTGCGGGGCGGCTGAACCGGTACTGCGGGCCGCCGGTGAGGAGGGCGGGGCGGGGCGCGCCTTCGCCTGCTTCCACCCGGCGGCCCCGGGCACCGACCCGGTAGCAGAACTGGTGCCGGTCCCCTCCCGGCCCGGCGGCTCCGCGCCGGGCACCAGCCCTGAATCGCCTGCGGCCGCCCTGGCACCCGCAGCCGCTCCGGCACGTGACGACGGGACGACGCTTGACGACGGGGCGGCAGCCCGTCCCCCGGTGGCCGGAGCTGACGCGGGCGGCGGCGACGCGGAAGAAGAGCCAGCCGCGAACGCACCCGTCCTGCTTCAACTCACCGGCTTGGTCAAGGAGTACGCGCTGCGCAGCGGTCCGTTCTCCTTCCCCCGACGACGCGTCACGGTCGCGGAGGCGAACGGGGACGGGGTACGGGGCATGGAGCACGGGGCACGGGGCGCGGCCCCCGACGGGGTACGGGGCATGGAGCACGGGGCACGGAGCGCGGCCCCCGACGGGGCACGGGGCGTCAGGCGGCCTCGCCCCGTGGTGAGCGCCGTCGCCGACGTGTCACTGACCGTCCGGCAGGGTGAGACCTTCGGCATCGTGGGGGAGTCCGGCTGCGGCAAGTCCACGCTCGGACGTCTCGTCGTCGGCATGGAGCCGCCGTCCAGCGGCACGATCCGGTTCAACGGCCGCGACATCAGCACGCTCGGGCGGCGCGAGCTGCGCGCGCACCGGCGCGACGTCCAGCTGATGTTCCAGGACTCGTACGCCTCCATGGACCCCAGGATGCGCGTCGGGGCGATTCTCGGCGAGCCGCTGGTGATCCAGGGCGTCGGCGACCGGGCGGCGCGCGCGGCTCGGGTCGCCGAGCTGCTGGACGACGTGGGGCTGCCGCGCGGCGCCGTGCGCCGCTATCCGCACGAGTTCTCCGGCGGGCAGCGACAGCGGCTCGGCCTCGCGCGCGCGCTCGCGCTGTCCCCCTCGCTGGTGGTGGCGGACGAGCCGGTGTCCGCGCTGGATGTGTCGGTGCAGGCGCAGATCCTCAACCTGATGCGCGACCTCCAGCGGGAGAAGGGGCTGACATACCTGTTCATCTCGCACGACCTGGCGGTGGTCCGCTATCTCGCGGATACGGTCGGCGTGATGTACCTGGGCAAGCTGGTGGAGACAGGCCCCGCGGAGCGGGTGTTCGCCACGCCGTCGCACCCGTACACCCGGGGTCTGCTCACCACCGTGGGCACGGCGGACCCCACCACAGCTCCGGCCACCGGGCGGCGACCCACCGGGCCGACCGGTGGCGTGCTGGGTGGCGAGGCGCCATCGGCGGCGAACCCGCCGTCCGGCTGCCGGTTCCGCACGCGCTGCCCGTCGGCGCGCGACATCTGCGCCGAGACCGAGCCGGCGCTGGCCCCGTCAAGCGAAAGAGCCGAAGCGGCCGGCCCCTTCGGGGTCCCCGCGCCCGGCCACCGGGTGGCGTGCCACTTCCCCTTGCCGGCCGTCGCGGGCCGGGCGGTCTGAGAGGACGGGGGGTCCCAGGGGCCGGTCGGAGCGGCCTCCGGTGCCGCTGTCACCCGGCCGTTCGCACATCAGCCACCCCCCTACCTATCGCTCGCCATGTGACTGCACTACGGTCCCCACCGTACGTTCCCAATGGTGCGACGTTGAACCATTGGCAGTCGACCTGGAGGATGAACGTGGCACCGGAGATATCTCGTAGGCGGGCCCTCGCACTTGGCGCGGGCGGCGCGGGCCTGGTCGCGGCGGGCTCGCTGCTGCCGCCGTCCCTCCAGCAGGCGCTGGCCGCTTACACGGCCGACGCGGACGAGACGGGGCGGGGGCGCGGGGGCCTCGCTGACATCAGGCATGTCGTCGTGCTGATGCAGGAGAACCGGTCCTTCGACCACTACTTCGGGATGCTGCGCGGCGTACGGGGCTTCAGCGACCGCAACGCCATCGAGCTCCCCAGTGGCAAGAGCGTCTTCGAGCAGCCCGGGGCGCTCGGCGTCGGCACCGTGCTGCCCTTCGGGGTGCGTGGCGCTGCCGAGACGCAGAAGAAGGACCTCCAGTACATCGGGGACCTCGACCACAGCTGGGACGGCGGCGCCAAGGCGTGGCACGGCGGCTGGATGGACAACTGGGTCACCGCGAAGACCGCGGCGACCATGGCGTACTACGACCGCGCCGACGTCCCGCTGCACTACGAGCTGGCCGACACCTTCACCGTCTGCGACGCGTACCACTCCTCCATCCACTCCTCCACCAGCCCCAACCGCAACCACCTGGTGAGCGGCTGGACCGGCTTCGAACCGGATGGCGACCGCGCCGTCGGCAACGACGCGTACGACGAGGACAAGCACACCGGTTACACCTGGTCCACCTACGCGGAGCGGCTGGAGAAGGCCGGTCACAGCTGGCAGGTCTACCAGGAGTGGGACAACTTCACCGACAACAACCTGGAGTTCTACGCGAGCTTCAAGGCCGTCGCGAAGAAGGCCCTCACCAAGGTGCAGGGCGTGAGCAACATGACCGCCTTCTACGGGAAGCTCGCCGGTGCCGGCGAAGCCGAGCGCAAGCGCTTGAACGGGCTGCTCGACGAAGGCGTGAAGGGCCTGAGCGCGGGCGAGCGCGGCCTCTTCGAGCGCGCCCTGCGGCGCGGCGAGCCGGGCTCGACCGCCACCGCCTTCGCCGCCGACGTGGCCGCCGGAAAGCTGCCGAAGGTCTCCTACATCGTGCCGTCGGCGGCCGACTCCGAGCACCCCGGCTCGTCGTCCCCCGTCGCCAGCGCCACCATCGTCTACAAGGTGCTCGACGCGCTCGGCAAGAACCCCGACGTCTGGCGCCACACCGCGCTGTTCCTCACGTACGACGAGAACGACGGCTTCTACGACCACGTCCCGCCGCCGGTGCCCCCGGCGGGTACCAAGGGCGAGTTCTGGAAGGACAAGCCGACCGGCCTGGGTATCCGGGTGCCGATGCTGGTGATCTCCCCGTGGACGGTCGGTGGCTACGCCTGCTCCGAGGTCTTCGACCACACCTCCATCACCCGCTTCCTTGAGCGCTGGCTCGGGGTCCGCGAGCCGAACATCAGCGACTGGCGCCGCACCGTATGCGGCGACCTGACATCCGCCTTCGACTTCTCGCGCGGACGCAAGCTGCCCGGCACCGAGCGGCCGGGGCCGATCCCGCCCTTCCACGGCCGCTGGCAGCCGCGCCCGCCGTCCAAGCAGCAGCTCCCGCAGCAGGAGAGCGGCACCAGGCCGGCCCGCCCCGTGCCCTACCAGCCGGACGCGGACGGAGCCCTGGACGCGGGTGCGGGCGTCTTCCGGCTCGCGCTGCGCAACCGGGGCGCGTCCAGCGCGCACCTCGCGCTCTATCCGTACGCCAAGGAGTACGCCGTTCCGCAGCACCGGGACGTGCGTGGCGACAGCCGCTGGGAGGTGCCGGTCAAGGGCGGCGGCTACCGCTTCACGCTCACCGGGCCGAACGGCTTCCGCCGCGAGTTCGCGGGCACGACGAAGGGCGCGGCGGCGGCCACCGAGGTCCGTACCCGGCTCGACGCCGACCGGCGCGAGCTGCGTCTCACCGTCAAGAACGGCGGCGACAAACCGCTGACCTTCACCCTGAAGCCGCTGGCCTACTCGACTGCCGCACCCCGCACCGTCACCGTGGCGGCGGGGCGCAGCCGCACGCTGCCGTTCACGGCCGACCGGGCGCACGGCTGGTACGACCTGTCCCTGACGGTCGCCGAGGACACGTCCTTCACCCGTCGTCTCATGGGCCACATCGAGAACGGCAAGGAGTCGATCACCGGCTGAGGCACGCCCCACCGCGCCCGACCAGGCCGCGCCCGCGCCGCCCACACTTCTCGGGGGCACGGGGCACGGGGCACGGGGCACGGGGCCGCGGAGCGGAGCGGGGCAGCAGGCCACGCGGCAGGGCGCGTCATGGCGGGTGGTGCGGGAGCGGCGCTGCGTCGGCCACCGGAACGGTCGTAGCAGCCGTTCCCGCCGCATCACCCGCACCACGGGAATCACCCGATACGTGAACCCTGTGCGCTTTGTGGGGAAAACCACAAAGCGGTCAAACGATCTCCTCGGGCTGTCAGAGTTCTCGGCAGAGGGCCCCGCCGCTCCTTCGTCGGCAGGCGGCGGGTCCCCGAGCCCCCTCGTACGTCACGCGTTCGGCACTCCCGGTGACCTCTCCCGGCGGAGAGCGGCGCCCCAACCGGGAAGCGACACAAGTACACGATGGCCGCACTCGCACGGTGGTGTATCAGGCGCCGTCTCCTCGTCATCGTCCTGTGGCTGGCCGTCCTCGGGGGCACCGCCGCCGCGGCCGCCGTCGCCGGTGCCGCGTACTCCAACGACTACGACGTTCCGGGGACGGAATCCTCGAAGGCCGCCGCGCTGGTGGACAAGGCGTTCCCCGGTCAGTCCGGCGACACCGACCGCATCGTCTGGCACACCGGGGCCGACCGGGAGCCCGTCCGCTCCGCCACCGTGGAGGGGCGTATCGCACCCGCCCTCGACGACATCGCGCGCCTCCCCGGGGTGGCGTCCGTGGTCAGCCCGTATGAGGGCGCGGACGGCGCCCACCAGATCAGCCGCGACGGGCACACCGCGTACGCCACCGTCACCTTCGACAAGCGGGCCGAGGACCTCCCCGTCGGCCAGGCGCGGTCCGTCGTGGAAGCGGCGAAGGCCGTCGAAGGCGACGGCGTGCGCGTCGAGGCGGGCGGCAGTGCCACCGCGCTCACCGAGAAGAGCACCACCCACGTCAGCGAGATCATCGGTGTCGCCGTCGCCGGAGTCGTGCTCTTCATCGCCTTCGGATCGCTCGCCGCCAGCCTGCTGCCGATCATCACCGCCGTGGTCGCCGTCGGCACCGCTGCCATGGGCATCACCCTCCTCGGGCATGTCATGACCGTCGCCGACTTCGCCCCCATGCTGGGCATGCTGATCGGCCTCGGCGTGGGCATCGACTACGCGCTGTTCATCGTCACCCGGCACCGTAAGGGCCTCAGACAGGGCCTGCCGGTCGGGGAGGCGGCCGAGCGGGCGGTCGCCACCACCGGCCGCGCCGTGGTGTTCGCGGGAGGTACCGTCTGCGTCGCCCTGCTCGGCATGCTCATCCTGCGGCTCGACTTCCTCAACGGCGTCGCACTCGCCGCCTCCCTCACCGTCGTACTCACCGTCGCCGCCTCCATCACCCTGCTCCCGGCCCTGCTCGGCGCCATCGGCATGAAGGCGCTCAGCCGCCGGGAACGGCGCCGACTGACCGAGAGCGGACCGCAGCCCGTCCAGCCCACAGGACTCGCCGCCCGCTGGTCCGTCTTCGTCGAGCGCCACCCGCGGCTGCTGGGCGGCATAGCCGCCGCCGTGATGCTCGTCCTGGCGCTGCCGACGTTCTCGCTCCACCTGGGCACCTCCGACCAGGGCAACGGCCCGGCGTCCGCCATCACCCGGCAGGCATACGACCTGCTGGCCGGAAACGCCGAGGACCAGGGTCCCGGCGGCGGCTTCGGCCCCGGCGTCAACGGACCCCTCACCCTCGTCGCGCACCTGGACGGGGCGGACGACCGGGTCGCGCTCAACCGCCTGGAGAACACCCTGCGGCACACCGAGGGCGTCGCCTCGGTGACCGGCGCGGCCACGGACGGCACCGCGACCAACAGCAGCGGCGACACGGGCATCATCACGGTCATCCCGGAGACGCCCCCGCAGTCGCAGCGGACCAGCGACCTCGTGGACCGGCTGCGTACCGACGTCCTGCCCAAGGCCGAGCAGGGCACCTCGCTTGAGGTGTACGTGGGCGGCCTCACCGCCAGCTACGACGACTTCGCCGATGTCATCGTCGGCAAGCTCCCGCTGTTCGTCGGGGTCGTCGTCGGCCTCGGCTGTCTGCTGCTGCTCCTGGCCTTCCGCAGCGTCGGCATCCCGCTGAAGGCGGCAGCCATGAACATCGCCGCCGTGGCCTCCTCCTTCGGCGTCGTCGTCGCCGTCTTCCAGTGGGGCTGGGGCAGCGAACTGCTCGGCCTCGGCAGTGCGGGCCCCATCGAGCCCTTCCTCCCCGTGATCATGGTGTCCGTCCTGTTCGGGCTCTCCATGGACTACCAGGTCTTCCTGGTCAGCCGGATGTACGAGGAGTGGCTGGAGACCGGCGACAACCGGCGTGCCGTCCGTGTCGGCCTCGCCGAGACCAGCCGGGTCATCAACTCCGCCGCCGTCATCATGATCGCCGTGTTCGCCGCCTTCGTGCTCAGTGGTGACCGCATCATCGCCATGTTCGGCATCGGCCTGGCCGTCGCCGTCGCCCTGGACGCGTTCGTCCTGCGCACCCTCCTCGTCCCCGCCCTGATGCATCTGCTGGGCGGCGCCAACTGGTGGCTGCCAGGCTGGCTCGACCGCTGGCTCCCCCGAGTCAGCATCGAGCCCCCCGAGGACACGGCCAGGACCGCCCCCGCAGCCGAGGCCGTCCCCGGAGCCGAGACCACCGCCGACGCCGCGCTCCTCACCGTGCCCGCGCCGCGCGAGACGCGGGACGACCGAGCCGGGGCGCACTGACGTCGCCTGCGTCGTCAGTGCCGCCGCGCGGCCCCGTGCCTCGTGTCGCGCGGCCCCGTGTCGCGCCGCGCTCCATGCCCCACGCCCCGTGCCCCGTCGTCCTCCCGGGGCCAGGGCTCCGGGCTCCATGCCCCGTGGCCCCGTGCTCCGCCGCTCCGTCCGTCCCCGGTGGCCCTGGCCGGGGACGACCGCCCGCTCTTCCGCGCGCTCGCGCGTACCGCCTGCGGTCGCTCAGAGCTTTCTCAGAAAGCACACCTACGGTGTGCCGCCATGGACATCAAGAAGAGCACCAAGCCAGACACGACCGAAACGGCGCCCGAGAACGAGCCTGGTGAAGAGCCGGGATCGGCTGCCCGAGCGGGGCAGGAAACGAAGGACGGGGCGAAGGTCCGGGCCGGGGGAGCGGAGCGGGCGGACGGCGCGGTAGCCGCAGCCGACGGCGGCGCCACCGCCACCAGCGGCACGACAGCCACGCCCACGCTCTCAGCCACCGACATGGACGGCCGCGGCGACGCTGACAGCGACCATGACGACGACTCCGACGACTCCCGTGACTCCGATGGCTTCCCTGACGTCGACGACGCCGATCTGGCGGAGGGGCGGGACGGCGCCGCCGGGAAGGGGATCGGTGCGGGCGCCGCGGCCGTCGTCAGCGCCGCGCTCGGCCTCGCCGGGCTCACCGGCACCTGGGTGGGGGACCTGGTGTCGGAGCGTAAGAAGCTGACAGGTCAGATCGACACGACGAACGGTTCGGCGAGCGACCAGCTCACCGCCGTCTACGGCACCCCGTGGCACACCATCGCGCTGTTCAACGGCTTCTTCGCGCTCGCCGCTGTAGTCGTCGCCGGTGCCGTGCTGCTGCGCCAGTTCTTCAGCGCGTCCGGTCGGCCCGCGGCTCCGTGGGCCCGCGCCGTGGCTCTGGGCGGACTGGCCCTCGGGGTGCTCGGGTTGCTGATCTCCGGCGCCATGTACTTCGACGTCTTCGCCGACCTGCCCTCCGTACCCGACAGCCCTGCCCCTGCGGGCGGCTGACCGCCTTACGGGGCCAACGCCCTTGGCGGCGGGTATGTCGCCGGACAGGCGACGGTCCTTAGCCGTCTCTAAGGCACCTTCCGACCCGCCTAAGGAGGCTGAGACCCGCCTCCGGTCCGATCACCACGGCGCCCTAAGGACTTACGGTGCCGGGAGATCGGGAAGTCTCCCGATGTGCCGCGCCCCCCTGGGCGACGAAGCTGGAAGCACACCAAGAACGGACCCGAGAGGGCCCGGAAGGACCCGCCAACGGGTCCGGCGGCTTCTTGGTCTTCCAGCCTTCATCACCAGGGGAGAAAGCGATGTTCCACTACGAACTGCACCAGCTGCGCGAGGCCGAACTGATCCACGAGGCCGCCACCGGCCGGCTCGCCCATGCCGCCACGCGCCGCCGCGCCGCCACCCGCCGATCGGCCGCTGAAGAACCGGAGGGGCAGGTGAGCAGGCGCGCCCTCCGGTCGGCTCGGTTCCACCGCGCCACCGTCTGAACCGGCCCGACCACCCGTGCCCGCCCGACCATCCGTGCCCGCCCGGCCATCCGTGCCCGCCCGGTCCCACCGCCCCGTGCGCGCCCCGTCTCCCCGTACGGACAGCGACGTCCCGTCCCTCCCCGCCAGGGGACCCGGGGCGGCCTCCCGGGCGGAGGAGACCGCCGCCGCCTCCTCCCGCGTTCTCCACCAGGCGGGTACGCCATCGCACACCGCACCGCGTGCCGGTCCGCACGCCGGAGCGCCCCGAGCGGCGGCAGGCCCCGGGCCTGACGCCGTCGCCCGCACCGGCGCCACGAAAACCACGACCTGGGTGTCGGACCTCTGTGCGATGCTCAGCTCTGTGCAGAACACGTCCATCAGCCCGGTATTCGTCGGCCGCACCGAAGAACTGACCGCGCTCACCGCCGCGCTCGCCCGTGCCACAGCGGGCGAGCCGCAGGTGTTGCTCATCGGCGGGGAAGCGGGTGTGGGCAAGACGCGGCTCGCCGAGGAGTTCCTGGGCGTGGCGTGCGCGGCCGGAGCGGTGACGGCGCTCGGCGGCTGCGTCGAGATGGGCGTGGACGGCCTGCCCTTCGCGCCGATCTCGACCGTCCTGCGGGCCCTGCGGCGACAGCTCGGTGACGAACTGGACCGGGCCGCCGCGGGTCAGGAGGGCGAGTTGGCGCGGCTGCTGCCCGAACTGGGCGAAACCGCCCGCGAGTCGCGGCACGAGGACGGCCGTGCCCGCCTCTTCGAGCTGACCGCCCGGCTGCTGGAGAGGCTGGCCGCCGACCGGACCCTCGTGCTCATGATCGAGGACCTCCACTGGGCCGACCGCTCCACCCGCGAGCTGCTCGGCTACCTCTTCCGGTCCGTCCAGGCCGCGCGGCTGGTCATCGTCACGACCTACCGCTCCGACGACATCCACCGGCGGCACCCGCTGCGTCCGTTCCTCGCCGAGATCGACCGGATGCGCACCGTCGCGCGCATCGAGCTGTCCCGCTTCAACCGCGCCGAGGTGCGCGCGCAGATAGCCGGGATCAACGGCGCCGAGCCCGACGGGCAGCTCGTGGACCGCGTTTTCGAGCGGACAGACGGCAACGCGTTCTTCGTCGAGGAGATCGCCCAGAGCATCAACGACAGCTGCCAGTCCGGGCTCAGCGAATCGCTCCGCGACCTGCTGCTGGTCAGGGTCGAGGCGCTGCCCGAGGACGCGCAGCGTGTCGTGCGGATCGTCGCGGAGGGCGGCTCCCGGGTGGAGCACGGCCTGATCGCGGCCGTCGCGCGGCTCTGCGAGGACGACCTGATCGAGGCGCTGCGCGCGGCGGTCGGCGGCAACATCCTCCGGCCGACCGACGACGACAGCGGCTACCGCTTCCGGCACGCCCTCATGCGCGAGGCGATCGGCGACGACCTGCTGCCCGGGGAGCGCGCTCGGCTCAACCGGCGCTACGCCGCGGCCCTGGAGGCCGCCCCCGGCCTCGTCCGCCCCGACGAGTACGACGCGAGGCTCGCCAGCTACTGGTACCACGCACATGACCCGGCCAAGGCGCTGCCCGCCGTGCTGGCGGCCTCCGCCCAGGCCCGCCGCCGCCACGCCTACGCGGAGCAACTGCGGCTGCTGGAGCGGGCCATGGAGCTGTGGGAAGACGCGCCGGAGGAGGTCAGGACCGCGCAGCGGCCGATGGACGAAGCGGGCGCCTACCCGGCCTGCGGCGTCTGCGAGGACGACGCTCTGCGCCATCTCGACCTGCTCGCCGAGGTCGTGGTCGCCGCTCATCTGTCCGGCCAGCGGGAGCGTGCCCTGGCCGTCATCAAGCGCGCGCTGCCGAAGATCGACGAGAAGAGGGACCCGCTGCGGGCGGCGTGGTTCTGGACCCAGCGTTCGAAGATCATGGAGGGGCTGGCCCGCGGCGACGGCTGGGCGGAGCTCAGCAAGGCGCAGGAGCTGGTGCGCGGGCTGCCGCCGTCGGTCGTGCACGCGGACGTGCTCGCCGCGGCGGCGGGCTGGCTCGCCGTGCACCAGCCGGGGCCCGACAACTACCCCACCGCCGAGCGTGCCGTGGAGCTCGCCCGGCTCGTCGGCGCGGAGGAACTGGAGCTGCACGCCCGGGTCACGCTGGGCTGGTTGATGTTCGACTCCGGCAATGTGGAGGGCGGCCTGGCGGAAATGGCCGAGGCCTGCGAGCGGGCCGTAACGGAGGGCTACGTCAGCGTCATCTCCCGCTGCCACGTCAATCTCGCCTCGGCGCTGGAGGGAGCCGGGCGCTCCGCGCAAGCGGTGGAGGTCGCCAGGGAAGGCATCCAGGCCGCCGACCGCTTCGGTCTTGTGGACACGAAGGCGTGGACCTTCGGCAACCTGGCCGAGTCGCTGATGTCGCTGGGCCGCTGGGACGAGGCGCTGAACGCCGTCAACGACACCGCGCGGTTCGCGCAGGGCACGAAGCCTCGCGGCGCAGCGGCCAGCCGCCGCGCGCACCTGGCCATCGCGCGCGGCGAATGGGACGTGGCGGAGCGGGAGCTGGCGGCCGCGCGAGCCCACTACGGCAGCCATGACCCGCAGCCGCAGTACACCATCACGCTCGCCCGCTTCGCCGTCGAACTCGCGGCGGCCAGCGGCGACGTCGTCCAGGCGCGCGCCATCCTCGACGAGACGCTGGACACGGGAGTGCCACTGGGCACCCAGCGCTACGTATGGCGGCTGCTGCTCGCCGCGGCCACGGCGGAGGCCGAGACACGCGGCTTGCCCGCCGCTGAGCCGGGCAGGGCGGAAGCCCTGGCCCGCATTCGTACGGCGGCACGGCGCCTGGCCCAGCCGGTGCCGGTGTGGCAGGCGTTCGCCCTGATGGTGTCGGCCGAGCTGCTACGGGCGGAGGGCCGCGACAAGCCCTGCCACTGGCAGGAGGCCGCCGCCGCGTTCGAGCCGCTGGACCGCCCGTATCAACTCGCCCAGATTCACTACCGCTGGGCGGAAGCCCGCCTGACCGAGGGAGACACCGCGCCGCCCGCCGACGGTGCGGGGAGCGATCCCGGTGCGGAGGCCGCCTCGCGAGCCGGGGGCCCCGCTGGCGCCGTCTCCACCGGGACGGCGCGTGAGCATGCCACCGTCTTGCTCGCACGCGCGTACGCCACGGCGGAACGGCTCGGCGCGCACCCGCTGCGGGCCGCGATCTCGCTGCTCGCCGCGCGCGCAAGGCTCACTCTCCCGGCGGCGCGTGGCAGCGGCGACGGGGCGGCGGGCGCGGGCGCTGCCGTCCTGCGCGCGATCACCAGCGGGCCCGGCCGGTCGAGGGCGCTGCCCGGTGGCGGGCCGGGGACGGCAGACCGCGCCGCGCCGCCCGCCGTGAAAACCGGGAACGGCGTCCATGCCGGTCCCGCCACCGGTGGCCCGGACACTCCGGCGACGCCTCCCCCCGATCCGGCGGAGGCGTTCCGGCTGACGCCGCGTGAGCGCGACGTGCTGCGCCTGGTGGCCGTGGGCCGGAGCAACCGGCAGATAGCCGAGGAGTTGTTCATCTCCCCGAAGACGGCGAGCGTCCACGTCTCCAACATCCTGGCGAAGCTGGAGGTCTCGGGCCGCGGCGAAGCCGCCGCCCTGGCTCACCGCCTGCGACTGGTCACCACGGCCGAGTCGGCGTAGGAGCCGGGGGCCCACGGCCGCTCGCGCGGTCCCTTTAGCCCGGAAGCGGGCGGGCACGGGCCGCGCTGCCCGTGCCCGCCCCGTGCCGCCGCCCGCCTCGCGCCCGGGGCGGGGCGGGGGCGGGGGGCGGACGACCGGGTGTCACTTCACGTCGAGGCGCAGCACGCGGTCGTCCTGCGCGGCCGGGTCGCCGCGGCCGTCCGTGTTGCTGGTCGTCAGCAGCAGGCTGCCGTCGTCCGAGGTGACGACCGAGCGCAGCCGCCCGTACTCGCCGACGAGGAACTCCTGCGGCTTGGCCACCGGCCGGGTGCCGTCCAGTGGAACGCGCCACAGACGCTCGCCGCCCAGTGCCGCCATCCACACGGAGCCGTCCGCGACGGCGATGCCGCTGGGGGAGGAGTCGGAGGTCTTCCACTGCTCGACCGGGTCGATGAAGCCGTCCGCCTTCGACTCGCCCTTCTCGCCCTTGCCCTCGACGTCCGGCCAGCCGTAGTTGCCGTCCGGCTTGATCAGGTTCAGCTCGTCCCAGGTGTCCTGGCCGAACTCGGCCGCCCACAGCCGCTTGTCCTTGTCCCAGGCCAGGCCCTGGACGTTGCGGTGGCCGTATGAGTAGACGGCCGAGTCCGCGTCGGGGTTGCCGGGGGCCGGTTCGCCGTCCGGTGTCATGCGGAGGATCTTGCCGCCCAGCGACTCCTTGTCCTGGGCCAGCCCGCGGTCCCCGGTCTCGCCCGTGCCCGCGTACAGCATCTTGTCCGGGCCGAAGGCGATCCGCCCGCCGTTGTGGATATGGCCCTTGGGGATGCCCTTGAAGATGGTGTCGGGTGCGCCCAGCTGCTCGCCCTCGGGCCGCTTCTCGTCGTAGAGCATGCGTGCGATGCGGTTGTCGGAGGCGGTGGTGAAGTAGGCGTACACCATCTGGTCCGAGCCGAAGCCGGGCGATATGGCCAGCCCGAGCAGCCCGCCCTCGCCGCTGGGGGAGGCACCGGGCACCGAGCCCAGCTCGGTCTTCTTGCCGTCCTCCGCCCCGATCCGGAAGATCTTTCCGGTGTCCCGCGAGGAGGCCAGCAGGTCACCACCGGGCAGTTCGACGAGGCCCCAGGGCGTGTCGAGCTTCTTGGCGACCGTCCCGACGACGTCGGCCGAGCCCTTCTTGGGCGCCGCCGATGAACTGGCGGTGGAGCCGGGTGACGGAGAGCCACTGCCGGACTTCGTCGGCTTCGCGGACGTCTCGCCGGTGTCCAGGGGACCCTTGCCGTCGCCGTCGGACGAGCAGGCCGATACGAGCAGCAGCGCGGTCACGACGGACGCGGCGGTGAGACCAGGACGTCGCACGATGGGTTCCTCTCACTGGGCACGGAGCCACCGGCCGGGTGGCCTGGGGCGCGGAGACGACGTGCCTGGGCACGGCACTGCTTCTTATACACCGCGTGGCATGAGGAACATGCGGCAGACCGGCTGCCGGGTTTCCGCCCGTCGCCCCGTACGGGCCGTGAGGTGCCGCTCTCCGCACGCGGTTCGGCCCCGTCTCCGCAGGCTTGCTGACGGCCCGTCGTGCGCGGTGGGTCACGCTCCGTGGGCGTGGGTACGGAGTGCGCCGGGCACCATACGCGGGGCGTGGGCTGGTTCGTAGGCGAATATCGGCCACCGGCATCCGACCGGCTTCCGGGGCCCCGCGCTGGAGGGACGCGAGCTGAGATGGCGGCGCGCGGGCGAGCGCCCAGCGTGCCCCTGCCGTCAGTCCCAGGAGCCGCGCGCGGGCGGCAGCGCGGCGATCTCCGCGAAGTCGGACTCAGCCAGCCGTACGTCGGCGGCCTGGGCGTTCTCCACGGCCCACCGCTCCTTCTTCGTCCCCGGTACCGGCACCACGTGCCGCCCTTGCCCGAGCAGCCAGGCGAGCGCCACCTGGGCCGACGTGGCCCCGTGGCGCTCCGCCACCCGGCGCAGCCCGGCCACGATGGGTTGGTTGGCGGCCATCATCTCCGCGGTGAAGCGCGGATGCCTGGCGCGGACGTCGTCGGGTTCGAAGCCCTGACCGGGCGTCAGTGTGCCGCTGAGGAAGCCGTTGCCGAGGGGCATCGCGGCGAGGAACCCGACACCGCGCGAGGCGCACCACGGCACGAGCGCTTCCAGCGCTTCCGGTGACCACACCGACAGCTCGGCCTGTACGCAGCTCACCGGGAAGATCTGCTGGACCCGCTGAAGCTGCCGGATCGTGGCGTCGTGCAGCCGCGCCGCAGCCGACGCGCCGGAGCGCGCTCCGGCGCGTCGAAGCTGTCCGCGCGCCCCCACGGCGCACAAGCCCAAGGAGCGCACCTTCCCCGCGCTGACGAGCTCCGCCATGGCGCCCCAGGTCTCCTCGACGGGTACCTCGGGGTCGGCCCGGTGCAACTGGTAGAGGTCTATCGTGTCGGTCTGCAACCGCCGCAGTGAGGCGTCGCACGCCCGCTTCACATAGCCGGGCCTGCCGTTGGCGACGACATGCTGCTCGCCCACCAGCAGCCCGCACTTGGTGGAGATGAAGGCGTCCGCGCGCCGCTCCTTGAGCACGCGGCCCAGCAGGAGCTCGTTGGTGAACGGGCCGTACATGTCAGCGGTGTCGAGCAGGCTGACGCCCTGGTCGAGCGCGGCGTGCACGGTGCGCAACGAGCTGTCGCCGCTCTGCTGGGACGTGGTGTACGCCCAGCTCATGGGCATGCAGCCCAGGCCGACCGCGCCCACCGACAGCGCCCCCGCACCGATTGTCCTGCGCTCCACCTGCCCGTACCCCTCCCGTTCCCGAACCCCAACGTAACGTCTGTGACCGAGCGCCCTTCGCATAGCCTCCTGTCATGCATGCAGACGACAGCGAATCCGCCCGTCCCCTGGTGTGGCTGCCGGTGCCGCCCGACGAGGTAGAGGGCTTGCCGGAGAGCCTGGAGTACGCGTTCTGGGACGGCGATCAGGCGTATCCGACCGACCCGGCACGCTGCGTTTTCTACGGCGTTCCCTACCTCAAGGGCGCGGAGCTGGCCGTACGCCCGCTTCCCGAGATGCGGCGGGTGCGTGTCGTCCAGACGCTGACCGCCGGCATCGACCACGTGGAGCCCGCGCTGGCGACGCTGCCGCCGGGCACCCGGCTGTGCAACGCGCGAGGTGTGCACGACGCCAGCACCGCCGAGCTCGCGCTCGCCCTCATCCTCGCCGCCCTGCGCGACATCCCCGGCTTCGTGCGCGACCAGGACGCGGGACGGTGGAACAGCGGCTACCGGCCGGCGCTGGCCGACAAATCCGTCCTCATCGTGGGGTACGGGGCGATTGGCAGCGCCGTGGAAGACCGGCTCACTCCGTTTGAGTGCGCGCGGGTGGCGCGCGTCGCGCGCTCCGGCCGAGAGTCCGAGCGCGGTCCTGTGCATCCACTCACGGCACTGCCCGAACTGCTGCCCGAGGCCGACGTCGTGGTACTCACGCTTCCGCTGACGGAGGCCACTCGATCCCTGGTGAGCTCGGGTTTCCTTGGCCGGATGAAGGACGGGGCGCTGCTGGTGAACGTCGCGCGGGGCGGCATCGTGGACACCAAAGCCCTCCTCGCCGAACTGGAGACAGGCAGGCTGCGCGCCGCGCTGGATGTCACCGATCCTGAACCACTGCCGCCCGGGCACCCGTTGTGGCACGCTCCAGGAGTCCTCATCACCCCACACGTGGGCGGCCCCTCATCCGCCTTCCTGCCGCGCGCCAAGCGGCTGCTGCGCGATCAGCTGCGGCGCTTCTCCGCCGGTGATCCACTGCTCAATGTGGTCGCGACCACTGGCTGAAACACACCGAAGCGACACCCGGAACGCACAATTCCGGCACACAGTGAAATCGCGTGATTGCGTTCTGTGTCCACAACGCCCCTACCCGTCACGCTGTGTAGATAGGCTATGTCCCTGTGTGACCGATCTGGTGTATCGTCCGGAACGGGGACCCACGCCTCACATAGCACGGCGTGAGTGATGGACAGATACCGAGGGGGGCGACGGGCGATGGATGGCCGATGGATGGACCACCCGACGCGGCTCACGCGCCGACCACAACGCCGACCAGAGCACCGCATCGCGGGCGGATCGCTGCGCGAGCGGCCGGTGGTGGCACGGTGAGCGCCTCGGGAGCGGTCCTCACCCGCCCGCGCGCGCTGAGCGGCGGCGCCGCGACGGCGCGCCAGCTCCTGCTGACCCTGGTGTGCGGCGGGTACGCCCTGGGTGCCGTGCTGGGCTGGGGTTCCGCCGAACTGGCTCTGATCATGGGCGACTTCGGGCTCTGCGCCGCCGCCCTCGGTGCCGCCGTCTCCTGCTTCTGGTACGGGCGGACGCGTTCCGGCCGCTTCAGCCCGGCCTGGTTCATGTTCGCGGGGTCGTCCGCCATGGCCGCGCTGGGCAACGGCGTCTGGGGCTGGTACGAGGTGGTGCTGCGGCAGCCGGTGCCGACGCCCTCGTTCGCCGACTTCTGCTTCCTGATGTTCGCGCCGCCCGCCATCGTCGGGCTGCTCGTGCTCGCCAAGCGCCCGGTGAACCGGGCGGGCTGGCTGTGTCTCAGCCTCGACTCCTGGCTGATCGCTGGTTCGCTGCTGACCCTCTCGTGGAGCCTCGCGCTCGCCCACACGGCGCGCTTCGACGGCGAGAGCGTGGCCCGTACGGCACTCTCACTCGCCTACCCGCTGCTCGACATCGCCCTCGTCAGCGTCGTCCTCGCGGTGCACTTCCGGCGCTCATCGGCGAACAGGTCCGCCATCAACACCGCCATCGGCGCCCTGGCGCTGACCGTGCTGTGCGACGCGATGTTCACCTCACCGCTGCTGCGCGAGCAGTACCGCTCCGGGCAGATCCTTGACGCCGGATGGTTCACAGGCTCCCTGCTCCTCGCCTACGCGCCGTGGGTGGCCAAGCGGTCCGCCCAGGACTGGGACCGGCAGGTGCGCCGCCCGCAGCCCGCGGGGCGCCCCATCGCCAGCTCGCTCGCCGCCCTCACGCCGTATCTCGCCGCCGCCATCTGCGTCCTGGGCATCATCTACAACGTGCTCCACGGCCGCGCGGTGGACCGGGTCGTGCTCTTCACCGGTTGCGCGGTCGTGCTCGCGCTCGTCGTCCGGCAGGCCATCATGCTGATGGACAACATCACCCTCACCCAGGAGCTGGCGCAGAAGGAGAACCACTTCCGCTCCCTGGTGCAGGGCTCAAGCGACGTCATCATGATCGCCGCGCCGACCGGCATACTGCGCTACGTCAGCCCGGCGGCCTCCGGCGTCTACGGGCGCGACGCCGACGAGCTCACGGGCTCCGAGCTGGCCTCGCTCATCCACCCCGAGGACCTGGGCCCGGTCGTCCACGAGGTCCGGCGCTTCCTCGCCGCGCCGCCGAGCAAGGAACCCACCACCCGCATCGAATGCCGCTTCCGCTCCGGTACCGGCGAGTGGCTGAACGTCGAGTCCACCGTCAACCGGCACCACGGCGGCCTGATCCTCAACAGCCGCGACGTGACCGAGCGCGTCCGGCTCCAGGCCCAGCTCCAGCACAACGCCGAGCACGACCCGCTGACCGACCTGCCCAACCGGGCGCTGTTCACCCGGCGCGTGCGCCAGGCGCTCTCCGGGCGCCGCCGCACCGACGCCGGGACGGCCGTGCTCTTCATCGACCTCGACGGCTTCAAGGCGGTCAACGACACCGTCGGCCACCAGGCGGGCGACGAGCTGCTGATCCAGGCCGCCCGCAGGCTCCAGGAGTCCGTGCGGTCGGGCGACGCCGCGGCCCGCCTCGGCGGTGACGAGTTCGCCGCCCTGATCATGGGCGACGGCAGCAGGGACCAGGCCGCCCACGAGTACCGCGTCCACGACATCGCCGACCGGCTGCGGCTGGCCCTCTCCCGCCCGTACCGCGTGCAGGGCACCGAGGTCCGCGTCGCCGCCAGCATCGGCGTGGCCTTCGCCGAGCCCGGCATCACCCCTGGCGAGCTGATGCGCAACGCCGACCTCGCCATGTACCGGGCCAAGTCCGGCGGCAAGAACCGTGTCGAGCTGTACGCCCCGCAGATGCAGGCCGACGTGGCCCGCCGCACCGAGCGGGCGACCCGGCTGCGCACCGCCCTGCACGACGGCGAGTTCGTCCTGCTGCACCAGCCCGTGGTCGAGCTGAACAGCGGCCGTATCGCCGCCGCCTCCGCCCAGCCGCGCTGGCGCTCGACCCAGGGCATTCTCTTCACCCCGGCCGAGTTCCTGCGGGTGACCGACGGCGGCCGTAGCGCCGACGGCGGCCGTAGCGCCGAGGGCGGCCGGGGCGAGGACGCCGCCCGCAGCGCCGAGCTGGGGCGCTGGACGCTGGAGGAGGCCGTCGAGCAGGCCGCCCGGCGCCGCCGCGCCGGGCACACGGTGCCCGTGTCCGTCCGGCTGCCCGCCAGCCGCCTGCTGGACAAGGCCATGCCGCCCAAGAGCGTGGAGGCCCTGCTCGCCCGGCACAGCCTGCCGTCCGGCAGCCTCATCGTCGAGCTCGCCGAGAGTGACCCGCGGCTGCCGATGGACGACCTGGAGAACCGGCTGATGGCCCTGCGCCGCCTGGGCGTACGCATCGCCCTGGACGGCTTCGGCAGCGGGTACGCGGCGATCAGCGCGCTGCGCAGACTCCCCATCGACATGGTCAAACTCGATCGCGGCCTGGTCGAAGGCGTGCTGGAATCGGCCCGGCTCCACAAGATCACCGCAGGGCTGCTGCGTATCGCCACCGACCTCGGCACCGAGTCCGTGGCGGAAGGGGTCGACCTGCCGGAGCAGCTGGCCGCCCTGCGCGCCATGGGATGCACCCATGGCCAGGGCGCGGTCTTCTGCGGCCCGCTCGACGAACACCGGCTGCGCCGCGCCCTGACCGCCGGCGGGTACCCGCTGCCGCGCCCGGAGCCGCGCCGCGTGCCGCGCGCCGAGACCCGCTCCGACTACCGGCCCGATTTCCACCCCGAGCCCCCCGCGCTCGTCGGCGGAGCCCTGCCGGTGCGGTACAGCGGTTCCCACGGGACACGACGCCACGAGTCACTCGCCCATACGCCATTGCGTTCAAATAATGAGACGCCCGTCCCACCCACTTGACACTCCCTAGCCGCCGGGGGGAGGGTCAAAGCCATGCGCACCCGAATTCTCGTACTTGGACAGCGCGTCGGCTAAGCAGGGTCAAGACGAAATCCCCTGCGGACCTCCTCCCGACGCGCTCCCCTCGCTTGCCTCACGGCACGAGGGGTTTTTTGTTGCACTGACGCATCTCCCACCCCCGCACGAACCCTCATCTTCGAGAAGAGAATGCCGATGACCGAGCAGGCCACCGGGGCCCACCATCCCCAGCCGCGAGCCCGTAGCGGCGGGCCGCAGCCCGTCACCACCGAGCACGTCACGGGCGCGCAGTCCCTCATCCGCTCTCTTGAGGAAGTCGGAGCCGACATCGTGTTCGGCATCCCCGGCGGCGCGATCCTCCCCGCGTACGACCCGATGATGGACTCCTCGAAGGTCCGGCACGTCCTCGTCAGGCACGAGCAGGGCGCGGGCCACGCCGCCACCGGCTACGCGCAGGCCACCGGCAAGGTCGGCGTCTGCATGGCGACCTCAGGTCCCGGCGCCACCAACCTCGTCACCCCGATCGCCGACGCCCACATGGACTCCGTCCCGCTGGTCGCGATCACCGGTCAGGTGGCTTCCAAGGCGATCGGCACGGACGCCTTCCAGGAAGCGGACATCTGCGGCATCACCATGCCGATCACCAAGCACAACTGGCTGGTCACCAACGCGGACGACATCCCGAAGACCATCGCTGAGGCGTTCCACGTCGCCTCGACCGGCCGCCCCGGCCCCGTCCTCGTCGACATCGCCAAGGACGCCCTCCAGGCGCGGACCACGTTCGTGTGGCCACCGCAGACCGACCTCCCCGGCTACCGCCCCGTCACCAAGCCGCACGCCAAGCAGATCCGCGAGGCCGCCCGGCTGATCAACCAGGCCAAGCGCCCCGTGCTGTACGTCGGCGGCGGCGTGATGAAGGCCCGCGCCACCAACGAGCTGAAGGTGCTCGCCGAGCTGACCGGCGCGCCCGTCACCACCACGCTGATGGCACTCGGCTCCTTCCCCGACACCCACCCGCAGCACCTGGGCATGCCCGGCATGCACGGCACCGTCGCCGCCGTGACGGCGCTGCAGAAGGCCGACCTGATCGTCGCCCTCGGTGCCCGCTTTGACGACCGGGTGACCGGCAAGCTCGACTCCTTCGCCCCGTACGCGAAGATCGTGCACGCCGACATCGACCCCGCTGAGATCGGCAAGAACCGCACCGCCGACGTGCCGATCGTCGGCGACGCCCGCGAGGTCATCGCGGACCTCGTGGCGGCCGTCCAGGCGGAGCGCGGCGCCGGAAACGAGGGCGACTACACCGCCTGGTGGGCGGACCTCAACCGCTGGCGCCAGACGTACCCGCTCGGCTACGACCTGCCCGCGGACGGCAGCCTCTCGCCGCAGCAGGTCATCCAGCGGATCGGCCAGCTCGCCCCGCAGGGCACCATCTACGCGGCCGGAGTCGGCCAGCACCAGATGTGGGCCTCGCACTTCATCGACTACGAGGAGCCCTCGACCTGGCTCAACTCCGGTGGCGCCGGGACCATGGGATACGCCGTCCCGGCCGCCATGGGCGCCAAGGCCGGACAGCCTGACCGCACCGTGTGGGCGATCGACGGCGACGGCTGCTTCCAGATGACGAACCAGGAACTGGTCACCTGCGCCCTGAACAACATCCCCATCAAGGTCGCCATCATCAACAACGGGGCGCTGGGCATGGTCCGCCAGTGGCAGACCCTCTTCTACAACCAGCGCTACTCCAACACGGTGCTGCACTCCGGCGGTCCCACCACCTCCGGTGACAACGCCACCAAGAGCGCCGGGACCCGGGTGCCCGACTTCGTGAAGCTGGCCGAGGCGATGGGCTGCGTCGGCCTGCGCTGTGAGGACCCCGCCCAGCTCGACGCCGTCATCGAGAAGGCCAACTCCATCAACGACCGCCCCGTCGTCGTGGACTTCATCGTCCACGAGGACGCCATGGTCTGGCCGATGGTCGCGGCGGGCACCTCCAACGACGAGGTCATGGCCGCCCGCGGCGTCCGCCCGGACTTCGGCGACAACGAAGACGACTGAGCCGTCCGAGACGACTGAGAAGCAGAGAGACCGAGCCCATGTCCAAGCACACGCTCTCCGTCCTGGTGGAGAACACCCCCGGCATCCTCGCCCGGATCGCCGCGCTGTTCTCACGCCGTGGTTTCAATATCGACTCCCTCGCCGTCGGCGTCACCGAGCACCCCGACATCTCCCGTATCACCATCGTGGTGAACGTCGAGGAGCTGCCGCTGGAGCAGGTCACCAAGCAGCTCAACAAGCTCGTCAACGTGCTGAAGATCGTTGAGCTTGAGGACAGCTCCGCCATCCAGCGCGAACTCGTCCTGGTGAAGGTCCGCGCCGACAACGAGACCCGCTCCCAGGTGGTGGAGATCGTCCAGCTGTTCCGCGCCAAGACCGTGGACGTCTCCCCGGAGGCCGTCACCATCGAGGCGACCGGCGGCAGCGACAAGCTGGAAGCCATGCTGAAGATGCTGGAGCCGTTCGGCATCAAGGAGTTGGTGCAGTCGGGCACCATCGCCATAGGGCGTGGGGCGCGCTCCATCACCGACCGGAGCCTGCGCGCCCTCGACCGCTCCGCGTAGGCCCGGCCCCACCAGGCACGAGCCGCGCCGGACCGCCCCACCAGGCGGCTGTCCGGCCGGCTCCCCGGACCGCATAGCGAGACCCGAAGACCTTCCTCCGTCCGCCCGTCATACGGTGGGACGCACAACCGAAACGCTAGGAGATACCCGAAGTGGCCGAGCTGTTCTACGACGCCGACGCCGACCTGTCCATCATCCAGGGCCGTAAGGTCGCGGTCCTCGGTTACGGCAGCCAGGGCCACGCCCACGCGCTGTCGCTGCGCGACTCGGGCGTCGACGTCCGCGTCGGCCTGCACGAGGGGTCCAAGTCCAGGACCAAGGCCGAGGAGCAGGGCCTGCGCGTGACGACGCCCGCCGAGGCGTCCGCCGAGGCCGACGTGATCATGATCCTCGTCCCGGACCCGATCCAGGCCCAGGTCTACGAGGAGTCCGTCAAGGACAACCTGAAGGACGGCGACGCCCTGTTCTTCGGCCACGGCCTCAACATCCGGTACGGCTTCATCAAGCCCCCGGCCGGTGTGGACGTCGCCATGGTCGCCCCGAAGGGCCCGGGCCACCTGGTCCGCCGCCAGTACGAGGAGGGCCGCGGCGTTCCGTGTATCGCGGCCGTCGAGCAGGACGCCACCGGCAACGGCTTCGCGCTGGCGCTCTCGTATGCCAAGGCCATCGGCGGCACCCGCGCCGGAGTCATCAAGACCACCTTCACCGAGGAGACCGAGACCGACCTCTTCGGCGAGCAGGCGGTGCTCTGCGGTGGCGCTTCCGCGCTGGTCAAGGCGGGCTTCGAGACCTTGGTCGAGGCCGGTTACCAGCCGGAGATCGCGTACTTCGAGTGCCTCCACGAGCTGAAGCTGATCGTGGACCTGATGTACGAGGGCGGCCTGGAGAAGATGCGCTGGTCGGTCTCCGAGACCGCCGAGTGGGGCGACTACGTCACCGGCCCGCGGATCGTCAACGACGGCACCAAGGCCGAGATGAAGAAGGTCCTCTCCGAGATCCAGGACGGCACCTTCGCCAAGAACTGGATGGCCGAGTACCACGCGGGTCTGCCGAAGTACAACGAGTACAAGAAGGCCGACCAGGACCACCTCCTGGAGACCACGGGCAAGGAGCTGCGCAAGCTCATGAGCTGGGTCGACGACGAGGCGTAAGCCCTTGGCGCGCGGCCGCGCCGCGGCTCTTTTCCCTCCGCCCGCCCCGGTCCGCCGGGGCGGGCGGAGGGCCCGTTGCCGCGTCCACGGGCCCGCGCCCGCCCCTGCCGGGCCGCTGACCTGCCGCTTCGCCCCGCCGACGCCATGACCCTGTGCCGTTGTCCACCGCGTACAGCCACGACCGGGTGATGCTTCCGCGACGGCGCAAGACTCCAGCTCATGCGCCACTACACTGCTTTCCACAAGCGCGTCAGGCTCACAGCGTCGTGCGTCTTCCACGCGGCTGCCCCCTTCACCGCCTTCGGCCGTCGGGACGGCCGTCCTAGGGACTAGTGAGGACTGAGGACCACGTGAGCACTGCTACGTCCAGCAAACCTGTCGTACTCATCGCTGAAGAGCTGTCACCCGCCACCGTCGACGCCCTGGGACCGGATTTCGAGATCCGGCACTGCAACGGCGCCGACCGGGCCGAGCTGCTCCCCGCCATCGTCGACGTGGACGCCGTGCTCGTGCGCAGCGCCACGAAGATCGACGCCGAGGCCATCGCCGCCGCGCGCAAGCTCAGGGTCGTCGCCCGCGCGGGCGTGGGCCTCGACAACGTCGACGTGTCGGCCGCCACCAAGGCGGGCGTGATGGTCGTCAACGCGCCGACCTCGAACATCGTCACCGCCGCCGAGCTGGCCTGCGGCCTGCTCGTCGCCACGGCGCGCAACATCCCGCAGGCGAACACCGCCCTGAAGAACGGCGAGTGGAAGCGGAGCAAGTACACCGGCGTCGAGCTGAGCGAGAAGACCCTCGGCGTCGTCGGCCTCGGTCGCATCGGTGTGCTCGTCGCCCAGCGGATGTCCGCGTTCGGCATGAAGATCGTCGCGTACGACCCGTACGTGCAGCCCGCGCGAGCCGCGCAGATGGGCGTCAAGCTGCTCTCGCTGGACGAGCTGCTCGCGGTCGCCGACTTCATCACCGTCCACCTGCCGAAGACGCCCGAGACGCTGGGGCTCATCGGCGAGGACGCGCTGCACAAGGTCAAGCCGGAGGTCCGCATCGTCAACGCGGCCCGGGGCGGCATCGTCGACGAGGCGGCGCTGGCCTCGGCGCTCAAGGAGGGCCGGGTCGCGGCCGCGGGCCTCGACGTGTACGCCACGGAGCCCTGCACCGACTCGCCGCTCTTCGAGTTCGACCAGGTCGTGGCCACCCCGCACCTCGGTGCTTCCACGGGGGAGGCGCAGGAGAAGGCGGGCATCTCGGTCGCCAAGTCGGTCCGGCTCGCGCTGGCCGGTGAACTGGTGCCCGACGCGGTCAACGTGCAGGGCGGCGTGATCGCCGAGGACGTACGGCCCGGGTTGCCGCTCGCCGAGAAGCTGGGCCGGATCTTCACGGCGCTGGCCGGTGAGGTCGCGGTCAGGCTCGACGTCGAGGTCTACGGCGAGATCACCCAGCACGACGTGAAGGTGCTCGAACTCTCCGCACTCAAGGGAGTCTTCGAGGACGTCGTCGATGAGACCGTCAGCTACGTCAACGCGCCGCTGTTCGCGCAGGAGCGAGGCGTCGAGGTCCGGCTGACCACCAGCTCGGAGTCGGCCGAGCACCGCAACGTGGTGATCGTGCGCGGCACGCTCTCCGACGGCGAGGAGGTCTCGATCTCCGGCACACTGGCGGGCCCGAAGCACCTGCAGAAGATCGTCGCGGTCGGCGAGCACGATGTGGACCTGGCGCTGGCCGACCACATGGCCTTCTTCCGCTACGCGGACCGGCCGGGCGTCGTCGGCACGGTGGGCCGCATCCTCGGCGAGGCGGGTATCAACATCGCGGGGATGCAGGTCTCCCGGGCGGCGGCGGGCGGCGAGGCGCTGGTGGCGCTGACGGTGGACGACACCGTTCCGGCCACGGTGATGGCGGAGATCACGGAGGAGATCGGCGCGACGTCGGCGCGGTCGGTGGACCTCACGGACTGAGGCGAACGGGCGCTCCGGCGCCGTGTGTGACTGGGCCTGGCCCGCTTCGGCGGGGTGGGCCCAGTTTTTTTGGCGTATTTTTCATCAGGTGATGAATTTCTGGCGCCGAGGCTCTACGCTGTTCTAAGTGGAGAGATTTCATCCACCTATCGACTTCCCCGCTCTCTGCCTGGATTCACCAGGCCCGTCTCCGCCCGTCCCGGCCCCGTGTCCGAGTCCCTCCGAGGAGGAATCCCGTGTCCGCCGACAGCGACACCCCCGCCAGCGCCACCAGGGCGCCCGTACGTATGCGCGCCGACGCCCGGCGCAACCGGGAGCAGATCCTGCACGCCGCCCGGGAGGTCTTCGTCGGTCAGGGACCGGACGCCCCGTTCGACGAGATCGCCCGGCGCGCGGGCGTCGGGGTCGCCACCCTCTACCGGCGCTTCCCCGACCGGTCCGACCTGATCCTGGGCGTCGCGGTCGATGTGCTGACGGACCTGGGGGAGGCCGCGGCCGAAGCGGCGGAAGCGGAGGACCCGTTCGAGGGGCTCCGCCGCTTCATGCACGCGGCCCTCGACCTCAAGGTCGGCTCGGTGATGCCCGCACTGATCGGGCGGTTCGCGGTCGACGACGCGCTTGACGGGGCCCGCGGTGACGCGGCCGACCCCGTCGAGGAACTGGTGGCCAAGGCCCACGCCGCCGGAACCCTCCGCCCCGACGTGGCCTTCGGTGACAT
This sequence comes from Streptomyces sp. A01, assembly GCF_059026195.1. Lineage (NCBI taxonomy): Bacteria > Bacillati > Actinomycetota > Actinomycetes > Kitasatosporales > Streptomycetaceae > Streptomyces > Streptomyces sp. A01. The sequence continues at coordinate 3,673 of NZ_JBWLKN010000026.1, read as the reverse complement.
CGCGCTGATGATCATCCGGCTGTCCCGCCCCCTCCTGGGCGGGCAGCTCCCGGAGGATGACGCTCTGGCTCACCGGCAGCTGGAGATCTACGTCGACGGCCTGCGCACCGCGCACGACGCAGCCGAAGGCCGCACCGGGCTGCCCGGCCCCGCCGTGGACATGAGCTGGTTCAAACGGATGAGGGCGCGCGTACTCGGCGGCACTCCCCGCGACGGCGGCTGAGCCGATGACGACATATCCGCTGCCGATGGAGCCGACGACAACTGAGCGATGACGACCGCCCGGACAGGAACCGCACCGAGGAGGGCCGAACCGAGGAGGGCCGAACCGAGGGGGGCGAACCGAGGAGGGCCGAACCGAGGGGCCTCGCCCAACTGGACTGAACGCCAACTGAGCTGAACGACAACCGAATCGAACAACCGTCGAATCGAACGACAACTGAACCGGCGAACCTGAAGGCCGTCCACCGCCCGGCGGAATGTGAAGCCGTGCGCTTGACGACCCGGAGCCCCCGGCGGGATGAACGACGCCCCGCGCTGTGGCGCCGTGCCCCGTGTCGCGTGCTTCGTAGCGCCGCGCCCCGTGCGCGTCGGTGGGCGGCACTCCGTGCTCCGTGCTCCGTGCGCGTCAGCGCGTGGCCACCCCGTGGCCCCGTGCCCCGTACCCCGTGCCCCGTGTGTATCGGCGCGTGGAGCCCCGTGCTCCGTGTCCGTGCGTGGCGCCGTGCTCCGTTGCTCCATCGCTCCGGCCCGTGCTCCATCGCTCCCTGCTCCGTACCCCGTAGCCGTCATGCCCGTCAGGTCGTGGCACTCGGCGCCGCGCCAGGGGCTAGTGCCCCGCTTCGGCGGTCACCTGCGTCGGCCCCATGCCACCCACCGGGGTCCGGTCCCGCTTCCACATCTCCCCCTCCGCGGCGTCCCGCCCCCCCCCCCAGCCCCCGATGTCACACTCGCGTACCAGAAAGGCGACACCATGCCCGTCACCGACCCCAAGCCCGAGGGCCAGCGAGGCCCCGAGCCGGCGGCGCAGCCCGCCGAAGCCGCACGGACCCACCCCAAGCGGTGGCTGGCGCTGCTCTTCGTCGGCCTGGCCCAGCTGATGATCGTGCTCGACATCACCATCGTGAACATCGCGCTGCCCTCCGCGCAGCGCGACCTCGGGGTATCCGATGGCGACCGCCAGTGGGTGATCACCGCGTACACCCTCGCCTTCGGCAGCCTGCTGCTGTTCGGCGGCCGTATCGCCGACTACACCGGCCGCAGGCGGGCCTTCCTCATCGGCCTTGTCGGCTTCGCCGGGGCCTCCGCGCTCGGCGGCGCGGCCGGCAGCTTCGGCGTCCTGCTCGGAGCCCGCACGCTCCAGGGCGTCTTCGCCGCGCTGCTCGCCCCGGCGGCGCTGTCCCTGCTCGCCGTGATGTTCACCGAGGCCAAGGAACGCGCCAAGGCGTTCGGTGTCTTCGGCGCCATCGCCGCGGGTGGTGGCGCGATCGGCCTGGTGCTCGGCGGGCTGCTCACCGAGTACCTCGACTGGCGCTGGTGCCTGTACGTCAATGTGCCGATCGCTCTCGCGGCGGTCCTCGGCTGGTCCGTACTGCCGGTCGACGCCCGCCCCGCGGGCAGCCGCGGCCGGTTCGACCTCCCCGGAGTCCTGCTGGCCGTCGGGGGACTGGTGGCTGTCGTCTACGGGTGCAGCGAGGCGGAGTCGCAAGGCTGGAGCTCAGGCACCGTCCTCACGCTGCTGGTCACCGGCGGGGTGCTGCTCGCGGCCTTCGCCGTCGTGGAAGTGAGGGTCGCCCAGCCGCTGCTGCCGCTGCGCGTGGTGCTCGACCGTACGCGAGGTGGCGCCTATCTGGCGGTGGGCCTCTCGGTGGTCGGCATGTTCGCGATGTTCCTCTTCCTCACCTACTACATGCAGATCGTCAAGGACTACTCCGCCGTCGTCACCGGTCTGGCGTTCCTGCCGCTGACGGCCGGTGTGCTGTTCGCGGCGGGCGGGATCGCCGCGCGCCTGATCCCCAGGGTGCCGCCCCGTGTCCTGATGACGCCCGGCATGCTGATCGCCGCGGCTGGTGTGGCCTGGCTGATCCCACTGGAGCCCGACAGCTCGTACGCGGCCGGGGTGCTGCCCGCCGAACTCCTCGTCGGCATCGGCATGGGCCTGGTGATGGCTCCCGCGATGAACTACGCCACGCACGGAGTCGCCGCCGAGGACACCGGCATCGCCTCCGCCACCGTCACCACGGCGCAACAGATCGGCGGCTCGATCGGTACGGCTCTGCTCAACACCGTCGCCACCAGCGCCACATCGGACTACATGGCCTCACACGGCCGCTCTCCGCTGGCCGCCAGGGAGGCGCTGACGGACGGCTTCTCGCACGCCTTCGTCTGGGCCTCGATCATCCTTGTGGCGGGCGGGCTGATCGTGGGTGTTCTGATGAACACTCCCCGCCCGCGGCGCGAGCCGGGCACGGCGGATGCCGCGCCCGCCGCCGTACACCTGGGCTGACCCCCCATCAGCCGCGCCGCCCCGTAGGGGGCACCCGTCCGGTACGCGTCCGCGCGCGCGAGGCCGCGCGTCAGGTGAGCCTCAGGGGCGGTGTCGGGGGCGGGTCCGGGGCGGGGATCGTCTGGCCGGATGAGCCCCGGGCGAGCCGCGATCGTGAGGATGGAGATCCACCACGAGAGAGGTCACTCATCATGCGGAAATCCGCCGCGACCGGTGCCGTCCTCACCGCCGCGTTATTGGCGGCCATCGGTCCCGCAGCCGCCGGTAACGGGGCGGTCGGCGGCACCGCCGCCCCGGTCGCCCCAGCCGCTCCGGTGGCGGAGACCGCCGGTGCCCTCCCGCCGCTGAACCATGCCGTCCTGCGGCAGGCGATCAGCGGGCTGCCGGACGACAAGGTGACCGCCGCGCTCGTCAAACTGAGCGGGAAGTCCGGAAGGTGGTCAGGCACCTCCGGGCACGCCGATGTGCACACCGGGCGCCCCGTGCCCGCCGATGCGCGGTTCCGCATCGGCAGCGTCAGCAAGGTGTTCACGGCCGCCGTCGTCCTGCAACTCGCCGCAGCGGACCGGATCGACCTCGACCGGCCGGTCCAGCACTACCTGCCGGACCTGCTGCCCGCTTCGTACCCGGACATCACCGTCCGCCAGTTGCTCAACCACACCAGCGGGCTGCCCGAGAGCCGAGAGGGAGGCGGAGACGCTGCCTGGTTCGTCAAGCACCGGTTCGACAGCTGGACGCCGCAGGAGATCGTCGCGTCAGCGGCCAAGAACGACATGGCCTTCGCGCCCGGTACCCAGCAGGCGTACAACGGCACCAACTACTTCGTCGCAGGACTGCTGATCGAGAAGGTCACCGGCGCGTCGTACGCCCATGAGGTCGACCGCCGCGTGCTGCGCCCGCTCGGCCTGCGCCACACCTATGTGCTGGACCGCAGGGACTCGCGCCTCCCGGGCCCCCACGCGCACGGTTATGTCCGGGTCGACGGCGAACTGGTGGACGTCACGGAGCAGAGCGCTTACCCGTGGGCCGAGGGCGGGCTGATCTCCACCAGCGCGTACCTCACCCGCTTCTTCAGCGCGCTCTACCGGGGTGACCTGTCTCAAGGAATCTAGTCGTCGACGAGCTTTTGACCTGGTGGGACTTGGTTGGCTGAGACGGGAGACTCCT
>NZ_JBWLKN010000025.1:0-127593 GCF_059026195.1 Streptomyces sp. A01 | reverse complement strand
ACGGTGTCGATCCCCAGATGCGTCAGCACCCCATGCCCCGACTCATCCACGATCACGAACGCGTGCGGATGCAGGGACAGGACGACGCCGTCCACGGGTGCGACAGCGACTCCCTCTTCGCGTACGGGGTCGATCGCGGTGCCCGGGCCCACCATCGCACCGGAGAACACCGGGTCGGGCACGGCCGCGAGTCCAATGACGCGCCCAGTCAGCGGAGACATCACGATGGTCATGGAAAGCCTTTCGGAACACGGACTTCGGGGTGACACCGGCACGGCGCGCTCCGCACGCCGTGGCCGACGGTTGTGTGGCTGCCGCGCGACCTCTCGCGCGACGCGTTGTCATGGCACTCTTCCGCACGCCCACCGCGACCCTGAACCGGCCCGCCAGGCGGGCCCTGGCGGCGAAGCCACGGACCGGTGCCGGAGGCCACGGACCGGTGCCGGAGGCCACGGACCGGTGCCGGCAGAGCGTTGCCCACGCGCGGGCGCGGGCGCCCGGGCGGGCATCGGTCAGCTCCGTGCCGCGGCGGTCGGCACGGAGCTGACAGTACGGCCCGGTCAGTGCGTTTCGGTGACCTTGGCCAGGGCGCGCGGCGCGTCCGGGTCCTGACCGCGCGCGATCGTGACCTCGTACGCCAGCATCTGGAGCGGCAGGATCTCCAGGATCGGCTGGAGCTCCTCCGGGACCCCTTCGGTCGGCAGGGCGAACCCGGCCGATGCCTTGGCCACCTCGGCCGCCGTGCCGATGACCGTCAGGTCGGCGCCCCGGCCCCGCAGCCGCTCCAGCACCGGCTGCAACGCCTCGCCGCCCTTGCCGTCGGTGACGATCGCGATGACCGGCGAGATGTTGTCCACCATCGCCAGCGGACCGTGCAGCAGGTCCGCGCCGGAGTACGACAGAGCGGGAATGTAGCTGGTCTCCATCAGCTTCAGCGCGGCTTCCTTCGCCGTCGGATAGCCGTAGCCACGCGACGTCAGCACCATCCGCTCAGCGAACCGGTAACGCGCCGCGAGCTGCCGGACCTCCCCCTGGCGGTCCAGGATCTGCCGGGCCAGCTCCGGGAGCTCCTTCGCCGCCGCGCCGTCGCCTCCGGCGAGCCCCTCCACGAACAGGTACAGGGCCAGCAGCTCCGCGGTGTACGTCTTCGTCGCCGGGAGGGCCTTCTCCTCGCCCGCCAGCACGTCGATGTGGAACTCGGAGACCTCGGCCAGCGGCGACCGCGCGTTGTTGGTCACGGCAAGGGTGATCGCCCCCGCCTCGCGGGCCGCCCGGGTCGACGCCACCAGGTCCGGCGAACCGCCCGACTGGCTGACGGTGATCACCAGCACGTCCGTCAGCTCGGGCTTCGCCCCGTACGCCGTGGTCGTCGACATCGACGTCAGCCCGCACGGCAGCCCCAGCCGCACCTCAAGGAGGTACTTGGCGTACAGCGCCGCGTTGTCGGAGGTACCGCGCCCGGTCAGCAGCACGAAGCGCGGGGCGCGTGCCGCGACCGCCTCGGCGACCTCGCGGATCTGCGGGCCGCCCACCTCCAGAATCCGGCGCAGCACCGCGGGCTGCTCGGACATCTCACCGGACATGATCCGGCCAGGCTGGTCACTCTCCCGAGCCGCAGTCTTCGCGGACATTAGGTGCCTCCCAACGGGCGCTGTGAAGCGCGAACAGTGATCCCCCGCGCGTCATATTTGTACCCCCTCCCGCTCCAGAGGTCTAGTCCACTTGCCCGGGGCGGTGCGGAGCGGCGCCGTGGGCCGCCCGGCGACCCCGCGCGCCCCACGGCTTCTCCGGTGGGCCGCCGCGTCGCTGGCCCGTTCGAGCGCCCGCCGGTATGGGTGAGGACCCCCCGCTCTTCGTGACCGGGGCGCACCGGCGGGCGTTTGCCTGGCGTGATGACGATGCAGCGTGCCTCCGCGTACAGCCGGAGTGCTCTGAGCCAGCCCTCAGAAACGCAGTACGTAGCGCCTGAGGAAACGGTTCTCCACTCAGCTCCCCATCCCCACTCCCAGCCTCAGTCCGACCCCCGTCCCCAGCCCCCGTTGCAGCCCGTGTTCCAGCCTCGCCCCCCGACGCCCCCGGTACCGATCTACGCGGCGCTCGCGCAGCGCTGGGCCGATGCGGGCAAGACCGTGCCCGGGCAGTACGACCAGGAGTGGTTCGAGCTGGTACGCCGTCCGGCCTGGCCCGGGCGGCTCTGAGCCGGGCACCACACGAGGCGACCCCACCGCCGCGTGTGTGCCCGTAGCGGCGGGGCGGCTGACCGGGCGAAAGCGGTCAGCCGCCCCGCCTGACCTTCGGCGGCGCGCGGCCGGTCAGCCGAGCATGTCCTCGATGAGGTCGGCGGCCCGCGCGGTGCCGCCTTCGGCGCGCGCGTCGGCGCGCAGCCCCGCCAGCCGCCGGGCGACACCGTCGTCGGCCGTCAGCTCGATCAGGGCGGCGCGCAGCACGTCGGCGGTGGCGTCCTCGGTGTCGATGCGGCGCGCCACGCCCAGCTCGACGAGCCGGTCGGCGTTGGTGAACTGGTCCGCGCCCTGCGGTACGGCGATCATGGGCACTCCGTGGAACAGGCCCTCGCTGCAGCCGCCCATCCCCGCGTGGGTGACGAAGGCGTCGGCCTGCGCCAGGATCGCCAGCTGCGGCACCCAGGAGTGCACCTCGACGTTGGCCGGGATCTCCCCCAGCTCCGCCGGGTCGGTGTACTTCCCGATCTGGAGGACCACATGCCAGCCGGGCAGGCCACCGAAGGCCGCCAGGCACCGCCGGTAGAACTCCGGCTGCCGGGTGTACGCCGAGCCGAGTGAGACAAGCAGCACCCTCGCCGCACCGGCGGGCCGGTTCCACTCCCCCTGGCCACTCCGGTCGCCGAAGCACGGGCCGACGAAGCTCACGACCTCCGGGTCGACCGTGTCGGCGTGGGGCTGCATGGCGCGGGGGATGGTGGCCACGACGCGCCGCGGCCGCCCGGCGAAGGCATCGACGTCCTTGGTCGTGGCGTTGGAAGCGGCGAGCCACGCCGCGAACCTCGCGAAGTAGGCGTCCGCGCCCGGAAGTTGCCTGACCGGGCCGAGGACTTCCCGCTCGAAGCCCTTCCACGCGACGTGGGCGGGAGAGAGCTGGACGGCGGCGCGGCCCTGCTCCTCGGCGAGCGCGCGGCCCGCATATCCCCCGATGTCGTAGAGGTAGAGGTCAGGGCGGTCAGCCGCGTAGACGGCGCGCAGTCGCGGCAGTGCCGCGATGGCGTCGTCGAGGAAGAGGCCCATCGCGGCGACCGGGTCCTCCGGCCAGTCATTGTCGGCGAACGGCAGCAGCGACGCGGAGCCGACGAACTCGGCCCCAGTAGGCGTGATCAGCCCGGCCACAGCCGGGTCGTTGGCGTAGGTGACGCGGTGACCCCGGGCCACCAGTTCCCGGATGATCTCCAGGCTGGGCAGGATGTGGCTGACGGCGGGAATGCCGATCATGGCGATATGCGCGCGCTCGCGGTCCATGGGAAATGTCTCGTCTCAGTTCTACGGGCGGACACGACAGCCCGGCGCCTGGCAGCGGCACGACGGCGTGGCCTGTCGTGCTCCGCACGTGTCCAGGGCGGGCGAGGGAGCAGCGGGCGCGTGGCCCGCCGCCGTGTCAGCCGTAGATCTGATGGAAGTACATGCCAGGGATGCTAACCAGGCCGGGATGGCCTGGGCTACCGGATAAACGACGCGCCGCCGCGGCGCGGGGGCCGCTGAGCGGACAGCCAGGGGCGCACGGCGGCACACCGGACAGCACTCCCGGCCCGGGCGAGCGCCAGGAAGCGTCCGGCGGAACACGCGCGCCCGGCGTCAGACCGCCCACGGGGCCGGCCCCAGGCCACCAGACCCAGGGGGAAGCAACCCCGACCCGGCAAACGGCTGTGCGCCCCACCAGGGGCGCGGGGAACTGCGCGACCAGCCACGGACGCACCCGCACCCCGCAACGCGCACGGACAGGGGCTCCCCTCCCCAGCAGGAGCCGCAGCACGATCCGCCGGACACGGCCCAGGCGAAAGCCCACGTGATCGGCGCATCGTCTCCACCGGCCGCGTGGGCCACCACACGCACACACGCGCGTGCACCCGAACCGCGTTACCGCGTGACGGCACCCGCCGCCGCGAGCCTGGCCAGTACCTGGCGCATCGCTGAGGCGCAGCGTGCGGTGTCCTCCGTGCCGAACCAGGCCAGTTCCGCGATCTCGCGGCCCGGGCGTGGCTCTCCGGTCGCGGGGCCGCTGTAGCACGTCATGCGCAGCGGCCGCCCGTCCTGGCCGTGGGCCTCGTCGTGGATGACGAAGGACTCGGTCAGGGTCTCGGCGTCGGCGTCCACGCCCAGTTCCTCGGCGAGTTCGCGGGAAAGCGCCCGCGGGCCGCTCTCACCGGGTTCGAGCTTGCCGCCGGGCAGGTAGAAGGTGTCCCTGCCCCGCGTGCGTACGGCGAGCAGCCGCCCGTCCCGTACGCACAGCCACGCCACGGACTCCAGCGCCGTCACCGGCTCAGTCATCGGTGCCGCCCGCCCGGCCCGCCCCGCCTGCCCCACCCTCCAAGTTGCCCTCGGTTTCCAGGTAGAGCTCGCGCACCGCCGCCAGCGTCTGCGGGTCCGGCTCGTCCCACAGGCCACGGCTCTCGGCCTCAAGCAGCCGCTCGGCCATGCCGTGCAGCGCCCACGGGTTGGCCTCCTCAAGGAAGGCGCGGTTCTCCGGGTCGAGGAGGTAGCTCTGCGCGAGCTGGTCGTACATCCAGTCGGCGACGACGCCCGTGGTGGCGTCGTAGCCGAAGAGGTAGTCGACGGTCGCGGCCAGCTCGAAGGCGCCCTTGTAGCCGTGGCGGCGCATCGCCTCGATCCAGCGGGGGTTGACGACGCGGGCGCGGAAGACGCGTGAGGTCTCCTCGTGGAGCGTGCGGGTGCGGACCGTCTCCGGCCTGGTGCTGTCGCCGATGTACGCGGCGGGCGCCGTGCCCTTCAGGGCGCGCACGGTGGCGACCATGCCGCCGTGGTACTGGAAGTAGTCGTCCGAGTCGGCGATGTCGTGTTCGCGGGTGTCGGTGTTCTTCGCCGCGACGGCGATGCGCTTGTACGCGGTCTCCATCTCGGCCCGCGCCGGGCGGCCTTCGAGGCCGCGGCCGTAGGCGTAGCCGCCCCAGACGGTGTAGACCTCGGCGAGGTCGGCGTCGGTGCGCCAGTCGCGGCTGTCGATCAGCTGGAGCAGACCGGCGCCGTAGGTGCCGGGGCGGGAGCCGAAGATACGGGTGGTGGCGCGGCGTTCGTCGCCGTGTTCGGCGAGGTCGGCCTGGGTGTGGGCCCGTACGTAGTTGTCGCTGTCGCTCTCCTCCAGCGAGGCGGCGAGCCGCACCGCGTCGTCCAGCAGGCCCACCACGTGCGGGAACGCGTCGCGGAAGAAGCCGGAGATGCGCAGGGTGACGTCCACGCGGGGGCGGCCGAGCTGGTCCAGCGGGATGGCTTCGAGTCCGGTGACGCGCCTGGACGCCTCGTCCCACACCGGTCGGACACCGAGCAGCGCCATCGCCTCCGCGATGTCGTCGCCCGCCGTGCGCATGGCGCTCGTGCCCCACAGGGACAGGCCGACGGACTGCGGCCACGTGCCGTCGTTGTCGTTGCGGTAGCGCTCCAACAGCGAGTCGGCGAGGGCCTGGCCCGTCTCCCACGCGAGGCGGCTGGGCACCGCCTTGGGGTCGACGGAGTAGAAGTTGCGGCCGGTCGGCAGCACGTTGACCAGTCCGCGCAGCGGCGAGCCCGACGGCCCCGCCGGGACGAAGCCGCCGTTCAGCGCGTGCACGGCGTGGTCGATCTCGTTGGTGGTGGCGGCGAGCCGGGGCACGACCTCGCGGGCGGCGAAGTCGAGGATGGCGGCGACTCCGGCGCGGCGCTCGTCCGGCACGGACGCGCAGACCCGCTCCGTCGCCGCCGGGTCCCAGCCCGCGTCGTCCATGGCCTGCACGAGCGCACGGGCGGATTCCTCCGCCTCGTCGGCGCCGGTGCGGGTGGCGGCCGACTCGTCCAGGCCCAGCGCCTCCCGCAGGCCCGGCAGGGCGGTGGTGCCGCCCCAGATCTGCCGGGCGCGCAGGATCGCGAGGACGAGGTTGACCCGCGCGGGGCCCTCCGGGGCGCCGCCGAGGATGTGGAGTCCGTCGCGGATCTGGGCGTCCTTGACCTCGCACAGCCAGCCGTCGACGTGCAGCAGGAAGTCGTCGAACCCGTCGTCGTCGGGGCGGTCTTCGAGGCCGAGGTCGTGGTGGAGTTTGGCGGCCTGGATGAGCGTCCAGATCTGGGCGCGGATCGCGGGCAGCTTCGCCGGGTCCATCGCGGAGATGGCCGCGTACTCGTCCAGCAGCTGTTCCAGGCGGGCGATGTCGCCGTACGACTCGGCACGGGCCATCGGCGGCACCAGGTGGTCGACCAGGGTGGCGTGCACCCGGCGCTTGGCCTGGGTGCCCTCACCGGGGTCGTTGACGAGGAAGGGGTAGATCAGCGGCAGGTCGCCGAGTGCGGCGTCCGGGCCGCAGGCGGCGGAGAGCCCGGCGTTCTTGCCGGGCAGCCACTCCAGGTTGCCGTGCTTGCCGAGGTGGACCATGGCGTCGGCGCCGAAGCCGCCCTCCTCCTGGGAGGCGGCGATCCAGCGGTAGGCGGCCAGGTAGTGGTGCGAGGGCGGCAGGTCGGGGTCGTGGTAGATGGCGATGGGGTTCTCGCCGAAGCCGCGCGGCGGCTGGATGAGGACGAGGAGGTTGCCGCGCCGCAGCGCGGCCAGCACGATCTCCCCCTCGGGGTCGCGGCTGGTGTCGACGAACATCTGCCCGGGCGGCGGGCCCCAGTGCTCCTCGACGGAGTCGCGCAGCGTCTTGGGCAGCCGATCGAACCACTGGCGGTAGTCGGCCGCGGGGATGCGGACCGGGTTGCTGGCCAGCTGCTCCTCGGTGAGCCATTCCTGGTCGTGGCCGCCCGCCTCGATGAGGGCGTAGATCAGCTCGTCGCCGACGCCGGAGGCGAGGCCGGGCAGCGCCTCGGGACCTTCCTCCGGGCCGAGGTCCCAGCCTTCGGCGCGGAGCCTGCGCAGCAGAGCGACGGCACTGGCGGGGGTGTCGAGGCCGACGGCGTTGCCGATGCGGGAGTGCTTGGTCGGGTACGCGGAGAGCACCAGCGCGAGGCGCTTGTCGGCGGCGGGGATGTGCCGCAGCCGGGCGTGCCGTACGGCGATTCCGGCGACGCGGGCGGCCCGCTCGGGGTCGGCGGCGTACACCGGCAGCCCGTCCTCGTCGACCTCCTTGAAGGAGAACGGGACGGTGATCAGGCGGCCGTCGAACTCGGGAACGGCGACCTGGGTGGCGGCGTCCAGCGGCGACAGGCCCTCGTCGCTCTCCTCCCACGCGGCGCGGGTGCCGGTGAGGCACAGCGCCTGGAGGATCGGCACGTCGAGCGCGGCGAGGGCGCCCGCGTCCCAGGACTCGTCGTCGCCTCCGGCGGACGCTTCGGCGGGCCGGGTGCCGCCCGCGGCGAGGACGGTGGTGACGACGGCGTCGGCGGCGCCGAGCGCGTCGATCAGCTCGGGTTCGGGGGCCCGCAGCGAGGCGACGAACAGCGGCAGGGCGCGGCCGCCCGCGTTCTCGACCGCCTGGCACAGCGTCTCGACGAAGGCCGTGTTGCCGCTCATGTGGTGGGCGCGGTAGTAGAGCACCGCGATCACCGGCCCGGTGGCGTCGGGGCTGGCGGTGCGCTCCAGTTCGCCCCAGGTGGGGGCGGCCTCGGGCGGGGCGAAGCCGTGGCCGGTGAGCAGCACGGTGTCGGAGAGGAAGGTGGCGAGCTGGGCGAGGTTCGCGGGCCCGCCGTGCGCGAGGTAGGCGTGCGCCTCGGCGGCGATGCCGATGGGGACCGTGGAGGCCTCCATCAGCTGCGCGTCGGGGGCTTGTTCGCCGGTGAGGACGACGACGGGGCGGTCCCCCGCCAGCAGGAGGTCCAGGCCCTCCTGCCAGGCGCGGACTCCGCCGAGGAGCCGTACGACGACGAGTTCGGTGCCGTCGAGCAGGGCGGGGAGGTCGTCGAGGCCGAGCCGGGCGGGGTTGGCGAGGCGGTAGGGCACGGGGCCCTCGGCCGCACGAGCGCTGAGCAGGTCGGTGTCGGACGTCGACAGCAGGAGGATCATGCGGCAGCAGCCTTCCTCGGGGTCCGCGCCCCGGGCGGGTTGTGAGGACGGCGGGAGTTCCTGGCTCGCGGGGCATCGCTGCCTAGCTCACAGTGGCGGGACCGCGCCGGGCTTCCACCGGCTTCCTCCCCTGGCGCCGTCGCTGGCGTCCGGCGAGCCGGGAGGCCCGCCGGGGAGCATAGTAACGACCTGGGCGTTCGCCCCGTACGTGATCCTCACCGGTCACCACGACCGGGTGAGCCACTTGGTCGCGCCATGGGCACACGGCCTGATAAGGCGGTCCGTGCGCCGGGCGTGACGCGTTCCCGCAGGGCGCGGCCGGCGTCCCGGGCGCCGCCCACCGTCTCCCGGGCGCACGGTGCTGACCTGGTACGCCACGGAGCGGCCGGGGGGATCGTCGGTATGCTCGCCGCCATGTCCCTCACCCCGACAACCACCCCAACTGGGGAGGAACCACCGCGCCGCGCGGGCGGCGACGCGTGCCCCGGCGCGCTGCGGCTGCACGAGGCCGACGACGGCTTTCTGGCGCGCGTGCGACTGCCGGGCGGGCTGCTGACAGCGCGCCAGGCGGAGGAACTGGCGCTGGCCGCCGACGACTTGGGTGACGGCCGGCTGGATCTCACCTCACGGGGCAATGTGCAGCTGCGCGGGCTCGGTGCCGGTTGCGGCGGCGCGCTCGCCGACCGGCTGCGGTCGGCGGGGCTGCTCCCCTCCGACCGGCATGAGCGGGTACGCAATGTGGCCGTTTCTCCGCTCTCGGGCCTTGACGGCGCGGGCCACGCGGACGTGGTGCCGTGGGCGCGGGCGCTGGACGCGTTGCTGTGCGGGTCCGATGAGGCGACCGGTTTGTCGGGCCGGTTCCTGTTCGCCCTGGATGACGGCAGGGGCGATGTGGCGGCGCTCGGGGGTGATGTGACATTGATCGCAGAGCCTGGTGGCGGCGCGCTGCTGCGCGTCGGTTCCGCCCCCGGCGCGGCGGGCGGCGACCCGGCGGCGGACGCGGACGGCCATGGTGTACCGCTGCGGGTGCGCGCCGAAGACGCGCCCCGCGCCGCGCTGTTCGCCGCCCTCACCTTTCTGACGGCGGCGGGTGAGAGCGGCACACGCGCCTGGCGGGTACGGGAGCTGCCGCGCGAACACGCGGTGACGGAGCGGCGGTTGCGCGCGGCGCTGGCCGCGGCGGGGATCACGGCGGCACCCGCTGGGCCCACCGCGCCCGGCGCCGCGCACCCGCTGGGCCCACCGCCCGCGCTGGGCCTGGTGCACGGGGCTGACGGTGGCCGGTGCGCCCTGTCGGTGGCCGCGCCGCTGGGGCGGCTGTCCGTGGCGCGATGGCGGCTGCTCGTGGCGGCCGCCGCCCGCCACGGGGCGGGCGGACTGCGTGTGACACCCTGGCGCGGCGTGGTGGTCCCCGGGCTGACCTCGACCGGCGCCCGGCGGTTGCTGCCGGAGCTGGCCGCTGCCGGGTTCGTCACCGACGCCTCCTCACCCTGGTCCGGAGCGGGAGCCTGCACGGGCCGTCCTGGCTGCGCCAAGTCCCTGGCGGACGTGCGCGCGGACGCGGCGCGGGTGCTGGCGGTGACGGCGGCGCCCGGCGACGGCACACCTGACGACGACGGCCCCCCGCACGCGGAACGGCGGCTTCCGGTCTACTGGTCCGGCTGCGCCCGCAGGTGCGGGCATCCCACCGGCAGCTGGGTGGACGTGCTGGCGGACGAGGACGGCTACCGGGTCTCCGTACGCGGAGCAGCGGGCCCAGCCGCTCCGGCGGACGCGTCGGGTGCGGCGGCCACGCCCGCGGCCGTGCGCGTGGGGCGGACGCGGTGGGCTGGGCTGGCCGAAGCGGTGGCGACGGCGCGGGCGCACCCATGAGCGATCCCGGCGCGCTCACCGCGGGGACCAGCGGACGGACCGGTTCGACCGAGGACAGAGTTAAGGACATCGAGGACACAGTGTTCGACTACAAGAAGGACGGCGCGGCCATCTACCGCGCATCCTTTGCCACCATCCGCGCCGAGGCCGACCTGGGCGCCCTGCCGCCGGACGTCAGCCAGGTCACGGTGCGGATGATCCACGCGTGCGGCATGGTCGACCTCGTGCGGGACCTCGCGTACACCCCGAAGGTGGTGGCCGTGGCCCGCGAGGCGCTGCGCGCCGGTGCGCCCATCCTGTGCGACGCGAACATGGTCGCCAGCGGTGTCACACGCAAGCGGCTGCCCGCCGACAACGACGTGGTCTGCACCCTGGCCGACCCCTCGGTGCCCGGGCTCGCGCAGCGGATGGGCACCACCCGCAGCGCCGCGGCGCTGGAGCTGTGGCGCGACCGGCTGGAAGGCTCCGTCGTCGCCATCGGCAACGCGCCCACCGCGCTGTTCCGGCTGCTGGAAATGATCGACGAGGGCGCGCCGCGCCCCGCCGCGATCATCGGGGTGCCGGTCGGTTTCATCGGCGCCGCCGAATCGAAGGAGGCGCTGGCCGGGCATCCGGCGGCGCTTGACCACCTGGTGGTGCGCGGACGGCGGGGCGGCAGCGCCATCGCCGCGGCCGCGATCAACGCGATAGCGAGCGAGGCAGAGTGAGCGAGCAGCAGGAACGGGCGGCCGGCCCGGCGGGTGGCGCCAGAGGCAGGCTCTACGGCGTCGGCCTCGGCCCGGGCGACCCTTCCCTGATGACGGTGCGGGCCGTTGAGGTCATCGCCGAGGCCGATGTGGTCGCTTACCACAGCGCCCAGCACGGCCGGAGCATCGCGCGCTCCATCGCCGAGCGGCATCTGCGCGCCGACCACATCGAGGAGCGCCTGGTCTACCCGGTCACCACCGAGTCCACCGACCACCCGGGCGGCTACCGGGGCGCCATGGAGGAGTTCTACGCCGAGGCCGCCGCCCGGCTCGCCGCGCATCTGGACGCGGGACGCACCGTGGCGGTGCTCGCCGAGGGCGATCCGCTCTTCTACGGCTCGTACATGCACATGCACAAGCGGCTCGCCGACCGCTATCCCACGGAGGTCGTCCCGGGCGTCACCTCGGTCAGCGCCGCGGCGGCGCGCCTGGGGAAGCCGCTGGTGGAGGCCGAGGAGGTGCTGACGATCCTGCCGGGCACGCTGCCCGAGGAGGAGCTGGCGGCGCGGCTGGCCTCCACGGACGCGGCGGTCGTGCTGAAGCTGGGCCGGACCTTCCCGACCGTGCGGCGCGCCCTGGAGCGGGCCGGGCGGCTGGACGACGCGCGGTATGTGGAGCGGGCCACGATGAGCGGGGAGCGCACGGGCGCGCTGGCCGATGTGGCCCCCGAGTCGGTGCCGTACTTCTCGGTGGCGGTGCTGCCGAGCCGGATCGACGCACGGCGCGGCGAGACCGCGTCACCGGCGGCCGGAGGCGGCTCACCGGCGGCGCCGGGTGAGGTCGTCGTGGTGGGTCTGGGCCCGGCCGGGCCGATGTGGCTCACGCCGGAGGCGCGCGGCGAACTGGCCGCCGCCGACGACCTGGTCGGCTACACCACGTATCTCGACCGGGTCCCGGTCCGGCCGGGTCAGCGGCGGCACGCGTCCGACAACAAGGTGGAGGCGGTGCGCGCGGAGTTCGCGCTCGATCTCGCCCAGCGGGGGCGGCGGGTCGCCGTCGTCTCCTCCGGCGACCCCGGTGTCTTCGCGATGGCGACGGCCGTGCTGGAGGCGGCGTCCGAGGACCCGTACCGGGAGGTCCCCGTACGGGTGCTGCCCGGTATGACGGCCGCGCACGCGGCGGCCGCCAAGGCGGGCGCCCCGCTGGGGCACGACTACGCCGTGGTGTCGCTGTCCGACCGGCTCAAGCCGTGGGAGGTCATCGCCGAGCGGCTGCGCGCGGCCGCCGCCGCCGACCTCGTGCTCGCCCTGTACAACCCGGGTTCACGCAGCCGTATCTGGCAGGTCGGCAAGGCCCGTGAGCTGCTGCTTGAGCACCGCGCGCCGGACACCCCCGTGGTGCTCGGCCGGGACGTGGGCGGTCCGGAGGAGAGCGTACGGATCGTACGGCTGGCCGACCTTGAGCCCGATCAGGTCGATATGCGCACGATCCTGCTGGTCGGGTCGTCCCAGACGCGGACGGTGCGGCGCGGCGACGGCACCCGGATCGTGTGGACGCCGCGCCGCTACCCGCCGGCCTGAGCGCGGTCAGCCGAGGGTCCGCCGCAGCCACTCCTCGGCCCCGGGAACATCGGTGGCCGCGGCGATTCCCGCTGGTACGGGCGGGCGGCGGACCACCACGACGGGCACGCCCGCCTCGCGCGCGGCGGTGAGCTTGGCCGCGGTGGCCCGGCCGCCGCTGTCCTTGGTCACGAGCACGTCGATCCGGTGGCGGCGCAGCAGCTCCGCCTCCCCTTCGAGGCTGAAGGGGCCGCGGTCGAGCAGCACGTCCATGCGCGGCGGCGCGGGCGGGTCGGGGGCGTCGACCGAGCGGACGAGGAACCACTGGCCGGTGAGGTGGGCGAAGGCCGCGAGCCCCATCCGCCCGGTGGTGAGGAAGACCCGCTCCCCCAGCGCGGGCAGCAGCTCGGCGGCCTCGGCCAGCGAGGCGGCCTGGTGCCAGCGGTCTCCGGGTCCGGCGACCCAGCCGGGGCGCCGGAGGGCGAGCAGGGGAACATGGGCGGTGGCCGCCGCCCTGGCGGCGTTGAAACTGATCGTGTCGGCGAAAGGATGGGTGGCGTCGATGAGCGCGTCCACGTGGTGGTCGCTCAGCCAGTCGGCCATGCCCTCGGCGCCTCCGAAGCCGCCGACGCGTACCTCTCCGACGGGCAGCCTGGGTTCGGCGACCCGCCCGGCGAGGGATGTGGTGACCCGGGGCGGTACCGGCCGGGCGCGGGTCGGCTCGGCGAGCCGCGCCGCCAGGCGGCGGGCTTCGGTGGTGCCGCCGAGGATCAGTACGTGGGGTGGCGCCGTCATCTCTTCATTCCCTGGTCGGTCCCGCTGGCCGGACGCCCCTGCCCGGCCCCGGCCCGTCGGCCGGTGGGCACACACGGGCGCGTACGCGTGCGCCACGGTACGGGGTGGCCCGCGCGCGGCCGCGGGCGGTGGTGGCCATCGTGGCTGAACCGGCCGCCAAGGGCGGGCGTGGCGCGCAGCTCCAGCACACCGGGCTGCGTCCCGGCTGGACGACCGGCGCGTGTGCGACGGCGGCGGCCAGCGCCGCGTACACCGCGCTGCTCAGCGGCGACTTCCCCGACCCGGTGACGATCACGTTGCCCAAGGGCCAGCGGCCCGCGTTCGCGCTGGCGGCCGAGGAGCTGGCCGGAGGCCGGGCGATGGCGGGCATCGTGAAGGACGCCGGAGACGATCCCGATGTCACGCACGGCGCGCTGGTGCGGGCGACGGTCAGGGAGCTGCCGCCCGGTTCCGGGGTCGTCTTCCGGGCCGGTCCCGGCGTCGGCACCGTCACCCGCCCCGGGCTGCCGCTGCCGGTCGGTGAACCGGCGATCAACCCGGTCCCCCGGCAGATGATGCGCGAGCACGTCGCGGCGGTCGCCGCGCGGTGCGGCGGGCGCGGCGACGTCGAGATCGAGGTGTCGGTGGACCACGGCGAGGAGATCGCCCGCAGCACCTGGAACCCGCGCCTCGGCATCCTCGGCGGCTTGTCCATCCTGGGCACCACGGGCATCGTCGTGCCGTACTCGTGCTCCGCGTGGATCGACAGCATCCGGCGCGGAGTGGACGTCGCGCGGGCCGCCGGGCGCACCCATGTCGCGGGCTGTACCGGTTCCACCTCCGAGAAGGTGGCTGTCGCCGAGCACGGCCTGCCGGAGGACGCGCTGCTGGACATGGGCGACTTCGCGGGCGCGGTACTGAAGTACGTCCGCCGCCACCCCGTGCCCCGGCTGACCATCGCCGGTGGCTTCGCGAAGCTTTCCAAGCTCGCCGCCGGTCATCTGGACCTGCACTCCGCTCGCAGCCAGGTGAACAAGGACTTCCTCGCCGCTCTCGCCCGGCGCGGCGGAGCCGACGAGGAGCTGGCGCTCGCGGTGGCGGGCGCCAACACCGGCCTGGAGACCGTGCAGTTGTGTGCGGCGCGCGGCGTGCCGCTGGGCGACCTGGTCGCCCAGGAAGCGCGTGACCAGGCGCTGGGCGTGCTGCGCGGGGCGCCGGTCGCGGTGGACGTCCTCTGCATCGACCGCGCGGGGACGGTCGTGGGCCGCGCGGCTCCGGCGGGGCCGCCCGGGCGCCCCTGAGGACCACCCCGACGGCTCAGTCCAGGCGGTCCGCTGCCCGCCGCGCGCCGATCATGGGCGGCAGGACCTGTCGCGTTCCGGCGCGGTCCAGGGCACAGGAGGAACCACTATGCGCAGGCTCTCCCGGACGCTCGGCGTCCTCGCCGCCGCGGGGGCGCTCGCCCTCGCCGTCCCGGCTTCCGCGTACGCGGCCAAGGGGCAGCTGGTCATCGGCTCGGTCAAGCACACCGACCCCAGCGGGTGCTACCCGCTGGATCAGAGCCCGGTCAACGTCTCGAACGGCACGGACGCCGTGGTGCGCGTCCGCGCGGGCACCGACTGCTCAGGCCGGCTCACCGGCGTCCTCAGCCCCGGGACTGAGGGCTCGGTCGTCGGCAAGAGCCTGTCCGTCGGCTGAGGCCCGCTCACGCTCCGCCGAGTAGAGGTAGCTGTCGCTGAACTGCTCCGCGCCCAGCGTGCGGCCCACCATGATCACCGCTGTCCTGACCACGCCCGCCGCCTTCACCTGCCCGGCGATGGTCTCCAGCGTGCCGCGCAGCACGAGTTCGTCGGGGCGGCTGGCCATGGCCACCACGGCGGCCGGGCAGTGCGCCCCGTAGTGCGGAAGCAGCTCAGCGACGACACGGTCCACGTAGCGGGCGGCGAGGTGCAGGACGAGGAGGGCGCCGCTGCGCCCGAGGGTGGCGAGGTCCTCGCCCTCCGGCATGGGCGTGGCCTGCTGGGCGACGCGGGTGAGGATGACGGTCTGGCCGACGGTGGGCACCGTCAGCTCCCGTCCCAGGGCCGCCGCCGCCGCGGCGAACGCGGGGACGCCCGGGATCATCTCGTACGGCACCCCGGCCGCGTCCAGGCGCCGCATCTGCTCGGCGACGGCGCTGAAGACCGACGGGTCGCCGGAGTGCAGCCGGGCCACGTCCCGGCCCGCCTCGTGGGCGCGCGTGAGTTCGTCGACGATCTGGTCGAGGTTGAGCTGGGCGGTGTCGACGAGCCGGGCGTCCGGCGGGCACTCGGCCAGCAGTTCACGGGGTACGAGGCTGCCCGCGTACAGGCACACCCCGCAGCGCGCCAGGGTGCGCGCTCCGCGCAGGGTGATCAGGTCGGCGGCGCCGGGCCCGGCGCCGATGAAGTACACCGTCATCGTTTCTCTCCTCGGTCCGGTCCAGCCGTTTGTTCTCCCGTCGCGGCGCCGGGCCGCCCGGCGCCGTCGGCGGGTCTGACCACGGCCCACTGGGTGACGGGCATCGCCTGCCGCCATCCCGTGAAGCCGCCTACGGGCACCGCGCGCGCGACGGCGAGCCGCACGAGTTCGCCGCCGTGCCGCCGGTACCAGTCGGCGAGCAGCGCCTCCGACTCCAGCGTCACCGTGTTGGCGACCAGCCGTCCCCCGGTGGGGAGGGCGGACCAGCAGGTCTCCAGCAGGCCCGGCGTGGTCAGGCCGCCGCCGATGAACACGGCGTCCGGGGCGGGCAGCCCGGCCAGTGCTCGGGGCGCCTTGCCGGTGATGACGCGGAGCGCGGGTACGCCCAGCGCTTCGGCGTTGCGTCCGATGCGTGCGGCGCGTGCGGGGTCACGTTCCACGGTCACGGCGCGGCAGGCGCGGTGGGCCCGCAGCCACTCCACGGCGATGGAGCCGGAACCGCCGCCGATGTCCCAGAGCAGTTCGCCGGGGGCGGGGGCGAGCGCGGCGAGCGTCGCGGCCCGCACATGGCGCTTGGTCAGCTGCCCGTCGTGCTCGTACGCCTCGTCGGGGAGCCCCGGTACGGCGGAGAGCCGGACGGCGTCCGGCGCGGCGCGGCATTCGACGGCGATGAGGTTCAGGGCGTCGCCCGGCGGGTGCGGCCAGTCGGCCGCCGTTCCCGTCAGCGCGCGCTCCCGCTCGCCGCCGAGCTGTTCGAGGACCCGCAGCGTGCTCGGCCCGAAGCCGCGGTCCCGCAGCAGCGCCGCCACCTCGGCGGGCGAGTGCGCCCCGGCGCTGAGGACGAGCAGCCGCCGCCGGTCGTAGAGCGAGCGGCTGAGGGCGGCCAGGGGCCGTCCGACGAGGCTGACGACGTCGGTGTCCTCCTGGGGCCAGCCGAGGCGGGCGCAGCCGTACGCGACGGACGACGGGTGCGGCAGGACGCGCAGCCGCTCCGCGCCCAGTTCCTCGCTCAGGGCCCGGCCTATGCCGAAGAAGAACGGGTCGCCGCTGGCCAGCACGGCGATGCGGCGCCTCGCGTGGGCGGCGACCAGCGCGGCGACCGCCGGGCGCAGCGGCGAGGGCCACGGAACGCGCTGCCCGGCGCATTCCTCGGGAAGCAGGGCGAGCTGGCGCGGGCCGCCGATCACGACGTCGGCCTCCCGCAGCGCCTCCCGCGCCGTCGCGGCGAGGCCGGTCCACCCGTCGGCGCCGATGCCCACGACCGTCACGGGCCCGGTGTCGTCACGGGGTGCGGGTGGCGCGGCGTTCACAGGGGGTACCTCGAAGGTCGGGGAGGACGGCAGCCGAACTCTACTGACCTGCCGCGATGACCCGTCGGCCGGGCTGCCCACGGGCCTTCACCGCCGGGTCAGCTCGAACAGCCGGTGCTCGATGTGCGGGTCTGGCGCGTGCCTGCCCGCGGCCATGAGCCGCACGTCCCAGCCGTACTCGCCCGCGATGCGGTGGACCGCGGCCGTGTCCCCGATATCGCCGAGGCCGAGGAAGAGCCGCCCGCCGGGGGCCAGGACGTCCGCCGCCCCGGAGAGGTAGCTCCGGCACAGCCGGTGGTCGGCGTCGAACACGGCCTTGGTGATGTCGCTGGAGTGCTGGTAGCCGGCTGGGACCCTGACGTAGGGGATGTTCCAGAAGACGCAGTCGAATCTCGCGTGGCCGGGGAGAGCGGCGAACACGTCGCTGGTCAGAGCGGTGACGTGGGCCCCGTGCCGCTCGGCGTTGCGCGCGGTGTTGGCGACCGCGCGGGAGTTCACGTCGGTCGCGGTCACGGCGTCGCAGCCGGTGAGCGCGGCGTGTACGGCGGTCACCCCGGCGCCGCTGCCCACCTCAAGGAACGATCCACGCCGTGGATAGGGCAGACGTGTGGTGTAGAACTCGGTGCCGTAGGACAGCGTGGGGAGCCACACTCCGTCGAAGAGCTCCCAGCCGCGCCCGAGCAGGGAGAACTCTCCCGCTCCATGGGCTTGGACGCGCGCCACCAGGGACAGGCTGTCGGCATATCCGTCAACAGGCACGAGGGGCCCTCTCGTTGTCTTTCCGGTTCCGGTTCGTGCGCGGTCGCGCCCCCGGGGCTCGTCGGCGCCTCAGCCTCCGAGGGCGATGTCGAGGGCCTGGTCCACCGTGGTGGCCTGGCTGACCAGGGCGCGGTCCTCCGCGGTGAGGAAGCCCTCGTGCCGCGCGTGGTCGATCAGCGCGAGGAACGGAGTGAAGTACCCGGTGTCGTCCAGGAGTACCACCGGTTTGCGGTGCAGGCCGAGCTGCGCCCAGGTGATGAACTCGAACAGCTCCTCGAAGGTGCCGTAGCCGCCCGGCAGTGCGATGACGGCGTCGCTCAGCTCCCGCATCAGGAGTTTGCGCTCGTGCATGGTCTCGACGACGCGCAGGTCCGGCAGGTCGGTGCGCCCGAACTCGCGGTCCATCAGCGCGCGGGGGATGACGCCGATGACCTCGCCGCCGGTGGCGAGCGCGGCGTCGGACAGCGCGCCCATGATGCCCACGCCACCGGCCCCGTACACGATGCCCACGCCCTTCGCCCCGCAGACCATTCCCAGGTCGGCGGCGGACTGGCGGTACTGAGGACGGTTGCCCGGCGCGGCGCCGCTGAAGACGAGGACCCGGCGCGGCCGAGACCCCCGGCCGTCGCGGGCGGCCGCCCGCGGCGCTCGCACCGCCGCCCGCCCCATCAGGCCGCTCAGCTCTCCCCCGGCCACGACGAGGAGGTCGTCCTCCGCCGGTCCGGTGCTGACTCCGCTGACCGGCAGCTCCAGATAGTCGGCGACGAAGGCGACGAAGTCCTTGGCCTGCTGGGGCAGGTCGTCGTAGCACCGGGCGCGGCGGGTCGGGCGACCCCAGCCGGGCAGGAACTCGTAGATCGGGGTGCAGGCGCGCAGATACTCCTCGTCGGGGTGGAAGCCCAGGTATTTCTCGCCCTCGTGCTCGTAGCCCACGCACACCCCGACGGTGTCGAAGCCGTCCAGGACGTCGAGTTTGGTGAGGACGAGGCTGGTGTAGCCGTTCAGCTCCACCGCCCACCGGGCGTGCGCGAGATCGAGCCAGCCGCAGCGGCGCGGGCGGCCCGTGGTGGTGCCGGTCTCCTCGCCCAGGCTGCGGAGCGTCCCGCCGAGTTCACCGGTGTCCTCGGACACGAAGGCCCCGTTGCCGACCATGGTCTGGTACGCCTTGAGTACGCCGACGCGGTGGCTGATCCTGGCCGTGTCGATTCCGGTGCCGCCCGCCACGGCGTGGACGGTCGTCGATGACGTGGTGACGTAGGGATAGATCCCGTGGTCGATGTCGATGAGCGGCCCCTGGGCGCCCTCGAACAGGATGCCGTAACCGGCGTCCACGGCGGCGTGCAGGAACCGCACCGAATCCACCGCGTACTCCAGGAGCCGGTCCGCATAGCCGAGCAGCCACGTGAGGCTGTCGTCCGCGTGCTCCGCCGACAGGCCGAAGAGCGCGGCGCTCTGCCGCAGGCGACGCTCGACCAGTGCCGGGTCGGCCAGGTCACGGACCCGCACGCCGCTGCGGTTGACTCTGCTGACGTTGGCCGGGCCGATGCCGCGGTGTGTGGTGCCGATGGCGTCGGAACTGCGGGCGCGCCGTCCTTCCTGGCGCTCGTCCGCGAGACGGTGCAGGGGCAGCACCAGATGGGCGCGGTCGCTCAGGAGCAGGCGCTGGGCCACGTCGATGCCGCGCTCGGCGAGCTGGTCCACCTCGCTGAGCAACGTCCGCGGGTTGACCAGCACCCCGTTGGCGATCAGCCCGACGACGCCGGGGTGGCGCATCCCGGACGGCACGAGATGGCTCTGCAGCACCAGTGACCGGCCGTCGGGCGCGGCGAACACGCTGGTGTGACCGGCGTTGTCGCCGCCCTGCGCGCGGACCACGATCTGGTGGCAGGGCGCCAGCCGGTCGGTCATGGCCCCCTTGCCTCCGTCACCCTGCTGGAGGTCGCCCACCCAGGTCAGCGTGGCGTGGCCGGGCGGACTGTGCCCCAGGCGGGTGAGCGGTTCCAGGAGCCGCCGGTGACCGCGCTCGCGCTGCGCCCTGACCCGTTCTGCGGACGTCACCGCGCCCGCCAGGCCCTGGTGTGCCCGTGCCGGGTTCCCCTTCCGCGTCATGAGAGCGCCATTTTCCGCGTCATGAGACCGTCGTGCCGCCGGGTTTGCGGGCGTAGACGAACAGATGCTTCTCGGCGTCCATGCCGGGGAAGTCCGGCTGGAATTCGCTGACCCGCTCGTGGAGGACTTCCAGTCCGGCGGCGCGCAGCCGCTGTGCGAAGACCTCAGCTGGATAGCTGGTGATCCGGATGGGCTGGCCCAGCACCATCATCTCGGTGTCCTCCACGTCGCACGGCAGGGTGGAGAAGAGGAAGTAGCCACCGGGGCGCAGCCAGTCGGCGATCCGCTGGAGTGTGCTGTCGATATCGGCCCGGGACATCTGCAGCACCAGGAAGAACGCGATCACCGCGTCCCAGGCGTCCGGTGCGTCGGCCAGCGTCCGCACGTCGGCCTGCTGGAAGCGGGCCTGGGGCACCTGGGCCCGCGCCAGCTCCACCATCGCCTCCGACACGTCGATCCCTGTGACCTGGTGCCCTTGTTCCGCGAGCATCGCCGCGGTCGGGCGCCCCGTACCGCAACCGATGTCCAGGACCTGGGCGCCGGTCGGCAGCCGGGCCAGCAGCCACTCGATGGCGGCGAGCCGCTCCGGGTCCCCGGCGTAGGCCTTCTCGTACGTCGCGCCCAGAGCGTCGAAGGGGCGCGCGGCTGCCGCACTGGCAACAGGCGACTGCCCGAAAACAGGGCCGGAGTCGGATGGCATAGCGGGCACGCCCTTCTCGCTGGGAGGAAACGACCAGAAAACCACGGTATGGGAACCCCGTGTACGGCGCGCCCTGTCCCCGGACCCCGGCCCGTCACCACAGCGGCGGCGGGCGCCAGTGCCGCTCATGGCGCGGCCAGGGCCGGGGCCGGCACCACACCCGCGGCCGGGTCTCCGGCCCGCGGGCGGCGCTGACGGCGGGCGGGCTCAGCGCGAGACGACGTGCCGCTGGTTGGGCACGCAGTGGGTCATGGTCAGGCCCGCGACGTCCCGGGGCGGGTTGTCCCCGAGGTTCGCCATGCGCTTGCGGTCCTCGTCGGTCAGGTCCTGGCCCGCCAGGGGCTTGAGATGGGACACGTCCTTGGGCCGGATGCCCAGGCCCTCACCGACGCGCAGCCCGAGCTCGTTCTCCACCAGCAGGAAGTGCCAGACCATGCGCTCCTGCACCGGCCGGGCGCACTGCGAGATGAGAGCGGTGAAGTTGGCTACGAGGTCGTCGCGTTCCCAGTCCTCCATCAGGCGGTAGCGCTGACCGGCCTGGAGGTAGTCGTTGGTCCGCGGGATGCGCTGGCGGGTCAGGCGCCCCTCGATCAGTGGCCCCTGGTCGTCGTGGGTCGGGTACTGCCCCTCCCGCAGACCGCCGGTGATCGACGGCTCGTAGTTGACCTCCGGGTTCTCACCGCCGTGAGTGTTGTCGTACGCCATCTGGCCGTCGCGCTGGTTGGTGGCGACGTGGGCGTGCTTGGCCTGGTTGACGGGCAGCTGGAGGTAGTTCGGGCCGACCCGGTGGCGCTGGGTGTCGCTGTAGGAGAAGGTCCGGCCGACCAGCATCTTGTCGTCGGAGAAGTCCAGGCCGTCGACGAGCACGCCGGTGCCGAACGCGGCCTGCTCGTTCTCCGCGTAGTAGTTGTCCGGGACGCGGCTCAGCACCATCCGGCCCACCGGCTTCGGCGGGAAGTCCTGCTCGGGCCACGTCTTGGTGTCGTCGAGCGGGTCGAAGTCCAGTTCCGGGTGCTCGTCGTCGGACATCATCTGCACGACCAGCTCCCACTCGGGGAAGTCCTCGCGCCCGATCGCCTCGTACAGGTCCTTCGTCGCGTGCCCCAGCTCGGCCGCCTGGACGTTGGCCGCGTCCTCCTCGGTCATGCTGCGCACGCCCTGCTTGGGCAGCCAGTGGTACTTGACCAGGACGGTGTCCCCCTGGCTGTTGACCCACTTGTAGGTGTTGACGCCGAAGCCCTGCATGTGGCGGTAGTCGGAGGGGATGCCGCGCGGGCTGAAGAGGTTCACCAGCATGTGCATGCACTCGGGGGTCTGCGACATGAAGTCGAAGATCCGCGCGGGCTTCTGCTCGTGGGAGACCGGGTCGGGCTTGAGGGCGTGGATGACGTCGGGGAACTTGATGGCGTCCCGGATGAAGAAGACGCCGAGGTTGTTGCCGACGAGGTCCCAGTTGCCGTCCTCGGTGTAGAACTTCACCGCGAAACCGCGGGGGTCGCGCGCCGCCTCCGACGAGTCGCGTCCGCCGATCACGGTGGAGAACCGCACGGCGACATCGGTGCGCTTGCCCTCCTCCTGGAAGAGCTTGGCCCGGGTGTAGCGGCTGATGGGCTCGTCGCCCCACT
Organism: Streptomyces sp. A01; assembly: GCF_059026195.1. Taxonomy (NCBI): domain Bacteria; kingdom Bacillati; phylum Actinomycetota; class Actinomycetes; order Kitasatosporales; family Streptomycetaceae; genus Streptomyces; species Streptomyces sp. A01. The sequence goes on along the minus strand of NZ_JBWLKN010000025.1, from coordinate 105,594 downwards.
TCCCGTAGCTCTCGAAGTAACCGTAGGTCGTCACCCCCCGCGCGTGGACGACACGCTCAGGGATGCGCTCCCGGTCGAAGTGGCTGATCTTCTCCAGGAACTGGTAGTTCTCCAGGGTCGCCGGACCCCGGGGGCCGACGGTGCGCTGGTTCTGGTTGTCGTAGACGGAATGTCCCTGCCGGTTCGTCAGTACCGGCCGGTCGTCGCCCTCTTCGGGGCCCCTGCTCGCTACGTCAGTCACAGCCCTCTGCTCCTTCACCGTGTCCGGGTGTGTCCCGGTACCCACATGCCGGCTCGCCATGCCGCGGCCATCGACGCGTCGGACACGGCCGTATCCACGCCTCGCGCACAGTCTGCTGGCTGACCTGCGGGGCCGCCGCCATGGCGCGCCAGGCAGTCACCCGCCTGTCACGTGTCGCCACCCGGCCACCTCCTCCTCACCGATACGCGGGGGCGGCGGGCCCGGGGCGCGCGCCGCGGTGGACCGGCGGCAGCCGAAGCGGCGCGTGCGCCGATGGAGTGGGGCGCTCTCCCGGACGCGTGGCCCGCCGGGGACAGGGCACCCATCCCCGCATGGAGCTGCACGGCAAAAGGCACGACTTCGTCGTCCACGAGCGGGAACCGTTCAACGCGGAACCGCCGCGGCGTGCGCTGGCGGGCGAGCGCGTGACCCCGGTGGAGTCCTTCTACAGCCGCAACCACGGTCCGGTCCCGCTGATCGATCCGGACGAGTGGCGGCTGATCGTCGACGGCCTGGTCCGACGGCCCCTGCGGCTGTCCCTGACCGAGCTGCGCAGCCGTTTCCCCGAGCGGGAGGTCACGGCGACCTTGCAGTGCGCGGGGAACCGGCGCGCCGAACTGATCGCCGTCCGCGACATCCCCGGGGAGGACCCGTGGGGTCCCGGCGCGATCTCCACGGCCAGGTGGACCGGTGTGGGGCTCGGTGATGTCCTGGCCAAGGCAGGAGTGAAGAGCGAAGCGGAACACATCGCCTTCTCCGCACCGGACGTCTCACACAAGGCGCACCCGCCGCAGCCCTACGGCGGCTCGATCCCCCTCTGCAAGGCGCTCTCCGACGAGGTGCTGCTGGCCTGGTCGATAAACGGCCATCCGCTGCCCGCCCTCCACGGAGCCCCGCTGCGCGTGGTCGTACCTGGCTGGATCGGGGCCCGGAGCGTGAAGTGGCTGCACCGCGTCACCGCACGCCGCGACCCGTCCGACAACTACTTCCAGGCCACGGCCTACCGTGTCCTGCCACCCGGGGCCGACCCCGCGACGGCGGGCCCCGGCGACGGCATCTCCCTCGGTTCCGTCGCGCTCACCTGCGACATCCTGCGCCCCGACGGCACCCGTCCGGTGCCGCCCGGACCGACGGAGATCACCGGCTACGCGCACGCGGGCGACGACCGGCGGGTGGCCCGCGTGGACGTCTCGACGGACGGGGGCCGCAGCTGGGTCCAGGCGGTGGTGGACGAACCTGACAGCGTGTGGACGTGGCAGCTCTGGAGAGCGACGGTGGACCTGGCCGAGGGGGACAGCGTCCTGTGCGCCCGCGCCTGGGACACCACCGGCGCCACGCAGCCCGAGTCACCCGAAACCGTGTGGAATCCAAAGGGCTACGCCAGTAACGCCTGGGCGCGGCTGAGGCTGACCACGGCGGCTCCGTCGGCTCGCGCCGGGAGGGCGGACGACGCGCCGCGCGACCGGGCCGTGGGCCGAAGCCGAAGCCGAAGCCAGGCATGAGGGTGTCGCCCGGGTCGCCGCCCTGCCTGCGCTCCGCGTGGGTGAGTGACGCGCGGCGGCGTGAGGGTTAGAAGTCGCTTGTGCCGGATACGCGACACACGGCGGAGGGCACATGTGACAGCCGAGGCCGCCGCCGTAAGGAGAAGAGCGCATGACCGTTCCCGAAGAGAACCGCGAGAAGACGAAGAAGACCGACGACGTCATCGAGAAGGGAACCCAGGAAGCCAAACCACCCGAGCGGGGAGAGGGGCGCACCGTGCGGGAGGCCATGGAGGACGCCGGTGTGAGGCCCGAGGACTACGAAGAGTAAGAGAGTGAGGGGCGTGAGAGGGCTGAGGCGAGGCCGCGCAGCAGAGGAGTACGACGTGGTCGGTCAGCTCCCGCCTGGCGGACGGGCCGACTCGTGCGCCTGTCCGCAGTGGGGAACCGGTCCGGCACCGGGGCGTGCGCGTGAGTGACGGCTGTCGCGAGGCCGGGCGCGAGGACGGCATGCCGGCGCGTGCGGAGTCCCTGCCGACGGTGCGATCGCTGAGGGAGCTGGCCGAGTACGTCCGGCGGCGGAACGACTTGTACGTGCGGTGGTCGAAGGGGCCCGAGTTCGATCTCCATGCCATCGCGAGCAGCATGGACGAGCTGACGGGGGTGCGGATGCCCGGCCTCTCGGCGAATCCGCTGCGCGTGGAACGGTGGTGGGAGGACCGGCCGGTGCATCTGTGGGTGGCGCGGCGCCTGTACGACTACTCCCATCTGCGCAGGGACAAGGGGCCCGGCGTACGGCCCTGGCTCACCCGCGCACGCGAGGTGGCGCGGGGTCCCGACAACGAGCCCCTCATCGACAACGTCGCTCCCCTGGCGTGGATCGACGACCGTGTCATCGCCGAAGCCGAAGAGGAACTCGCGCGGCTGCGCGACGACTGGGGCCCCCTGCGCCGCCCCACTTCCTACGAGCCCACGGACTCTGCCCCCGGCGAGGGTGCGCGCGCTCCGGACGGCCACGGGCCGCCCGTGTGAGCCGGAGCCCCGCACGGGGCGGGCCCGCCCGCCCCGGAGCCGCCGTCCCAGGCGGGAGCGCGGCGGGCGGCCAGGGCACGTCAGCGGGCGTGCGTCAGCGGAGGTGGCGCAGGAAGACGTCAGCCGCGCTGTTGTCGTCGTCGGGGACGAGGTTTCCGGCCGGGGAGTCGAACACCACCGCGCCGCCGTCGTCGCTGACGCCGGTCCGCGGCCCGGGATCGGTGTCCTCGAACACCGGCTCACTGTCGTCGCTGATGAGCCGCACCTCCCCGGTCAGCATGTCCCGCAGGAAGACGTCCGGGCTGCTGTCGCCGTCGTCGTCGGGCGCGAGGTTCGACGCGTCGGAGGTGAACGCCGCGTAGCGCCCGTCCCGGCTCAGCGAGACGCCGCCGCTGTCGCCGTTGCCCGGTGTGCCGTCCGAGGTGGCGCTGACCAGCCGCATCCGCTTCGTCTCGCGGTCGTAGAGGAAGACATTGCGCGAGCTTGTCGGGGCTGGCCCCTCGGGACGGAGCGCCCTGGATGACGAGGCGAATGCCACGTAGCGGGCGTCCCCGCTGAGGGAGGCGCCCCATGACGGGGTCTTGCGGTTGTGGCTGTGCGGGATGCTGATGAGTTCCGTGGTGCCCTTCTCGCGGTCGCGCAGGAAGATGTCGGTGGCGGCGGTGTGGTCCTCCTCGTCCACCAGGTTGGAGGCGTTGGAGGTGAAGGCGAGGTACCGGCCTCCCAAGTCGCCCGCGAACGCGGGCGCGAACGCGTCGCCCATCCCGTGCTCGCCCGTACTGGACAGCTGCGCCAGCTCCGTAGTCCGCTTCTTCCGGTCGTACAGGAAGACGTCGTCCCGCTCGTTGGCGTCCCCCCGGACGAGGTCCTCGGCGCCCGAGGCATACGCGACGTCGCGGCCGTTTCCGCTGACCACGGGGTCGTACGTCAGCGGCCCGCGCAGCGCGTCGTACGAGGCGCCCGTCGAGCTGACGCGTTCGGTCACGCCGGTCCGCCGGTCGTGCAGGAAGACGTCGTCGAGGTCGTTGGGATCACCGCGTACGAGGTCGTCGGCGGTGGAGGTGAAGACCGCGTACCGCCCGTCGGGGCTGAGCGACACCTCCCGTACGACACCGTGGCTCGCCTTTCCGTTGCTCTTGACGCTGACACGCTCCGTTCTTCCGGTGCGCAGATCGCGGACGAAGGCGTCGGGCGTGCCGTTGGTGTCGTTCCCGACCAGGTTCCGCGACGCCGACACGAACGCGACGTAGCGGCCGTCGGCGCTGAGGGCGGGGTCCGTGGAAGCGGCGTTGCCCCCGACGCCTCCCGGGCCGACGCTCACCCGTTCGGTGCGCGGCGCGGGAGCCTGGGCGGCGGACGCGCCCGCGGGCGTCAGCACGGTCACGGCGCAGAGGGCGGCGAGGGCGGCGCTGGCAGCCGTCACGCGCTGATGAGCGGTCATCGGTTCCTCCTGTGTCGACAGCGGTCTCCGTATGCCGTTCGGGCCCGCTCAGGGAGGAAGGCGGCGTGCCAGAGCGTGTCGTCCCCTGTGTGCTGCCCCCTTGGGCCCCGGCCCCGGCCCCGGCCGGTGCGAGCGGACCGGCGCGGAAGGCCACACGCGCGCACCGGAAACCCGGTCATCAGCCACTGCGGCAATCGGTCATGACCAGGTGCACCGTAGGCGAGCGAACACCGTGGGACGGCGGGGGTCAACGCGTCGCGTGCCCTCCACGGTGCGGATGCGCCTGTTGCATCAGCGGTGCAGGGCGCTTCGGCGGACTTTTGTGCCTGACGCCGACGGAATGGACAACCATCAGGGCTGATCAACGGTCCCGCAGGACGGCCCCGGGCCGACCCGGCGGCCTCCGGCCGTCAGTCATCACCGACCGGGAACCCTGGGCAGCACGCAGTCCCCGCACAGGCCACCGCCTGGCACCCGGTAGTACAGGCAGCACGTGCTGCGGCGGAAGGCCGGGCGGGAGTGCGGGCGCCACTCGCCCGTCGCGCGCAGCGGCTCCGCCGCGAACAGGGCGTCGGCCAGCGCCAGCGCACGCGCCGCCGCCGTGGTGCCGCCTGTCCCTCCCGCCGCCCGCAGCGCGCCGCGCAGCACGCCGAGGGCGCCCGCGAGCGCCGATCCAGCGTTTCCCCACAGCAGCGTCGCCGAGACGCCGGACGCCGCGACCGTCGCCTGGTGGAGCGGGGTCAGATGCTGGTCGAGGACCGCCGTACGGACCTGGGCCGCGAGGTCGGTGCCGGGCCCGGCGCCGCCGGGGCCCGGCTGGGTTCCGTCGGGCTGTGAGCCGGTGTCCGGGAGCCAGAGTTCCGCTGGTGCGCTCAGCTCGGGGTGCCACCACAGGCGGTCAGGGCCGAGGTCCGGTACCCGTCCTGTCAGCACGGCGCAGCCGGTGGCCACCGACCACAGGCGGCCCGCCAGGCCCTGGAAGCTGAGCGAGGCGGCGACGCGGGCTTCGGCGGTGCCCAGCCGCCCGGCCACGGTGGAGAACCGGTGGCGCAGCGCGGGTGAGCTCCCGCCGGTGTCCGGGTCCGGCGCGTACACCTCGGCGAGTGGCACATATCCCGCTGACCGGGGGTCCGCGGGGCCGGTGCGTACGGCGAAGAACGGGCCCACCTCGGCGACCGCGCACAGCGTCTCGGCCAGGGTGGCGGACGGGGCGGCGGAGCCGGGCTCAGGCATGTGCGTCAGCGGTCCCTTCCAGGCCCCGGGCTCGGTGGTGCCGGTCAGCCTACCGGCCGCCGGTGCGCCGGGGCGGGGCTTCCGGACGGCGGTGGGAGGCCTGCCCGCCGCCGTCCGGTCAGGGGGCGGCGTCCGCGGGCGCCGGGCGCGCCTGCGAAGATCGTCTGAGAACCGCACCAGGTCCTGGAAGGCACCCACGAGATCACGCGACGGCCCGTCGCGCACGAACTGACCGGAGCAGCCTGATGAACCAGTCCCCCGCCGCCTCCTCCGTGCCCGGCGACCCCTCCGTGCCCGGGGGCGTGCTGACGCGCCGGAGCGGCGAGTCGGCCGTGCTGACCCTCAACCGCCCCCGGGCGCTGAACTCCCTGACCCACGGCATGGTCCGTGCCCTCGACGCGGCGCTCGCGGCGTGGGAAGCCGACGACACGGTGGAGACGGTGGTGCTGACGGGGGCGGGCGAGCGCGGGCTGTGCGCGGGCGGCGACATCCGGGCCATCTACGAGGACGCCCGCGCCGGGGGCGGCGCCTCACGGGACTTCTGGCGCGACGAGTACCACCTGAACGCGCGCATCGCCCGCTATCCCAAGCCGTACGTGGCGCTCATGGACGGCATCGTGATGGGCGGCGGCGTGGGAGTGTCCGCGCACGGCGGGGTGCGGATCGTCACCGAGCGGTCGGCGATCGCCATGCCGGAGGTCGGCATCGGCTTCGTACCGGACGTGGGCGGGACATATCTGCTGGCCTCGGCACCCGGTGAGCTGGGCACGCATCTGGCGCTCACCACGGACCGGATGAGCGCGGGCCCCGCCATCGGCTGCGGGTTCGCCGACCACTTCGTACCCAGCGTCCGGCTGGCGGAGTTCGTCACCGCGTTGGAGACCGGCACGGCCGCCGACGCGGTGGCCGCGTTCGCCGGGCCCGCCCCCGCCGACGAGCTCGCGGAGCACCGCGAGTGGATCGACCCCTGCTACGCCGCTGACTCCGTCGAGGAGATCGTCGACCGGCTGCGGGACACGGGTGTCCAGGAGGCGAAGGAGGCGGCGGAGCGCATCAGTGCCAAGTCGCCCACCGCGCTGAAGGTGATGCTCAGCGCGTTGCGCCGGGCACGCCTGCTCGGCGCCCTGGAGCCGGTCCTCGACCAGGAGTACCGGGTCTCCTGCGCGGCGCTCGCCTCGGCCGATCTGGTGGAGGGCATCCGGGCGCAGGTGGTCGACAAGGACCGTACGCCGCACTGGTCCCCGGCCGAGCTCGCCGAGGTCGGCGACGACGACGTGGCGCGCTTCTTCCAGCCGCTGGGCGAGGCGGAGCTGGGCCTGGCGGGCCCGGGCCAGGCGGCCGCGGGCCCGGCGGTCCGCTAGACCGGCCGTCGTCCGACCGGATCATGCGGGGGGGGGGAGCCCCTGTCTGCGCGTCGCGGGCCGCGGGTGCGTCGTGGCTGGTCGCGCGGTTCCCCGCGCCCCTGACGGGGCACACCCCTGGGCCCGGCGGTCCGCTAACGGCTCGCGGGGCGGTCGCCGTTCGGGGACTGGGCGGGCCGGGGAGACCGGAACGCCTCCAGCACCCGCTCGGCGGCCAGCGTCGCCGTCAGCCGCCCCTCGCGGACCTGCTGTTCGAGCTCAGGGCCCACGCTCCGCACCGCCGGGTGTTCGCGCAGCTGCGACAGGAGCTGGTCGTGGACCATCGACCAGGTCCAGTCGACCTGCTGGTCGCGCCGCTTGCGCTCCAGCGCGCCGGTCGAGTCGAGCACCTTCCGGTGCTGTTCCAACCGCTCCCACAGCGCTTCGAGGCCGCTGCCCTCGCGGGCGCTGCACGTGAGCACCGGAGGGTTCCAGGCGTCGTCGGCACCGCGCAGGAGCCGGAGCGCACCGGCCAGTTCGCGGGCGGCCGAGCGGGCGTCGCGTTCATGCGGGCCGTCCGCCTTGTTGACGGCGACGATGTCCGCCAGCTCCACGACGCCCTTCTTGATGCCTTGCAGCTGGTCACCGGTGCGGGCGAGGGTCAGCAGCAGGAAGGAGTCCACCATGTTCGCCACGGCCGTCTCCGACTGGCCCACGCCGACGGTCTCCACCAGCACCACGTCGTAACCGGCGGCCTCCATCAGCACGATGGTCTCCCGGGTGGCCCTGGCGACGCCGCCCAGGGTGCCGGACGTCGGTGAGGGCCGGACGAAGGCGGCCGGGTCCACCGCGAGCCGCTCCATCCGGGTCTTGTCACCCAGGATGGAGCCGCCGGTTCGGCTGGAGGACGGGTCGACGGCGAGCACGGCGACCCGGTGGCCGAGCCCGGTCAGCATGGTGCCGAGGGCGTCGATGAAAGTCGACTTGCCGACTCCGGGCACGCCGCTGATGCCTATCCTGCGGGCCTGCCCCGAGTGCGGCAGCAGCTCGACCAGCAGGCGCTGCGCGAGCGCCCGGTGGTCGGGCCTGGTGGACTCCACGAGGGTGATGGCGCGGGCGATATGGGCCCGGGAGCCGTCCCGCACACCCCGTGCGTACTGGTCGATGTCGATCGCCTGTGGCATGGGCTCACAGCTCGTGGCCGAGAGCCGCGCCGAGCGACCTCACCAAGTCGTAGGCGGCGTCGGGGATGACCGTGCCGGGCGGGAACACGGCGGCGGCGCCCATCTCCCGCAGCGTCGCGACGTCCTGCGGCGGGATCACCCCGCCGACCACGATGGTGATGTCCTCCCGTCCCGCCTCGGCCAGCTGCTCGCGCAGCGCGGGCACCAGGGTGAGGTGCCCGGCGGCCAGCGAGGAGACGCCGACGATGTGCACGTCGGCCTCCACCGCCTGCCGGGCGACCTCGGCCGGGGTCTGGAACAGGGGGCCGACGTCCACGTCGAAGCCGAGGTCGGCGAAGGCGGTGGCGATCACCTTCTGGCCCCGGTCGTGGCCGTCCTGGCCCATCTTGGCGACCAGGATGCGCGGGCGGCGGCCCTCCGCTTCCTCGAAGTCACGGACCAGCGCCCGGGTCTTGGCCACCCCGGAGGAGGAGCCTGCTTCGTCTCGGTACACACCGGAGATGGTACGGATCTGGCCCGAGTGCCGTCCGTAGACCTTCTCCAGGGCGTCGGAGATCTCCCCGACGGTCGCCTTGGCGCGGGCCGCGTTCACCGCGAGGGCCAGGAGGTTGCCCTCAAGGCCGCCGCCCTTCTGCGCCCCGGCCTCGGCGGCTCCGGTCAGCGCGCGCAGCGCGTCCTGGCACACCTGCTCGTCGCGCTCGGCGCGCAGCCGTCGCAGCTTCTCGATCTGCTGGGTCCGCACCGAGGAGTTGTCGACCTTGAGGACGTCGATCTGCTCGTCGCTGTCCACCCGGTACTTGTTGACGCCGATGACCGGCTGACGGCCGGAGTCGATACGGGCCTGGGTGCGGGCCGCGGCCTCTTCGACGCGCAGCTTGGGGATGCCCGCGTCGATCGCCTGGGCCATGCCCCCGGCGGCCTCGACCTCCTCGATGTGCTGCCAGGCGCGCCGCGCGAGGTCGTGCGTCAGCCGCTCCACGTAGGCGCTGCCGCCCCAGGGGTCGATGACCCGGCAGGTGCCGGACTCCTGCTGGAGCAGCAGCTGGGTGTTGCGGGCGATGCGGGCGGAGAAGTCGGTGGGCAGCGCCAGCGCCTCGTCGAGGGCGTTGGTGTGCAGCGACTGGGTGTGGCCCTGGGTCGCCGCCATCGCCTCGACGCACGTCCTGGCCACGTTGTTGAACACGTCCTGCGCGGTCAGCGACCAGCCCGAGGTCTGCGAATGGGTCCGCAGGGACAGCGACTTGGGGTTCTTCGGGTCGAACTGCTTGACGAGCTTGGCCCACAGCAGCCGGGCGGCGCGCAGCTTGGCGATCTCCATGAAGAAGTTCATGCCGATCGCCCAGAAGAAGGACAGCCGGGGCGCGAAGGAGTCCACGTCCATGCCCGCGTCGAGCCCGGACCGCAGGTACTCCACGCCGTCGGCGAGGGTGTACGCCAGCTCCAGGTCGGCGGTGGCCCCGGCCTCCTGGATGTGGTAGCCGGAGATGGAGATGGAGTTGTAGCGCGGCATCCGCTGCGAGGTGAACGCGAAGATGTCGGAGATGATCCGCATCGACGGCTGCGGCGGATAGATGTAGGTGTTGCGGACCATGAACTCTTTGAGGATGTCGTTCTGGATGGTCCCTGCCAGCTTCTCCGGCGGGACACCCTGCTCCTCGGCTGCCACGATGTACAGCGCGAGGACGGGCAGCACCGCGCCGTTCATCGTCATCGACACGCTCATCCGGTCCAGCGGGATGCCGTCGAAGAGCTGACGCATGTCGTAGATGGAGTCGATGGCCACGCCCGCCATGCCGACGTCGCCGGTGACCCGGGGGTGGTCGCTGTCGTACCCGCGGTGGGTGGGCAGGTCGAAGGCGACGGACAGGCCCTTCTGCCCGGCGGCGAGGTTGCGCCGGTAGAAGGCGTTGGACTCCTCGGCGGTGGAGAATCCGGCGTACTGCCGCACCGTCCAGGGCTGGTTGACGTACATCGTCGGGTACGGGCCGCGCAGATACGGCGCGATGCCCGGGTACGTGCCGAGGAAGTCCACCCCGGCCAGGTCCTGCTGCCCGTAGAGGGGCTTGACCCCGATGCCCTCGGGGGTCTCCCACACCAGGGCGTCGACGTCCTTGCCGGTGCTCTCCTGGAGGGCGGCCCGCCAGGCGTCGCTGCCGGCGCCGCCCGCCGGCGCGGCGGGGCCGTCACCGGTCAGTCCGACGTCCGCGAAGTTCGGGATCTTTCCCATGTCCGCTGCTTCGCCGCGCATCACGCAATCCCCATGGTGTCCAGGGCCGAGGTGAGGACCTCGACCGCGTCGCAGCCCGCGAAGACGAAATCGTCCACTCCGGCCCGCAGGTAGTCTTCGCGCCGCTCGCCGGGGCGGCCCGCCAGATAGATCCGGGTGGCGCCCGCCGCCTTGAGCCGGGCGGCGACATCCTCGGCCTGCTCGCCGTAGAGCTGGTCGCTTGAGCACAGGCAGACGATGCGCGCGCCGCTGCGGCCGTACGCCTCGACGGCCGAGTCCGGGTCACCGGAGGCCGGGTCCCGCACCGCCTCGATGCCGCCCGCCTGGAAGAGGTTCGCGGCGAAGCTCGACCGCGCGGTGTGCGCGGCGGCGGGGCCGAGGGTGGCGAGGAAGATCCGCGGCCGGTCCTCGCCGCTGTTCAGGTGCGCGTCGCTGCGGGCCCGCAGCGCCTCGAACGCCTCGTCGCGGCGCACCCGGGGCAGGCCGCCGCCCGCCGGGACGGGCGCCGCCTCGCGCTCGATGGGCCGCTCGTCGAGGAGCGGGAACTCACTGACGCCGGTGATGGGCTCCTTGCGGCGGGCGAGGTCCTTCGACCGCCGCTGCCAGGTGCTCGCCAGCCGGTCGGGGACCAGGCCGGAGCCGAGCGCCCGCGCCAGCCCTCCGGCGCCCTCGATCTCCTGGAACCAGGCCCAGGCGGCCTGGGCCACCTCGTCGGTCAGCCGCTCGACGTACCAGGAGCCGCCCGCCGGGTCGATGACCCGGGCCAGATGCGACTCCTCAAGGAGGATGGAGGAGGTGTTGCGGGCGATACGCCGGGCGAATCCGTCGGGCAGCCCCAGCTCGGCGTCGAAGGGCAGCACGGTCACCGCGTCGGCGCCGGCCACTCCGGCGCCGAGGGTGGCGACAGTGGTACGCAGCATGTTCACCCACGGGTCGCGCCGGGTCATCATGACCGGCGAGGTCACCACGTGCTGCCGCTGTGCCGACGCGCTGGGCGTGGCTCCGCACACCTCGGCGACGCGGGCCCACAGCCGCCGCGCCGCGCGCAGCTTGGCGATGGTCAGGAACTGGTCGGCCGTCGCGGCGAACCGGAACTCCAGCTGGGCCAGCGCCGCGTCGATGGGCAGTCCGGCGCCCGTCAGCTCGCGCAGGTAGCTCACACCGGCGGCCAGGGCGCAGCCCAGCTCCTCGGCGGTCGAGCCGCCTGCCTCGTGGTAAGGCAGCGCGTCCACGATCAGGGCCCGCACACCCGGGTAGTCGCGGTGGGCCCGCTGGGCCAGCTCGGTGGCGTCGGCCAGCTGCCCGTCGAGGGCTTCGGCCCGCCCCGTGCGGGCGAGGACGCCGAGCGGGTCGGCGCCGAGGTTCGCCAGGGCGGCGTGCCGTGGCACCTCCCGCTCCGCGTACAGCGCGAGCAGTGCGGCTCCCGCCGTGGCGAAGCCGTCGCCCGCGTCCAGGGCCACGGTGACCAGGTCGAGGTAGACGCCGCTGAGGGCCTGCGGCAGCGCGGCCACGGGCAGGGCGCCGTCGCCGACCGCGAGCCACAGGGACGTGACACCGTTCTCCAGGTCGGCGAGCACCGCCTCCCGGGTCCGCTCGGGGTCGGGGTGGGCGTGCCGCTGGCGTACGTCCCAGCCGGAGACCGCGGTCCCCGCTGCCTTTCCGCCGCGCAGGAACGGGGGAAAGCCCGGGTAACCGGCGGTGTCGGACGCGGGCGGCGCGTCTTCCGCCGTGTAGAGCGGACGAGCCGAGATGCCGTCCTGGAGCTTTGTTGTCAGCGCCTCCTCAGCCGCGACGCCCGTGGCGTCTGACGCCCCGGACTTGCGCAGCACGTTCTCAACGAGGTGTTGCCACTGCTCTCGGGATGCTTCCGGGAACTCGGCGGCCAAGGGGAGCCCATCGGGCAGGACCGTCATGGGACGGAGACTAGGGGAGGGTGGTGGAAGACTGGAGTGGGACACCCTGTGATCTTGCCCTCGTTACGACGGCGTAAGCGCCACCACTCGCTAAGGTACGGACAGAATCGCGCGCAATGGGCTTACGCACAACGGGGGTTGATGATGGGGCACGGCACGGACGGTGTCAGTGTGACGGACGTGACGGCGGGCGGGGCTCTCGTTGTGCCACGCGCGCTGGTACCCGCCTCGGTTGCCTGGGCGGAGGCGGTCCGCGGCGACGCCGAGCCGGACGGCCTGTATCCGGAGGAAGCCGCCCTTCTGGGCAGGTCCGTCCTCAAGCGCCGCCGCGAGTTCACGACCGTACGCGCGTGCGCGCGACGTGCGATGGCGGATCTCGGACTGCCCCCCGTGCCCGTGCTGCCCGGCAGGCGCGGCGAGCCGCAGTGGCCCGCCGGCGTGGTCGGCAGCATGACGCACTGCGACGGCTACCGCGCGGCGGCGATCGCCCCCGCCGCCGCGGCCCGCTCCATCGGCATCGACGCCGAGCCGCACGCGCCGCTGCCTGAGGGCGTGCTGGACGCGGTGTCGCTGCCCGCCGAGCGGACCCGTGGCCAGGCGGTCGCCGACGGCGCCTGGGGAACTGTCCCGGTGCACTGGGACCGGCTTCTGTTCAGCGCCAAGGAGAGCGTCTTCAAGGCGTGGTATCCGCTGACCCGGCGCGAACTGGGCTTCGACGAGGCCGAGTTGACGTTCCGCCCCGTGGTACGGCCGACGCCGGGCGCGGACGGCGCGACGCGCGGCGCCACCCACCCCGCGTACGCGGGCACGTTCAGCGCGCGCCTGCTGCCCGCGGCGGGCCTTCCTGACGGCTTCCCGCTGCCCGGGTTCGAGGGCCGCTGGGTGATCCACGACGGCCTTGTCGTCACGGCGATCGTGGTTCCGCCGACGGGGGCCGTCCCGGCGCCGCGCGCCTGAGTGGGTCCAGCGGCCTGGCGGCCCGGCGGCCCGGGAAAGGCAACCCCTGTCCGTACATCGCCGACCGCGGGCGCGTTGCGGCTGGTCGCGCAGTTCCCCGCGCCCCTGACGGGGTACAACCCCGGGGCTTGGCGGCCCGGCAAGGCCGCATGAGCGACCCGACGCCGGGCACGCGCGGCCCGCCGGACGTCCCCTGGCCCGGCAGGTCGATCTAGCCCGGCAGGTCGATCTGGTAGCGGACGAAGCCCCGGTTCTCCGCCACCTGGTCGTACAGCCGCCGCGCCGTGGTGTTGGACTCATGGGTGTTCCAGTAGACGCGACCGCAGCCCCGCTCGCGTGCCCAGTCGGTCACGGCACCGATCAGGGCACGGGCCACGCCCTTGCCGCGCACGTCAGGGGCGGTGAACAGATCGGACAGGTAGCAGAAGTCCGGCCCCGAGGTGTTGGCGTGCGGGAAGAAGTGCGTGATCCCGACGAGCCTTCCGTCCAGCCACGCCCCGAGTGCGTGCGTCCGGCTGTCCGCCTGGAACTCGCGCCAGGCGCGGTCGTACATCTCCTGCGGCTCGGTCCGCTCGTAGAAGTCGATGTACGCGCGGAACAGCGCCTCCCAGGCTTCCCTGTCGGACGGCGCCGGCTTGCCGATACGGATCATGCGGCCCACTCCCCTGCTCAGTCGCTTGTGAAGATCACATTTCACCAGTCGGCGCGGCCGGGCGGAGCAGAGGTGTCCGGCAGCGCGCCCTGCCAGCCCGTCCGGGCCTGGTTCAGGGCGTCGCGGTACGCCGCGTAGCCGTCCTCGTGCACCGCGTGGCGCCGCGCGTCCGGCGTCACGACGCGGAACGCGTCCGGCCGGGAGGCGGGGACCGGTTCGCCCAGCGAGCGGCGGGCTATGGTCACCGCTCCCAGGGCGCCCACCTCGCTCTCCGTGGGGATGCGCACCGGCCGGCCGACGATGTCGGCGAACAGCCGGGTCCAGGGTCCTGACCGGGTGCCGCCGCCGCAGGCCGCGAGGGTTCCGGCGAGCCCGGCGGTCTCCAGGCAGTGCCTGGCGGCGTAGCCGATGGCCTCGCACACCGCGCGCACGGCGTCAGCACGGGTGTGCCCCAGGGTCAGCCCGTCGAGGCGGCCCCGCGCGCCTGGTTCGACGAACGGCGCCCGCTCCCCCGCCGCCGAGAAGAAGGGCAGCGCGGTGACCCCGTTCGCGCCCGGCGGGCTGGCCTCCAGCAGGGCGCCCAGGTCGGCGGTGGTCGCGCCCACCAGCTCCAGCGTCCATTCGAGCGCCGCCGTGCCGACCATCGCGGGCATGGCACGCAGCCAGCGGTCGCGGTCCGGGGTGCACAGCCACATGCCCGCGGGTTCCGCCGTGGGGTCGAGGTCCACCCGGTCGGTGAGGATCTGGCAGGCCAGCGTGGTGCCCACGATGAGCAGGCCGTCGCCGGTCTCCCGTACGCCACTGCCGACGGCGCAGGACGGCAGGTCGTACGGGCCCGCCGTGACCGGCAGGCCGCGGGGCAGGCCCAGCAGCCGCGCACCGTGCGCGTCGAGGGCGAGCACGGTGCCGGGCTCGGCGGGCGGGGCGAGGAGCGCCGCCTGGTCCGCGAGGCCGCAGGCGGCGAGGGCGTCGGCGGAGTAGGCGCGGGTCACGGGGTCGAGGAAGGGCAGGGTCGCGTCGGAGGCGTCCACGCAGACGCTGCCGGTGAGCCGCTGGGCGACGGCGTCCACGCAGTATCCGGCGACGGCCGCCCGTTCCAGCGACCGCGGCTCGTGTTCGCGCAGCCAGGCGAGGAGGGGGGCGTGGCAGCCGGGGAACATGCCGGAGCCGGTGCGGCCGTACACCCGCTGGACGGTGCCGCCCTCCAGCCAGTCGGTGACGGTCTGGGAGGCCCGGCCGTCCATCCAGGAGATCGGTGGCCTGACCGCGCGCCCGTCGGCGTCCCTGAGCCACAGGCCGTCGCCCTGGCCGGTGAGGGCGAGCGCGAGGGGCGGCTCCGGCAGCGCGGCGGCGGTCTCGCGCACCACCTCGGCGACGGTGCGGACGACGTCTTCGAGATCCTGCTCGACGCGCCCGCCCGGCAGCCGGTGCAGGACGCTGCGGCGGGAGGCGGCGGCGACCGAGCGGCCCTGGCTGTCGAAGGCGACGGCCTTGGTGACCGAGGTGCCGATGTCCACCCCGATGATCACGCCCATGGGGCCGCCTCCGGTGTCACGTCGGGGTTGGCGGGGTGGGCCAGCTTCTCACCGCGTACGAAGCGGCCTACCTCGGCCGCTGTGATGGCGGCGGCGCGGTGCGCGGTCTGCCGGGTGGCCCCGGCCAGGTGCGGGGTGGTGACGACGTTCGGCGCCGTGTGCAGCGGCCAGCCGGTCGGCGGCGGTTCCACGTCGTAGACGTCGAGGGCGAGCGCGCCGAGCCTGCCCGTGCGCAGCGCTTCGGGGAGCGGCGTGTAGTCGAGGAGGCCGCCGCGGGCGGTGTTGACGAGCACGGCGCCCTCCGGGAGCAGGGCGAGCTTGTCGGCGTCGATGAGGTGCTGGGTCTCGGGGGTGAGGCGGGCGTGCAGGCTGACGACGGAGCTGCGGCGCAGCAGGTCGTCGAGCGCGACGGGCTCGACGCCGTCGGCTCGGGCCGCTTCCGCGTCGGTGTAGGGGTCGGCGACCAGGACGTGGGCGCCGAAGGCGCGCAGCACCCGGGCGACGATGCGGCCGATGGCGCCGTAGCCGACGAGGCCGACCGTCGCGCCGTCCAGCTCGATGCCGCTTTCTTCGTACGCGTACAGGTCACCGCGCCACACGCCGCGCCTGAGGTCGGCGTCGGCGGTGGTGACGCGGCGCATCGCGGTGAGCATCATGCCGATGGCGAACTCGGCCGCCGCCGGGGCGTTGCGGCCGGGCGCGAAGCTGATGGCGACGCCGTGCCGGGTGGCGGCGGCGAGGTCCACGTTGACGGGGCCGCCGCGTGAGACGGCGACCAGGCGCAGCGCCGGGCTGGCGGCGAGGACCCGTTCCGTGAAGGGCGCCAGCTGCGTCACGCAGATGTCCACCCCGGCCAGCGCCTCGATCAGCTCGTCCTCGGTGCCGCTGGCTTCCCGTACCGCCGTGGCGCCGGTACCGACCGGGCCGAAGGGTTCGTGTGGCCAGGGCAGCGTCAGGTCGGTCATGTGGAGGTCCGGCAGCCGGGCGCGTTCCGTTCCGAGCTCGGCACGGAGCGCGGTGGTGAACAGGTCAGGGCGGACGAAGTGGTCTCCTGCGGCGAGGATGCGCATGGGAGCGGCCTTTCGGGTGGGAGAGGGAGTGCGGCGGTCGGGTGAGCGGCGTCGGACAGCAGTCACCACGCCATGGCTGATAGATTTAACATCGCTGACGTGAAGAAGCAATGTCCGGTGACCGGGAAACTTCCCTTTCCGGCCGCCCGGGCAACCGAGCCCCGGAGGTTCCCCAGATGAGCGCACGGCTGCTGCTCGTACGGCATGGCGAGACGACGTGGCACGCGGAGAACCGCTACGCGGGCAGCTCCGATGTCGCCCTGACCGGCAGGGGGCTGCGGCAGGCCGAGGAGCTGGGTGCCTGGGCCGCGCGGCGGGAGCGCCCCATCGCGGCGGTGGCCTGCTCACCGCTGAGCCGGGCACGGCTCACGGCCCGCCCCGCGGCGCTGGCGCTCGGCGTCACCCCGCAGGTCGTCGAGGGTCTGCGCGAGGTCGACTTCGGCTGGGGCGAGGGCCGCACCATCGCCGAGATGGAGGCCGAGGACCCGGAGGCGGTACGGGCCTTCCGGCGCGACGCCGACCTCGGCGCGTTCCCCGGCGCCGAGCCCACCCGGGCGGCCGCGGAGCGCGCCCGGGCAGGCTTGCGCCAACTGGCCGCCGCGCACCCGGAGCAGACGGTGCTGGTCGTCGCGCACAACACCCTGTTGCGCATGGCGCTGTGCGCGCTGCTCGGCCTGCCCGTCGGCCAGTACCGGAGGGTCTTCCCACGCCTGGACAACGCGGCCGTGACCGAGATCGGCATCGACGGCGAGCACACCGCGCTGTACTGCCTGAATGTGCCGACCGCCGGTACGCGAGACTTGACGGCATGACGACGACCGGCGCATCGGGCGCGACCGCCCGCCCCCAGGAAGCCCGCAGGCAGCTCATCGCGGAGCACGTACTCGCGCACGGCACGGCGAGCGGGGCGGAGCTCGCCGAGCTGACCGGGGTCAGTCTCATGACGGTCCACCGCGATCTGGACGAGCTGGCCAGGCGCGGCGTGCTGCGCCGCTTCAGGGGCGGCGTGTCGGCCCTGCCGTCAACGGTGTTCGAGAGCAACCTCGACTACCGGATGGGCGTGCACATGACGGAGAAGGAGTCCATCGCGGCGACCGCCGCCCAGCTCGTCGAGCCCGGCATGTCGGTGATGCTGGACGACTCCACGACCGCCCTCGCGCTGGCGCGGCTGCTGCCCGGTGCCGGCCCGCTGACGGTGGTGACGAACGCGCGGCGGGTCGCCGATGTCTTCGTCGGCGAGGACGAGATCCGGCTGATCGGCCTGGGCGGGGAGTACTCGCGGACCCATGACTCGTATCTGGGTGTGCCCTGCGTGGAGGCCGTCGAGGCGCTGTCCGTGGACATGGTGCTGGTCAGCACCTCGGCGATGGACGCACGGATGACGTACCACCAGGAGCAGGACGTGGTGCTGGTCAAGCGGGCGATGCTCGCCTCAGGCACCCGGAAGGTGCTGCTGATGGACCGGTCGAAGATGGCGCGTACGGCGCTGCACCGGCTCAGCCCACTGGACAGCTTCAGCCATGTGGTGGTGGACGCGGGCGCGGACGCCGACCTGGTGGCGGCCGTACGGGAGCGCACGGACGTCCTGGTCGCACCCGCCGCCTGACCACTGGCCGGCCTCGCCCGCGGCTGTCGGCCGGGCGGGCGCGACGCCGCGCCCTGCCCCGGCCGGGCGCACCGGGAATCGGACGAACACTCACTCCTAAACCATTGCATGTTAACTTCACATTGACGATGATGTGTTTCCCCCGCAACACATCTCACCTCACTGTGGAGGTAGGTCATGCCCTGGGACCGCCTAGGCATCCCCCGTCCCCTGCTCTTCGGGTATATAGGCGTACTGATCTTCATGATCGGCGACGGAGTCGAAGCTGGTTTTATCGCGCCGTTCATTGAAGATAACGGCGCGGGGAGTGATGTTCGCGCCAGCTATGTGATCACGGTCTACGGCGTGACCGTCATGCTCGCCTCCTGGCTGTCCGGGGCGCTCTCCCAATTGTGGGGTCCGCGCCGGGTCATGCGGCTGGGGCTCGCCGTCTGGATCATCTTCGACGTCCTGTTCCTCGTCTTCGGCGTCGGCCAGGACAACTACGCGCTCACGCTGGTCTGCTACGGCCTGCGGGGCTTCGGCTATCCCCTGTTCGCCTTCGCCTTCCTCGTCTGGATCACCGCCACCACTCCCGTGGCGCGGCTGGGCACCGCGGTCGGCTGGTTCTACTTCGCCTTCACCGGCGGCCTGCCCACCCTCGGCTCGCTGACGGCCAGCGTCACCAACCCGCTGGTCGGAAAGACCGGCACCCTGTGGGTGGCGCTCGCGCTCATCGCGCTGGGTGGCGCGTTCTGCCTGCTCGGCGTCCGCGACAGCGCGGGTGCCCGGCGCCTGGCGCCACCCGGCGTCAAGCCCGTCCAGTCCCTGCTGTCCAGCGTCTCCATCGCCTGGCGCAACCCCCGCGTCGGCGCCGGATGCCTGGTCCGCGTCATCAACACAGCGCCGCAGTTCGGGCTGTGGGTGATCCTCCCCGACTTCTTCACCGACGACCTGGGCTACAGCGACGGCGACTGGCTGCGGCTGCTCGCGATCACCTTCGCCACCAACATCGTCTTCAACCTGTTCTTCGGTGTGATCAGCGACCGCATCGGCTGGCGTACCACGATCGGCTGGTTCGGCGCCGTCGGCTGCGCGTTCAGCGTGCTCGCCCTGTACTACCTCCCCAAGGAGGTGTCCGGCAGCTACGCGGTGGCCGTCGCCGCCGGAATGCTCTACGGGGCGACACTCGCCGGGTTCGTACCGATCTCCGCGCTCATGCCGTCCCTGGCACCCGACAACAAGGGCGGCGCGATGGCCCTGCTCAACCTCGGTGCGGGCGCCGCGGCCTTCGTCGGCCCGGCGATCGTCAGCGTCTTCCTCGGGCCGCTCGGCCGCGACGGCATCGTGCTGATCTTCGCCGGACTCTACGTCGTGGCCGCCCTGCTGACGCTCTGTCTGAAACTGCCGGACGAACGCGCCGACCACGCCGACGGCGAAACCACCGGCACCGGCCCGCTCCCGGAGCAGGCCGCCGGGACCCGCGCCTGAAGGGACCGGCACCCCCACGCACCCGCGCGAAAGGAACTCCCGCACATGGACCAGAACACCACCAGCGCCGCCCCCGCGATCCCCACCGTGGCCGGTATCGATGTCGCGACCGCGGCGGTGAGGGTGGTGTGCGTGGACGCGGCCGGTGTGCTCCGGGCGGAGGGCTCGGCGCCGCTGCCCCAGCCGGTTCGCGGCACGGGCGGCGAGAGCGAGCAGGACGCGCGCGCCTGGTGGCCCGCCGTGGCCGCCGCTCTGCGGCAGGCCACCGCGGCGCTGCCGGGCGGCGGCCGGGAGGTCGTCGCCGTCGCCACGGCCGCCACCTCCGGCACCCTCGTGGCCGTCGACGCGGCCGGGCAGCCGGTCGGCCCCGCGCTGATGTATGACGACCGGCGCGGCGCCGGGGACAACGCGCTCGCCCAGGAGCTAGGCGCGCCCCGCTGGGCGCGCCTTGGCCTGTCGGTCGGCCCGACGGCGGCGATCGGCCGGGCCGCCTGGTACGCACGGCACCACGCCGCAGCGGGAAGGCAGCTGCTGCACACCCCCGACCTGCTCAACCGGCGGCTCACCGGGCACGCCGTGGCGAGCGACTGGAGCCACGCGCTCAAGACCGGGTACGACCCCCGCGCCGAGGAGTGGGCCGGGGAGGTCTTCGACGCCCTCGGCGTCCCCCCGTCCTGGCTGCCGCCGGTGCAGGCCCCCGGCACCGAGGTGGGCACGGTGTGCGCCGCGGCCGCTGCCGAGACCGGGCTGCCCACCGGGTGTTCGGTGCGGCTCGGCATGACCGACGGCTGCGCGGGCCAGATCGCCACGGGGGCGGTGCGTCCCGGCCAGTTCGTCGGCGTGCTCGGCACGACGTACGTCCTCAAGGGCGTCACCCGGGAACTGGTCGCCGACCCCACCGGCGCGCTCTACAGCCACCGCCATCCCGACGGCTGGTGGCTGCCCGGCGGCGCCTCGAACACCGGCGGCGAAGCCCTCGCGGCGACCCCGGCCGAACGGCTGCCCGCGCTGGACGCCGCCGCCGGGGAGCGCGGGCCCGCCTCGCATCTGCGGTATCCGCTGCGCCGCGCGGGCGAGCGTTTCCCCTTCGTCTCGGGGGAGGCCCGTGGTTTCACCGTCGGGGAGCCCGTGGACGAGGCCGACGCCCACCGCGCCGCGCTCGAAGGGGTCGCCTTCGTCGAACGGCTGGCGCTGGAACGCGTACAGGAGCTGGGCATCGAGGTCACCGGACCGCTGCACGCCGCCGGTGGCGGCAGCCGCAGCCCGCTGTGGACCCGCGTCCGGGCCACCGTTCTCGGCAGGCCGCTGAGCGTCACCGACCGGGCCGAGACGGCCTTCGGCGCGGCGCTGCTCGCCGCTTCGGGGACCCTGCACCGCGATCTCGCGGCCTGCGCCAGGGAGATGGCCGGTACGGGGCGGACGGTGGAACCGGTGGAGCGGGAGCGCGCCGCGCTCGACGACGCGTATGGCCGGTTCACGGCGGAGCTGCGCACCCGGGGCTGGCTCGCGGCCGCCTGAGCCGACGGGGGTGGACACGGCCCGCCGCACCCCACCATCACCGCGCGCCGACCGCCGGGGCGCGGGGTCGCGGGCTGCCGGGTCGCGGGCTGCCGGGACGCGGCGGCTGGGCTCATCCCAGCCGCGCGACCGATGCCCACGACGGTAGGAGCATCCTCTATACGAGGCCGCAGCTGCCAGGCTGAAGCGACGAAATATTTGTAGCTGCGACCTGACGTGGCTTAACGTGCCGCATATGCAGTCGTACACCATCGGCCAGGCAGCGCCCCTGCTCGGCGTCAGTCCGGACACCGTGCGCCGCTGGGCCGACGCGGGGCGGATCTCCACGCACCGCGACGAGTCCGGGCGGCGGCTGATCGACGGGCGGCATCTCGCCGCGTTCTCGGTGGAGCTGGCGCGATCCGCCGCCACGGAGGACGACGTGCCGTACACCTCGGCGCGCAACGCCTTCCCCGGCATCGTCACCGCCATCAAGCTCGGGGACGTCGCCGCCCAGGTGGAGATCCAGGCCGGGCCGCACCGGCTGGTGTCGCTGCTGACCAGGGAAGCCGTCGAAGACCTCGGCCTTGAGGTGGGGGTGCGGGCGACCGCCCGGGTGAAGTCCACCAGTGTGCACATCGACCGGGTCTGACCCCTGTCCGTCAGCCCCGCCCCCGGCCCCCGCGGCTCCCTCTCCCCCGCCGTCCGTCCCCGGCGCCCGCCTCGCTGAGCCTTCCGCGCCACCGCGTGCGGCAGGCCGGCCGCTTCCCCAAGGAGCCGACCTCCATGCCGTTCGCTCTCACCAGGCGCCGCGCCGCCGCCGCGCTGACCGCCGCCGCCCTCCTGCCGCTCGCCGCGTGCGGGGCCGACGACGAGAAGAGCTCAGGCACCACCGAAGTCACCGTGCTCGCCGCGGCGTCGCTCACCGACGTGTTCGCCAAGGCCGGTCAGGCGTACGAGAAGGAGCACAAGGACGTACGGGTGAAGTTCTCCTTCGCCGGTTCACAGGATCTGGCCGCACAGGTCAGGCAGGGCGCCCCCGCCGACGCGCTGGTCACCGCCGATACCGCGACCATGGACAGCCTGGAGTCCGAAACCGGCACGCCCACCGTCATCGCCAAGAACCGCCTGGTGATCGCCACCGGCAAGGGCAACCCGAAGAAGATCAAGGACGTGGCGGGGCTGGCGGACGACGGCCTGAAGGTCGTGCTCGCCGCGCCCGAGGTGCCCGTCGGGCGCTACAGCCAGCAGGTGCTCCGCTCGAAGGGCGTGGACGTCGAACCGGTCTCGCAGGAGCCGAGCGTGCGGGCCGTGCTGAGCAAGGTCAAGCTCGGTGAGGCGGACGCCGGCCTCGTCTACGTCACCGACGCGGCCACCGCCCACGACACGGTGGACACCGTGGCCATCCCCGACGCGGACAACGCCATCGCCCGGTACCCGGCGGCGACGCTGAAGGCGTCCCGGCACGACGCGGCGGCCGACGGCTTCGTGAAGTGGCTCAGTTCGGCGAAAGCCCAGAAGATCCTGCGTGACGCGGGATTCCAGCGCCCCTGAGCGATGAGGGACCGGCACAGATGAGAAGAACCATGCGGAGAAGCACCCAGCGCGCTCCCGGCCGTGGCACCCCGCTCGCGCTCGCCGTCCCCGCGGCCGTGGCGGTCGCGCTGCTGCTGCTTCCGCTCATCGGCATCCTGGTCCGCACGTCCTGGACGGATCTCGGTACCCACCTCCGCGGTCCGGCCGTGACCGAGGCGCTACGGCTGTCGCTGATCGTCTCGTTCTGGGCGCTGGGGCTGTCCGTGCTGCTGGGTGTGCCACTCGCCTGGGTGCTGGCCCGGGTGTCCTTTCCCGGCAAGACGCTGGTGCGGTCGCTGGTGCTGCTGCCGATGGTCCTGCCGCCGACGGTCGGCGGTGTGGCGCTGCTGCTGGGTTTCGGCCGCCGGGGGCTGCTCGGCGGTCCGCTGGAGGACTGGTTCGGGGTCACGCTGCCGTTCTCCACGGCGGGCGCCGTCATCGCGGCGACGTTCGTGGCGATGCCGTTCCTGGTGATCAGCCTGGAGGGCGCGCTCGCCGGGCTGCACACCCGGTACGAGGAGACCGCCGCCTCCCTCGGCGCCTCCCCGCTGCGGGTGTTCCGCACCGTCACCCTGCCGCTGGTGGCACCGGGGCTCCTCGCGGGCGCCGCGCTGACCTGGGCCCGTGCGCTGGGCGAGTTCGGGGCGACGATCACCTTCGCGGGCAACCTCCCGGGGGTCACCCAGACGCTGCCCCTCCAGGTGTATCTGCTCCTCCAGGAGGACCCGGAGGCCGCCACGTCGGTGTCGCTGCTGCTGCTGGCCATCGCGATGGCGGTCCTGGTCGCGCTGCGCGGCCGGTGGACGGTGACCGGACCGGCGGCGCGGGGGGCACGGAGGGCGCGCGAGGACGCGTCCGGTGACGGCGCCGACGGCCCGGGCGCCTCCCTGGCCGGGGGTGACGCGCCGCCGCCGGACGCGGTGCACGCCACGGGGCCGGACTGGGGCGGCGCGTCACCGAAAGGCGCTTCCGCCGACTGGCCGCTGCACGCCACGCTCACCGGCTTCAACGAACTCGTCCTCGACGCGCCGCCCGGCACCACCATCGCCGTCGTCGGCCCCAACGGTGCGGGCAAGACCACCTTGCTCCGGGCCCTGCTCGGTCTGACGGACCGCTCCCTGGCCGCGCTGCGCCTCGGCGCCGACGACGTCAGCGACCTGCCCCCGCACCGCAGAGGCGTGGCCTGGGTCCCGCAGGACGGTGCGCTCCTCCCGCACCTGACCGCGCTGCGCAACACCGCCTACGGGCTGCGCACGCACGGCGTGGCGAGGGCCGAGGCGCACCGCGTCGCGCAGCTGTGGCTGGACCGCCTCGGCGTCGGCGCTCTGGCGCACCGCAGGCCCTCCCAGCTGTCCGGCGGTCAGGCCCAGCGGGTCGCACTGGCCCGTGCGCTGGCGGCCAGGCCACGACTGCTGCTGCTCGACGAGCCCTTGGCGGCACTCGACCAGACCACCCGCGCCCAGGTGCGGCACACCCTGCGGCGCCATCTGTCCGGCTTCGGTGGCGTGTGCCTCATCGTCACCCACGACCCGGTGGAGGCGGTGTCGCTCGCCGACCGGGTGCTGGTCCTCCACGACGGCCGTGCTGTGCAGTACGCGACACCGGCGGAGGTGACCCGGCATCCGCGGTCGCCATGGGTGGCGCGGATGCTGGGCCGCAACGCGTGGCCGGGGTCGGCGAGCATCAGCGGCCTCGCGCTACCGGGAGGGGGGCGGCTGGTCGCCGCCGAACCGCTGCCCGTCGCCGCCCCTGGTCCGGAGCGGACCGACGCACTGGCGGTCTTCGGCCCCGAGGCTGTCTCCGTCCACCGGGAGCGGCCCACCGGCAGCCCCCGCAATGTGTGGCCGGGTGAGGTCAGGGAGATCACCGCCGTCGGCAGCAGACTGCGGGTGCTGATCACCTCGGCCGAAGCCCCCGACCTGGTCGCCGAGATCACCACGGAAGCGGCCGTGGAACTCGGCCTCGCCGAGGGCGCCCGGGTGTGGACAAGCGTCAAGGCCACCGAAGTCACGCTGGTTCCGCTGTAGGGCGGCGCGCCGCCCGCCGCGGCCGGACGCGGCCCCGGAGTGCTGCCGCCGCACAGGCGGCAGCCCGAGGCCGGTGACTCAGCGCGCACCGCGCGGCCACCGCGGGCCGCCCACGCCCGCACGCACGCGCACCGGCGGCGACAGCACCCAAGTCGCGGCGCGGCGGGCACGCGTCACGACGACGGCGCGTCCGGCGCGCCCGCCGGGACCGCTTCCACCGGCACGCCGAGGTCGCGGATCGCCGCGATCTCCGCTTCCGGGGCGCGGGTCGGGGTTCCGCCGCCGACCTCGCTGGCGAGGTCGGCCAGCTGGGTCTTCGGTGCCGTGGCCGAGTTCAGGAAGAGCCAGACAGCCTTCTGGCGGTGGGCGGAGACGACGTTGGAGATGGCGATTCCGGTGCCGCCGTACACCGGCCGCGCGGGCCGGTCCCCTGGGCAGCGGGGCGTAGCCCACCTTGCCGGACAGCGCGGCCTCGTCGGAGGCCGCGTACTCATGCCAGTTGGGGCACATAGCGATCCGGCCGGCCCGGAAGGCGGCCCCGAGCCGTGCCAGTCCAGGTGCGCGAGCCGGGGTCGGCGACGTCCAGCAGCAGCCGGTAGAACTCGGCTCCCGCGACGGCCTCCTCCGAGCGCGGCAGGCACCGGCCGGGGTCCGTGGTGCCGAGGCTGCCGACGCGCGTGCCGTCCTCGAAGTAGTCGCCGCAGTAGGACCAGAGCACGTTGGAGAAGTCGCACATCAGGGCGTCGTGCTGCTTGGCCTGGTGGCCGGTGCCGCAGCGCACCTCGTCGGCGTGGGCGGTGAACCAGCGGGCGGTCTCGTAGTACTGCTGCCAGGTCGAGTCCGGCGAGGGTGCGGGGTCGTAGCCGAGGTCGTCGCTCATGCGCCGCCGGTATCTGGCGAACAGGTCGGCGCGGTACTGCCAGACCATGGTCGGGCTGTCGTACGGCAGCGCCAGGATCTTGCCGGTGTCCTGGAAGCGGCCCGCGGCGTCGAGGTGGGTGAGGCCGATCCGGTCGCCCTGCGGCGTGCCGGGTCAGGCGGTTACTCCGTCATCGTCCTCATCGCTAGGACCGGCCGGCTCACCGCGGCCCAGCGCGTAGAGCGCGGGGCTGATGGCGGCGCGGGCGGCGGCGAGCCACCCGGTTGGCGCGCGGGCGCGCGGGTGGGGCTGACCCGAGGAGCGCGTAGTCGAGGCCGCCGTCACCCTCGCGGGCGCGCGCGGGCAAGGGGGCTGAACTAGTTACAGGCGGCCGTGATGTCGGCGGCCGGGCCTCGCGGGCGCGCGCGGGCGGGGCTGACGCCGCCGCCCGGCACGGCCGTCAGCAGGGGCGGCGCCACACGTCGAGGTCCAGTCGCTTGCGCATCGAACTGAGGCCCAGCCGCTTGGCCGTGGGGCAGAACTTCGCCACGGGCAGTTTGTACTCGACGTGGAAGACGGCCTTGTCCGCCTTGATGAACGGCGTCAGCTTCCCGCACTCACCGAACTCCGCGCACTCCTCGTTGACCGCGAAGTCGAAGTGAGGCACAAGCTCCGGGATCTGGTCGAGGTCGTTCTTGAGCCCGACGGCCAGCCCCCGCTGGTGGGCGAGAGTGGAGAGCATGCGGTTGTAGGCGATCTGGTGGGCGCCGGTGAGCGGGAAACCGGTGCGGTTGCGATAACCGTCCATCAGGTCGGGCTCGACGGCGTCGAAGCCCTTCTCCCGGCACATGTCCATCCGCTTGGCCATCAGCGGGCGCAGGGTGTCCAGCTCGCGGATGTCCAGCCAGCGTTCGCCGTCCCAGCCGTTGCCCTCGCCGCGCACGGACTTCGGGAAGGCGTCCGCGTCGGGGCGCCAGTCCTCCCAGGCGCCCGCGTTGATGTAGCAGATCACCTTCCGGCCCTTGGCGTGCAGCTTGTCCACGGTCCGCGCGTCGTTCTCGAAACCGTCGATGTCGTAGACCGGCGCGTCCACGCTGATGTTGGCCGGGCCGTCGAGCTGCCACTGCCAGTCCGTACCCGGCTTCGGCTGCCAGTACTTGGCGGCGGGCTTGTCCGGCCGCTCGCTCGGGCGCGGGTCGTCCGGCGTGTCCTTCTCGCCCGCGCATCCCGCTACGGCGAGCAGCGCCGCCGCCAGCAGTACCGCCCCGACGCGACGTGCCATCACCGGCCCTCCCCCACTGTGGTGTCCCCTGACAGCGGTGGATACCGCCATGGATTGCTCCCCTTCCCCGGCACGGCGCAGTACACCGCCGCACCATGATCGTACGCTGTACGACCCACGCGCTCGTGCTCCCCGTCTGGCACCGCGTACACCAGGTGGCACAGGCGCCTCGGATCGTGGCCCGCTGTCCACGGGGGCGTCTCGGCCCGCTGGTAGGTGTCCCAGCTGCCCTCGAAGGTGACGAGCAGATCGGCGATCCGGGCGTACGCCGGGTCGGGATGCGTGCCGTGGTTCAGTACGGCGGTGCGCGCGCCCAGCAGCCGCGCCGCCGACACCAGCCGGCGGTAACGGGGCACCAGGGCGGCGTGGTCGGCGACCTGGTCGAAGAAGACGCCGTCCACGCCGTACCAGCGGCGGTGCCTGCGGACGTCGGCGAGCACCGCCCGCGACGGCCGGTGCCCGTAGCCGGTGTCGACGTAGCCGAGCACCGGCACACCCGCGTCGCGCAGCGCGCCCGCCACCGTACGGAAGGCGGGGTCGGGCCTGTCGCCCGGCCCGTCGGCGGCGTTGAGCACCACCGCGTACAGGCTTCGGGCGTGCGTGAGGAGCGCCCGCCAGGCCGCCGGGTCCACCGCGGGGTGGACGTACAACGGGACCAGCAGGCGCCCCTCACGCCCCGTGCCTGAGGTCACGGCCGGAATTCCCCTACGGGTGTGGGCGTGGCGTTCCACAGGTCGGCCAGTGAGTCCGTGAGGGAGCGCCGTGGCCGCCAGTCCAGGGCGCGGGTGGTGACCGTGATGTCGGCTCGCTGCCGGGAGACGTCCGCCGAGCGCTCGGAGCCGTCGCCGCTCTCGTCGATCCGGCCGAGGAACCCGGCGGCCCGCGCGAGCCCGGTCGCCACGGCCCTGACGGGCTTGGCGAGGCCGCTGCCGACGTTGAGCACCGGGGGCAGCGGCGCCGCGGCGACGGTGGCGAGGGTGATGGCCCGTGCCACGTCGCGGGCGTCGACGAAGTCGCGGTAGGCGGACAGGTCGCCGACGCGCACCGTGCCATGGCGCCCGGCCCGCGACAGCAGTGCGGCGAGCCGGCCGGGCAGGCCGGTCGTGGGCGCGCCGGGCCCCACGGGGTTGAACACCCGCAGCACCACCGTGTCGAGCCCGGAACCGGTGACGGCGATGGTCCCGGCGAGCTTGGTGGCTCCGTACAGGCTGACCGGGCAGGTCGGCCCGGCCTCGGTGAGTGCCAGGCTCGACGGGCAGGCGCCGTACTCGGCGGCCGATCCGATGTGGACCAGGCGCGCCGCAGGAGCGGCCTCCTGGAGCGCGGCGCACAGTGCGGCGGGACCGCGGGCGTTGGCCCCGGCGAGGGCGAGCGCTCCCCCGCCGACCGCTCCCGCGCAGTTGACGACTGCGTCGGGGCGCAGCTCTCGCAGGGTCTCAGCGAGGTGTTCCGCGCCGATGGTGGCGAGGTCGACGTGCACGTCGGTACCGGATGAGCGACTGCCGGTGAACACCCGCGCGCCGGGCAGGGCGCGCAGATGCTCGACGGCGTGCGCACCGAGGAAGCCGGTGGCACCCAGGACGAGAATGCGCATGACGGCCGCTCACGCTCCCTTGATGAGGACGCCGCGCCGGGCGGAGAACTCGGCGTTGGCCCGGTCGTAGTCGTCGGGCCGTCCGATGTCGAGCCAGTACCCGTCGAAATCGTAGGCGTGCGGCGGCGTTTCGGTCTTGAGCAGGTCGAGGACCAGCTCGTCGAAGCCGAGCGGCAGACCGGGGGCGTACGGGTTCAGCGTGTCACGGGAGACGCCGTAGACACCCATGGAGACGCGGTAGTCCATGCTCGGCTTCTCCGCGAAGCCGACGACCCGGCCGGCGTCGGTGGTCAGCACCCCGAAGTCGATGTTGACCTTGCGGGCGTAGGTGGCGATGGTCAGTGGCGCTTGGGCTTCCGTGTGGCTGCGCAGCACCGCCCCGAAGTCGAGGTCGGTGAGGATGTCGCCGTTCATGACGAGGAAGTTCTCGGGCAGCCGGTCGAGCATGGTCAGCAGCGGGCCCATGGTGCCCAGGGGGCTGTCCTCGGTGCTGTAGCCGACGCGTATCCCCCACTGGGAGCCGTTGCCGACATAGGCCCGGATGATGTGCCCGAGGTGGCCGATGGCCAGGGTGCAGCTGGTGAAGCCGGCGTTGGCGAGTTGGCGCATCACGATCTCAAGGATCGCGTGCTGGTCGCCGATGGGCACCAGGGGCTTGGGCAGGGCGGTCGTGTAGGGGCGCAGGCGGACGCCTTTGCCTCCGGCCAGGATGACGACGTGCATGAGGGGTCCTCTCTCTCGGAGCTAGCTCGTGGACGGCGGATAGCCCGCACGGGGCGGAGAGTTGACGAACAGGATTGGCGAGCGGAGTCGGCTAGCGGAGTTCGTGAGCGGAGTTGACGGGACGTCAGACGTGGTAGATGTCGGTCTTGTAGCGGGCGAGGTTCGCCGGGTCCCGGAAGAAGTCGATGGTGTGTCCGAGGCCCTCTTCGAGGGAGTGGGCGGGGGCCCAGCCGGTGGCCGCCCGCAGCCGGGACGCGTCGCAGACCAGCCGCATGACCTCGGAGTCCGCGGGCCGGATGCGCTGCGCGTCCTCCCGCACGTCGATGTCGCGGTCCATCAGCTTGCCGATGAGGGTGACCAGTTCGCCGATGGAGATCTCACCGCCGGTGCCCGCGTTGAAGGTGCGGCCGACGACGCTGTCGGCCGGGGCGGTGCCGACGGTGAGGAAGGCGGCGGCGGTGTCCTTGACGTAGCTGAAGTCACGGGTGGGCCGCAAGTCGCCGAGGGTGATCGTGCACTGTCCGGCGGCGAGCTGCCCGATCACGGTGGGAATCACCGCCCGCATGGACTGGCGGGGTCCGAAGGTGTTGAAGGGACGCAGCGTGACCACGGGGGTCTCGAAGCTGGCGTGGTAGCTGTCGGCGAGCCGGTCGCCGCCCGCCTTGGAAGCGGCGTACGGCGACTGGGTGTTGATCGGGTGGTCCTCGCTGATCGGCACGGTCTGCGCGGTGCCGTACGTCTCGCTGGTGGAGGTGTGCACCATGCGCGGGATGCCGAGGTGGCGCACCGCTTCCAGCACGTTGAGGGTGCCGGTGACGTTGGTCTCCACATAGCTGTGCGGGGCGCGGTAGGAGTACGGGATCGCGATCAGCGCGGCCAGGTGGTAGACCGCCTCGACCCCGGTGACCAGGCCGTTGACGGAGCCGGGGTCGCGGACGTCGCCGAGGATGACCTCGACGTGGTCGAGCACGTCCTTCGGCAGTGTCTCCAGCCAGCCGAAGGACGAGAAGGAGTTGTACTGCACCATCGCCCGAACCGGGTGGCCCGCCTCCACCAGCGCCTCCACCAGGTGGGAGCCGATGAAGCCTTCGGCTCCGGTGACGGCGACGGGCCCGGCAGCGGGCGCGGGGCCGGGGGTGGCGGTCTCGGTGGGCGCGGTCGTGGCGGTGGACACGGAGGCCGGGACGGACGCGGGGGTGGCTGCGGACGGGGACGGGGACGGGGACGGGGACATGCTGGTGCTCCGATTCTCGTGGTGGATCACTGGTTCGTTCGCTGGTTCGTTCGCTGGTGGCGCGGTGCCGTTGTGCGGTGCCGGTACGTGCGGACGGTGTTCGTACCTACCGGACGCGGTGCCTGGTGCGGGTGCGTGGTGCGTGGTGGTACGCAGGGGCAGCCGCCTCGGAGCGCGCATGGGGGTGCGCTGCCTTGGCGCGCGCTGGGGGACGCGTCGTTACGTCGCGCGTGGGGGCGCGTGGTGCGTGGGGTTCAGCGGTGGGTCGTGATGCGGCCCAGCAGGGCGGTCGCCGCGACGACCAGCACGACGGCCGTGCCGCCGCAGGCCGCCAGCTGGACGTGGAGCGGTGCCCAGGTGTCGAGCGCGAGGGGGACGGTCTCCACCGCGGCCGCCGCGACGCAGGCCAGGGCGGGTACCCAGGCGGTACCGAAGGCTTGCAGCAGCAGGCCGGTCCACATCACCGCGCCGAGCGCCAGGATGGACAGCAGCCGCCCCACGCCCAGTTCTGGCCCGTGCGGCCACAGCTCGGCCGTGGCCCAGACGAGGACGCCCAGCACGGCGAGGTAGCCGGTCAGGCACCGGACGAGGACCCAGAGCGCGCGCAGCACAAGGCCGGTGGCTGTCGTGCTGCGGCACAGAGCGGCGAGCGCCAGGCCGCGGCACCGGTACAGCAGCCACTCGGCCGCGCCCATGCTGAGCGTGAGGGCGATGACCGAGGGTCCTGTCAGCGCCGCCCCTGCCCCGTACCGCAGGACGTCGCCGAGGACCGCGACCGAGGTGAGGACCGCGCACCCCAGGCCGAACAGCCCGTACGGCACGGAGGAGACCAGCGGCGGTCCGGCCGGTGCCTGCCGCCGCTCCGCTTCCTTCCCGGCCGCCTCCGTCCCGGCCGTCTCCTTCCCGGCCGCTTCCGCCGCCGCTGCCATGGTCCGCACGATGACGCGCGCCGCGGCGAGCGCGGCGGCGACGACGGTCGCCAGCGGCAGTGCGACGCGGAGCACCGAGGGCAGGTCGGCCCAGAGCAGGGCGACGGCGCCCAGCGCTGTCGGCAGCAGTGTGCACAGCAGGTCCCGTTCGCGACCGAGGACGAGCAGCGCGGTGGCCGCCGACAGATAGACCGACTGACCGGCGGCGAAGGCGATGGCCGCGCCGGGTCCGGGCAGCGTGAGGGCGGCCAGGAAGGCGAGCAGCGCGCTGAGCGGGCCGCCGAACCGCAGGCACGCGGCGGCGGCGCTGTCGCCGCCGATGGCCAGCCAGCGGTAGGCACGGTGGGCGAGTGCCTGGTTCCAGGCCCAGCCGACCAGCGCGGCAGCGGCCAGCGCGCCCGTCCCCGCGGGCAGTCCCAGGGTCCCCGGCGGGCCGTTGAGGAAGGGCGTGCAGAGGACGTAGCCGAGGCCCGGCAGGGTGAAGATCAGCCCGCGCAGCAGGGACCGGCCGGGGGCTACCCGCCAGGGGTCGGGGCGCTCGGGCGGTTCTGGGAAGCCGCGCGGGACGCGGCCGTAGAGCTCCGTGGCGAGGGCGAAGACGTCGGGCCGTCCGTAGCGCTCGGTGATCTGCTCCCCCGTCAGACCGTCGGCCTCAAGGAAGGCGGCTATCTCATCGGGGTGGACGGCGGCGGCGCACATGTCGGCGAGCCGGTCGGCGAGCTCGTCGAGCGGGTCCGACGCCCATGACGGCACGGCGTGCGGCGCCCCGGTGGGGCGTTCGGGGGCCCGCTGCGCGGGCGCGCTCCCGGGCGGGGCCCAGCAGGGACCGGAGCGCGGCGGTTCGGCCGCCGTGCCGGGAACCAGCCGTAACGGGCCGCTCATCGGGTACCTCCGACAGCGATCGGCTGGGCCCATGAGGGCCGTACGGTGCCCGGGGTGCCCGGGGTGCCCGGGGTCCGCGAGGCGCGCGCGGGCTGGGTCCGCTCCATACCGCGATCGGCCAGTCCGTGGTAGATCTCGCGGAAGGTGCTGATCGTCTGGCGGAGTGTGAACTGGTCGATGACCCGCAGCCGTGCGCCTTCGCCCATGCGCGCCCGCTGTCCGGGGTCGCTCAGCAGCCGCAAGGCGGCGCGTGCCATGCGTTCCGGGTCGCGGGGCGGGACGACGAGTCCCGTGTCACCGACCGCTTCGCGCACGCCGCCGACGTCGGTGGAGACCGTGGCGCGCCCGCAGGACATGGCCTCGATCAGCGTGAAGGGAAAGCCTTCGCTGACGCTGGAGAGCATGACGACGTTTCCCGCCGCGTACGCGTCCCTGATGTCATCGACGCGGCCCTCGAAGGTGACGGCGTCGGCGACGCCGAGTTCGGCGGCGAGCCGTTCGCAGCCTTCGCGGTAGGACTCGGCACCGCGCGGCGTGCCGCCGAACAACCGCAGGCGCGCGTCGGGCAGTTCGCCTCGTACGGTGGCGAAGGAACGGATGAGGGTCTCCAGGTCCTTGATCGGGTCGACGCGCCCCGCCCAGCTGAGCGTCGGCGTGGCGGGCTCGGGCCCCGCGGGTGGGAAGGCGGCGGGGTCGACGCCGTTGTAGACGGTGCGTATTCGTTCCGGCGGAGTACCGCCGCGCTCTTCCCAGCGCCGGTTGTAACGGTTGCCCGGGGTGACGAGCGCGGCGCGGCGGTAGCTCTCCTGGGCCAGCAGCCGGAAGAAGCCGAGCATGAGCGCCTTGACCGGCCACCGGTACGGCTCGGTGCGGAAGCCGAGGTAGCGCTCGCGCAGGTACACGCCGTGCTCGGTCAGCAGGAACGGGGTGCCGTACCGCTGGTGGGCGACGAGCCCGGGCAGCGCGGCGAGCCCGCCGCTGACCGCGTGCGTCACCGCGCCGAGCGGCGGCTGCCCGGCCAGCGGCCGCAGCGCGTGCTCCAGCAGGTCGGTGGCGGCCAGGGCGTCGTGCAGGGTGGGGCGGGCGGCGGCGGTGCCGAACCGGGGCTGGTTCCACAACCCGGCGAGGGTGCGCGCCGCGCCTTCCGTGGACAGCGCCGCCGACAGCGTGCCCTGGCCCCCGTGGTCGGCGAGGCGGTACAGGGCGTCGGGGAAGGCGCGCTCCTGGCCGGGGTCGATCAGGGCGGTGAGGAACTCCTCGTAGTCGGCGAGGAAGCGGCGCAGTTCCCGGCCACGAGGGGCGGGCCGGTCGGCGGGCGGCCCCCACAGCGGCAGGTTGGTGACGCCGCGCACGTTGTGGGGCGGCTGCCAGGCCAGCGGTTCCCTGCCGGTGGCGGTCACCGCCATGACGTGGAAGTCGACGTCGGGCATTCCGCTGACCAACTGGTCGCACCACACGCTGACTCCGCCATGGCTGTGCGGATACGTGCCTTCGGTGAGCAAGGTCACCGAGGTGCTCGGTGACGGCGGTTCGTCGTGCGGTCCGTGCATGGTCGTTCGTGCTCCCAAGGGGACGATGCGGTGCCCTCCGTCCGTGCCGGGGAGCGGCCCGGCGCGGGGTCGGCCGTACGCGCCTGACCGGTCCTGGGGAGGACCTCGGTGCGAAGGGCCGGAGGGAGAGCGGTGCGGTGTTCGGGCGTGCGGTGTTCGCGGCGCCGCGTACGGGTGCCGCGGGGCTCACGCCCGGCGCGGGCGTGCGGCGTCGCGCCCGCGCCCTTCGCCGGGCGCGGGGTGGCGGGTGCTTGCCGGGCCGGTGGTGCGCCCCGGCGGGCGCCGAGCGGGGCGCCGCCTGAGCGCGCCACCGGGCGCCGACCGGTGGCCGGCCTGACCGGCCTCGTCGGGACCGGGCCTGGACCGAGCGGGGGTACGGGCCGGGCTGGGGGCCGCGGCGTCCTGCCCCTGCCGACGCGTGCCGCCCGGTCGGACCGGGTTCGGCGGCCTGCGGCTAGTGCCGCGTATCGGCGGGTCCGTAGGGCACCGGGTGCCGGACCCCGGCGGGGACCGGGAGCTTCCTGGCCGGTGCGGCGACGGGTGTGGTGGGCGCCGGGGCGCCCGGGTCGGCCGGCGTTCCCGCGTCGGTCAGGGTCAGCGTGACCTGGCTCTGTCCACTGCCGGGAGCGGCCCAGCCGGCGCGCAGTCCGGCGTAGGGGCTGCCGAAGGGCGTACTGCCGTCACTGCGGGTCTGCTGGCTGCCAGGTGGCAGCGTCGCGGTGATGTCCGTTCCCACCGGGGCGGTGACGGTGACGGTGCCGCCGATCCGGTAGCCGCTGACGCCGCCGCCGTTCAGCGCCCGCTTCCATGCCGCCCGCTGCCGCAGCTCCGTCCCGATGTCCCGCATGCGGGAGTTGACCAGGGGCGTGTTGTCGGCGTAGAGGGCGGCGTAGTCGCTGAGGACGCGGTCGAGCGCCGGGTAGGCGATGCGGTCCTCGGCGAGGTTCGACTGGTGGATGAAGTGCGGGCGGGGGTCGTTCGACAGCGCGTGGGAGAGCCCGATCCTGGCCTCCAGCGGGACGATGTACGACGCGAAGCCCGTGGCCGTGTCCAGCGGGGCCTTCAGACAGGTGGTGTTGGCGGCACTCTCACACGTCCCGCTGCCCCCGTCCGCCTTCTTGGCGTAGATCCAGTTGTACTCGTCGACCTGCTCGGCGGTGCGGCCGGCGTTGTAGAAGATGTTGATCGGGTAGCGGGGCACGGTCAGCGCGGGGCCGACGGTGCGCTGCTGTGCTTCGCGTGAGGTGTCGCTGCCGAGCCAGGTGACGCCGGTCTGGCTGAGGGCGGGGGCCAGCTCGGGGTTGTCCTGCGGCTGCTGCGGAAGCGTCGCGAGCCCGGAGTGCTCGCCCGTCACCAGCTCATAACGGTCGACGCCCAGTCCCTGCCGGGCGGCCCAGTCCAGGTTGTCCCTGATCTGCGCGCCGATGGTCCAACGGCTCACCCACCGCACCCGGCCCAAGAGGTCGGTGGAGCACTTCCACGGCACGACGGTGACGTCCTGCTGGCAGCCGAGGTAGAGGTGGTTGTACGTGTGGTTGATCCAGCGGAAGCCGGCCTGGTCGGCCAGGAGCCGCTCAGCGAGCGGGTCGGAGCCGGCGTTCTCTTCCCTGTGGGCCTCGCTCCCGCCGCCGTTGTACGCCATGTCGAGGGTGAACCCGCGCGAGGTGGACCAGCTCCGTGCGTACTCGGCGTCCTCGGCGGTCATCCGGATCGGGTCAGGCTCGGGTGCGCTGTCCGACGCGCAGTCCACATCGCCGGGTGTGCAGTTCAGCTCGGTGTCCCAGCGGTCGTCGGCGCCGAAGACGTCGTCCACGTGGACCGCGTAGTAGTTCCGGTCGGCGCCGAGATGGACACCCTGGGTCATCCACACGACGATGCCGCGCGCCAGCAGCCGGTACTGCCGCTGGTGCTGGTTGTAGACGAAGGTGACGACCAGTTCGCGACGGCCGTCATGCGCGTACTCGCCTACGAGGGAACCCCGGGCCGCACTGCCCGCGAGCGGCGCGTCGACGTAGCTGGTGAACTTCGCGCCGTCCGCCTGCTCCGCGAGGGGAACCGCCAGGTAGCCGTAGCTCTCGGTGACGGCCGGGTCGTTGTCCTCGAACAGTACGTCGCCGTCGAGGTAGCCGAAGGGCCCGGCCGTTCCTGCTGCGGTCACGCGCGCGGTGCGCCCGTCCAGCGTCCCCGTGTACCCGGGGTTCTGCGGGTAGTTCAGCCCGACGTCCGGCCTGGCGTAGGTGTACGCGTCCACCTGCCGGATGCCGAAGCGCTTCTCGTACGCGGCGAGCGCCGTCATCTCCGCTGATCCGGCGCCGAACGGGTTGTCGTTCGGCAGCACCACCGCCTGGTACTTGGCGCGCGGCCTGCCGTCCACGGTGTCGCTCAGGAACGCGGCGTCGACGCGGGGCCGCCCGCTGTCACTGAGCTTGAGCGTCGTACGCGGAGTGCCCGCGCTGTCGAGTTCG
This sequence comes from Streptomyces sp. A01, assembly GCF_059026195.1. Lineage (NCBI taxonomy): Bacteria > Bacillati > Actinomycetota > Actinomycetes > Kitasatosporales > Streptomycetaceae > Streptomyces > Streptomyces sp. A01. The sequence continues at coordinate 69,595 of NZ_JBWLKN010000025.1, read as the reverse complement.
GCGTTGATGGCGGCGGTGGCGGGACCTCCGTCGTCCACGACCAGGACCCGCAGGTCGATTCTCGGCAGTACGTCAGCGGGCGCGCCGGCCGCCATCGCCGGCAAGCCACCAACCAGCAAAGCGGCAGCCGCGCATGCGGCGGCCAGTCGGGTCACCTGACCCATGATGAGTTCCCCCCCAAGGGAAGCCGACGCCCTGCACTGGCGCCGACCTGACTACGAGCCGCACAGACATGCCGGGGCGCGGCAGGGCTGAGCGGATAATGGATATGCGGGATGCGGTTCCGGCGGGCAGATCAGGGCTCCCCTTCCCTGATCGCACGCCTCCGGCGATTCCGCGGGCCGCGGACGTGATCATGTCACGAAGCAAGAGGTATGTGGGGTACCTCTCGATCGCCCACCACATAGTGCGGCATGTCGGTCGCATCCCGGGAACGAACGGGCCGGTAGGGTGCCGGAACTTGTCAGGTTTCGCGCGGGTGTGACGCGCGTTCACCATGGCGAAGGGCGACTCTCCCGCCACCCTTCCCACCTCGCCGAACACCCCCGCCGCCGAGGTGACCTGCGACGCCAGTGGTCTAGACCCTTCAGGTCAAGCGGCAATTGCCGCCAGACCGAACGCCCGGTATGCGAACCCTCGACACGGGAAATCGGCCGAATGGCGACTGTCCTGGATGTTCCGTTTGTCGCGGTAGTTGACCAGGAAACGATCGTTGCTCCTTGCGTTCGCGACGCTACGCACTCCCCGAATGGGTATGCCGCCCCGGTCCTGGCCGACCTCGTCGGCCGCGATCCGGACCACGGGCCCCACCAGCGGCCGCGGTGCGATTCACCCGGCGGCGGGCCGTACGCGCACGTGCATGCGCTCGCCCTGAGCCCCGTACAGGGCGAGGAACTCGACGGGATGGTCTCCGGCGTTGGCGAATCCGTGCGGCGTACGGGTGTCGAACTCGGCGGCCTCACCGGCGGTGAGGACGAGGTCGCGCTCGCCCAGAGCGAGGAGCAGGCGGCCGGAGAGGATGTAGAGCCACTCGTATCCTTCGTGCGTGTTCTGCTCGGGCCGCGTGGTGGGCCGGCCGGTCTTGGCGACGGGGAGGATCTGTTTGTAGGCGTGCAGGCCGCCGAGGTGCCGGGTCAGGGGTACCCAGGTGTGGCCGAAGCGGGTGAACGGCCGCGGGTGGATGCGCGGATCACCGGTCTGGGGCGCGCCGACCAGTTCGTCGAGCGGCACACCGTACGCCTTGGCCAGCGGCAGCAGGAGTTTCAGGGTCGGCTCGCGCTGTCCGGCTTCCAGGCGGGAGAGCGTACTCAGGGAGATCCCGGTCTCGTCGCTGAGCTGGGCCAAGGTGGAGCCCCGCGTTTTCCGCAGGGCCCGCAGTCGCGGTCCGACGGCGGTCAGCACATGCGTGAGGTCGTCAGCGGTCATCTCCTTATTTGCCATGGTAGCAAATATCTTTGTCAAGGTGCGGCGGGTGCGCGGAGGGTTGCCGCGAAGCGGAGGCAGTGCGCGTATGCGAACACCTCGCTGGCTCTCTCCGGAAGGGGAACGGCACACGAGCCCGCGCTCGGTGAGCGCCGCCCTGGGCACTGCTCCCAGCCATCCGCACCCTGCATGACGAGAGGCACGACGACCGTGGCTGACACGAACACGAACACGAACACCGACACGAACACCGACACCAACACCGACACCGACACCGACACCGACACGAACACCGACACCGGCACCGCCTCGGCCGCAGAGTTCTGGGACGAGCGCTATGAGCAGAGCGGCCGGATATGGAGCGGCGAGCCCAATGCCATCCTGGTCCGCGAGGCCGGTGGTCTGGCGCCTGGCAGCGCCCTGGACCTGGGCTGCGGGGAAGGGGGCGACGCTGTGTGGCTCGCGCGGCGGGGTTGGCGCGTCACCGCCACCGACGTCTCCCGCGTCGCCCTGGACCGAGCGGCCGAGCACGCGGCCGAGGCTCAGGTCGCCGACCGGATCGACTGGCGGCACCACGACCTCGCGGCGTCCTTCCCGGCCGGTTCCTTCGACCTGGTCTCCGCCCAGTTCCTGCATTCCCTCCTCAACATGCCGCGCGAGCAGATCCTGCGGAACGCCGCCGCGGCCGTCGCACCGGGCGGCATCCTCCTGATCGCCGGCCACGCGGACTTCCCCTCCGGGGAGACCGGCCCGCACCCCGACGTGCATTTCCCCACCCCCCAGGAGGTTCTGGCCTCCCTCAGCCTGACGGCCGGACAGTGGGACACGCTCGTCAGCGACACCCACGAGCACCACCTGACCGGCCCCGACGGACAGCCCGCCACCCGCACGAACAACACCCTGAAGATACGGCGCCGGTCTGCTTGAGCCGCCCGCCCGGGCACCACACCCGAGCAGCTGTCCGCAACGGGACGTCGGCCAGGGCCGAGTGGCCGTGTTCACCCGTGCGGAACCGGTATTCAGACGCGCCGGCTGGGAACCCGTCCCGCATGAGCAACCAGACGGATGACGCGGCAGGCGCCACGAAGCAAACCCGGCGGACCGGGCGCGAGCAGCGGATGGACCAGACCAGGGCACCGGTCCTGGACGCCTTGGCCCGCTATCACGAACACGGCGAGCTGTCCTTCTCACCACCGGGCCACAAGCAGGCCAGGGGCGCCGACCCGCTCGTCCGCCGGGTGCTCGGCGACGCCGTGTTCGCGTCGGACGTGCTGGCCATCGGCGGTCTCGACGACCACCAGGAGTCCGAGCAGGTGCTGCTGCGCGCCGAGCAACTGATGGCGGAGGCGGTGCACGCCCGGCACACCTTCTTCTCCACGTGCGGCAGCTCCCTGTCCGTCAAGGCCGCGATGCTCACGGTGGCCGGTCCGCACCAGAAGCTGCTGGTCGGACGGGACGCGCACAAGTCGGTCGTGGCCGGGCTGATCCTGTCAGGGGTGCGGCCGGTCTGGGTGGAGCCGCAGTGGGACGAGCAGCGGCACCTGGCGCACGGCCCGTCCGCCGCGTCGTTCGAGGCGGCGTTCGCGGAACACCCCGACGCGCGCGGCGCCCTGGTGACCAGTCCGACCCCTTACGGGGCCTGCGCCGATCTCGCCGGTATCGCCACGGTGTGTCACCGCCGTGGGCGCCCGCTGATCGTGGACGAGGCGTGGGGCGCCCATCTGCCCTTCCATCCGGATCTGCCGTCCTGGGCGATGGACGCCGGGGCCGATATCTGTGTCACCAGCATCCACAAGATGGGCAGCGGCCTGGAGCAGGGGTCCGTCTTCCACCACGGCGGCGACCTCATCGATCATGCCGTCCTGGCCTCGCGCGCCGACCTGCTCGGCACCACGAGCCCGTCCGTCCTCATCTACGCCGGGCTCGACGGCTGGCGGCGCCAGATGGCGCTGCACGGCGAGGAGTTGCTGGGCGCGGCGCTGGACCTCGCGCACCGGACGCGGGCGGAGATCGAGACGCTGGACGGGATGCATGTCAACGACCGCGCCGACTTCGTCGGACCGGGGCGAGCCGCCGACCTCGACCCGCTACCGGTGATCATCGACATCGAGGAGACGGGCACCACCGGATACCGGGCGGCGCGGTGGCTGCGCGAGCGGCACCACATCGACGTCCACCTGGCCGACCACCGGCGCATCAGTACCCAGCTCACGCACGCCGACTCCGAGGAGACGACGCGGCCCCTGCTCGACGCGCTGCGCGAGCTGTCGAAGCACGCGGGTGAACTGCGGGACGCGCCCCGCGTCGAGGTGCCCTCGCCGGGTGAGCTGCGGCTTGAGCAGGGCTGTCTGCCCCGGGACGCGTACTTCGGCACGGTGGAGGATGTACCGGTGGAGCAGGCGCGGGGGCGGATCGCCGCCGAGATGCTCACCCCGTATCCGCCGGGCGTCCCGGCGGCGCTGCCGGGGGAACGGCTCACCGAGTCGGTGCTGCGCTATCTGGTGACCGGGGTCGAGGCAGGCATGCGGGTGCCGGACGCGGCGGATGAGGGATTGCGGACCGTACGGGTGCTGGTACGGGAGCCGCACGCGGACTGAGCCCGCGCGGACTGAGACCACGAGCCCGCGGCGCGCACGGGGCCTGGGCAGCGCCCAGGCCCCCACGTCCTCGTACGACTCGTACGACTGTCCGCGAACTCCTCAAACGCCGGACGGGCTCCGGACGGGCTGGAGTACGCGAGGCCCCGACGGGCGGTCAGCCGTTCGGGGGGCCGTACCAGACCGTGGTCGCGTTGCAGAACTCGCGGATGCCGTGGCCTGCCAGTTCGCGGCCGTAGCCGGAGCGCTTGACGCCGCCGAAGGGCAAGCCCGGGTGGGAGGCCGTCATACCGTTGAAGAAGACACCACCGGCCGCGAGGTCGCGGATGAGCCGCTCCTGCTCCGTCTCGTCGCGCGTCCACGCGTTGGAGCTGAGACCGAACGAGGTGTCGTTGGCGACGTGGACCGCCTCGTCCAGGTCGGCGACCCGGTACAGGGAGGCGACCGGGCCGAACGCCTCTTCGCGGTGGATGCGCATGTCCGCGCTGATGTGGGCCAGCACCGTCGGCTCGTAGTACCACCCCGCGTCCAGCCCGGCTGGTCGTTTGCCGCCGCACAGGGCGGTGGCGCCGTGCTGGATGGCGTCGTCGACCAGTTCCTCCAGTTGTCCGCGGCCCGCTTCGCTGGAGAGCGGGCCGACGTCCGTGCCCTCCGCTGCCGGGTCGCCGACGCGCAGCGCGCGCATGCCCTCGACGAAGGCGTCGGTGAACTCGTCGTAGACGTCGGTGTGCACGATGAAGCGCTTGGCCGCGATGCAGGACTGGCCGGTGTTCTGCACCCGGGCGGTGACCGCGGTCTTCGCCGCGCGGGCGATGTCGGCGGAGGGCAGCACGACGTACGGGTCGCTGCCGCCGAGTTCGAGCACGGTCTTCTTGACCTCGTCACCGGCGATGGAGGCGACCGACCGCCCTGCGGGCTCGCTGCCGGTGAGGGTCGCGGCGGCCACCCGGGGGTCGCGCAGGATGCCCTCGATGGCACCGGAGCCGACGAGCAGGGTCTGGAAGGCCCCCTCGGGGAAGCCCGCCCTGCGGAACAGGTCTTCCAGGAACAGGGCGGTCTGCGGCACGTTGGAGGCGTGCTTGAGGAGGCCCACGTTGCCCGCCATCAGGGCGGGGGCGGCGAACCGTACGACCTGCCAGACGGGGAAGTTCCACGGCATCACCGCGAGCACGGGGCCCAGGGGCCGGTAGCGCACGAACGCGCGGGCCGCGCCGGAGTCGGCGACGTCGTCGGGCGCGGGCTGTTCGTCGGCGAGCAGTCGCTCCGCGTTCGCGGCGTACCAGCGCATCGCCTTCGCGCACTTCGCCACCTCGGCGCGGGCGGCGGCCAGCGGCTTGCCCATCTCGGTGGTGATGGTCCGCGCGGCATCTTCCTGGTTTTCTTCCAGCAGGTCAGCCGCCTTGCGCAGGCGCTCGGCGCGATAGGCGAAGGAGGTGGTGCGGTAGGTGTCGAAGGCGGTGGTCGCACGTTCGAGGCAGACCCCCACGGCGTCGTCGGTGAGGGGGTCGAAGGTCTTCAGAGTCTCGCCGTTCGCCGGATTCACGGTGGCGATGGGCATGAGGTGCCTCCCTTGGCGTCCGATAAGGCCGTGGTCCCGTCCTCGACCATGCAGGCCGTCCGCGTACCCCGCAACGCGTCCTTCAGCCACCCGGCCGGGCGCCGGGCCCGCGGGGACCGCCCGGCCCGGCCGGGCGCCGGGCCGGGCCCGGCCCGCGGGGGGAGGGCGCCGGTCCCTCTCGCGCGAGGGGCATATCGGCGCGACGCTGGGTATTCGGGAACAGTCCGGCGTCCGAGAGCAGAAAGGCACGCGGCATGGCCACAGCCCCTCCGGCTCAGCTGTCCGATCACGACCTCGCCACGGTGGACCTGTACTGGCGGGCAGCGAACTACCTCGCGGTCGGCCAGATCTACCTCATGGACAACCCGCTGCTGACCGAGCCCCTGCGCGCCGAGCACATCAAGCCACGCGTGCTGGGCCACTGGGGTACGAGCCCGGGGCTCAATCTGATCTACGCGCATCTGAACCGGGTCATCTCCGCGCGTGGTCTGAACGCCATCCACATCACGGGACCGGGGCACGGCGGCCCGGCCACGGTGGCCTGCTGCTGGCTGGACGGCACCTACTCCGAGGTGTACCGGGATGTCACACGCGACGCCGACGGCATGGCCCGGCTGTTCCGCCAGTTCTCCTTCCCGGGCGGCGTTCCCAGCCATGTGGCGCCCGAGACGCCGGGCTCCATCCACGAGGGCGGTGAGCTGGGGTACGCACTGAGCCACGCGTACGGTGCCGCCTTCGACAATCCGGACCTGGTCGTCGCGGCGATCGTCGGCGACGGCGAGGCCGAGACGGGGCCGCTGGCCACCGGCTGGCACGGCAACAAGTTCCTCGACCCCGTACACGACGGCGCTGTGCTGCCGATCCTGCACCTCAACGGCTACAAGATCGCCAACCCGACGGTGCTGGCCCGCGTTCCGCAGGACGAGCTGGATCAGCTGCTGCGCGGCTACGGGCACGACCCGGTCTACGTCAGCGGTGACAACCCGGAAGCGGTGCACCGCGCCCTGGCGGCGGCCCTCGACGGCTGCCTCGACCGGATCGCCGAGTACCAGACCGCCGCCAGGGCGCGCGGCGAAGGGCTCGCCGAGCGGCCCCACTGGCCCATGATCGTGCTGCGCACGCCGAAGGGCTGGACCGGGCCGAAGATCGTGGACGGGCTGCCCGTGGAGGACACCTGGCGGGCTCATCAGGTGCCGCTGAGCCAGGTGCGGAGCAACCCGGGGCACCTCGCCCAACTTGAGGCGTGGCTGCGTTCGTACGGGCCCGGGGAGCTGTTCGACGACTCGGGGCGGCCGCGCCCCGGACTGCTGGGCCACGTACCCGAGGGCGACCGGCGTCTGGGCTCCAGTCCGCACGCCAACGGCGGGCGGCTGCTGCGCTCGCTTCCGGTGCCCGACATCCGCAACTACGCCGTGGAGGTCATCAAGCCGGGCACCACCCTCCATGAGCCGACCCGGGCGCTGGGCGGGCTGCTGCGCGACGTACTGCGGCGCACGGAAGGGCGCCGTGACTTCCGCGTGTTCGGCCCGGACGAGACCGAGTCGAACCGCCTTCAGGACGTGTACGAGGCCAGCGGCAAGGGCTGGCAGGAGAAGGTGCTCGGGGTCGATGAGCACCTGTCGCGGGACGGCCGGGTCCTGGAGATGCTGTCCGAGCACAACTGCCAGGGCTGGCTTGAGGGTTATCTGCTGACCGGGCGGCACGGCCTGTTCTCCTCGTACGAGGCGTTCATCCACATCGTGACGTCGATGGCCAACCAGCACGCCAAGTGGCTGAAGGTCTCCCGCGAGCTGCCGTGGCGGATGCCCGTCGCCTCGCTGAACTACCTGCTGACGTCGCATGTGTGGCGCCAGGACCACAACGGTTTCTCCCACCAGGACCCCGGGTTCATCGACCACATGGTCAACAAGGACCCGCACACCATCCGGGTCTACCTGCCGCCGGACACCAACTCGCTGCTCGCGGTCGCCGGGCAGACCCTCGACACCCGGGACCTGATCAACATCGTCGCCGCGGGCAAGCAGCCCGCCTTCGACTGGCTGTCCATCGAGGACGCCGTCAACCATGTGCACCGGGGCGTCAGCGTGTGGGACTGGGCGGGGACCGACACCGGCCGGGAGCCCGACGTGGTGCTGGCCGCCGCGGGCGACGTCCCCACCATGGAGGTCATGGCGGCCACCTCGCTGCTGCGCGCGTATCTGCCGCAACTCGCCGTCCGCGTCGTCAACGTCGTCGACCTGATGCGGCTGCTGCCACCGGAGGACCACCCCAACGGGCTGCCGGGGCCCGGCTTCGACGCGGTGTTCACCACCGACAAGCCCGTCATCTTCGCCTACCACGGCTACCCCTGGCTGATCCACCGGATGACCTACCGCCGCACCGGACACGACAACTTCCATGTGCGCGGCTACAAGGAGGAAGGCACCACGACGACCCCGTTCGACATGGTCGTCCGCAACGACATGGACCGCTACCGCCTGGTCATGGACGTCATCGACCGGGTCCCCGGACTCGCCCTGACCGCCATCTCCGTACGGCAGCAGATGAAGGACAAGCGCAACGAACACCACACGTACATCCGTGCGTACGGCGAGGACCTGCCGGAGGTGCGGGACTGGTCGTGGACATGAACCTCAGCGCACACCGCTCCGGCGGGCCGGAGCCCAGGCCATCGCGCGACGGGCGTGATGAGACCCAGGAGGAACGCGCCGACCGCCGCTGGGCGGAACTCCTCCAGGAGTTGCGGGTCGCCCAGACCGGCAACCAGATCCTGCTGGCCTTCCTGCTGACGGTCGCCTTCACGCCCCGCTTCCCGGGTCTCTCCGACACCAACCGGATGATCTACGTCGTGACGGTGCTGTTCGGCGCGGCGGCCACCGGCGCGTTGATCGCGCCGGTCTCCATCCACCGCTTCGTCACCGGTCGCGGCGTCAAGCCGCAGACCGTCGTCTGGGCGGCGCGCTGCACCCTGGCCGGGCTGATCCTGCTGCTGTGCACGATCGGTTCGGCACTGCTGCTGATCCTGCGTGTCACCCTGGACGACCATGTGGCGAGCTGGCTGGTGACCGGCGTGATGATCTGGTTCGCGGGCTGCTGGTTCCTGCCCGCCTACGTGATGCGGCGCGGGCAGAACGGCAAAGAGGACGGCAAGGGGGCCGCGCGACGGGACGGCAAGGGCGGCGGTTAGGGCCTGCGCGGGCCGCCGACGGTCAGGGGGTCTCCGCCGGTCAGGCGTGCCCCGGCATGGAGGCTGGGCACGGACGTGCCCCGTCAGGGGCGCGGGGAACTGCGCGACCAGCCACGAACCCACCCGCACTCCACGACACACGAACAGGGCCCCCAGCACGATCCGCCGGACACGGCACAAGGCCCTCCCGGGCCGCCGGTGCGGACCGTCCCACGCTGGGACGCGGTGCAGGAGGGGGGCTTTCCCTAGGGGAAGCCCCCCGACTCGTGTCCACCGATCGGTGGACACGAGGTTCAACCGGCCGAGGCTGTCGGCGATGGCAGCGCTGCGACCAGCATGTTCGGCATGACGAACTTCCCTGTACGGATGGCCCGGCGGAGCGCCAGACACCCTTGGCGCGCGATCGGCGGCTGGTTCCTCTTTGTCGCTCTGTGTCTCGGAACCGGGCTTACGGTCGGCGGCAACGCCGCCACCGGTGACGACTTCCGCATCGGCGAGGCCGGGCGGGCGGAGGCGATGGCTGCCGAGGGCGGCCTGGAGCAAAAGCCCGTGGAACGCGTACTGATCACCGCCAAACCCGGCACGGGCCGCCTGGACAAGGCCGCGTCCGATGCCGCCGCCCAGGACATCACCAGCCGGATGCGGAAACTGCCCGAAGTACGGTCCGTGGACGCCCCGGTGCGCTCGGCCGACGGCACGGCGGTCCGGGTCGATGTGACGCTCAAGGGTGAGGAACTCGACGGCAAGAAGCACGTCGAGCCGCTGCGGGCGCAGACCTCCGAGGTGCAAGGCGCCCACCCCGGCCTGCGGGTCGAGGAGACGGGCGGCCCCTCCATCGGCCAGGGCATCGACGAACAGCGGGGCGACGATCTCGCCCGCACCGAGATGATCGCGCTGCCGGTCACGCTGATCACCCTGCTCATCGTCTTCCGTTCCACGGCGATGGCCGCCGTGCCGCTGCTGCTGGCGCTCTCCTCGATCGCCGCGTCCATCGGGCTGTCGATGCTCGCCTCGCACGTCTTCCCGGACGCCGGCATCGGCGCCAGCATCATCCTGCTGATCGGGCTGGCGGTCGGCGTCGACTACACCCTCTTCTATCTGAAGCGGGAGCGGGAGGAACGGGCCCGCGCCGACGGCAAGCTGAGCTCGCAGGCGCTGGTGGAACTGGCCGCGGCCACCTCGGGCCGGGCCGTCGTGGTCTCCGGGCTCGCCGTCGCCGTCTCCAGCGCGACGCTGTATCTGGCCGACGACGTCATCTTCTCCTCGATCGCCACCGCCGCGATCATCGTCACCCTGGTCGCCGTCGTCAGCTCGCTGACCATCCTGCCCGCGCTGCTGGCCAAGCTCGGTGAGCGGGCGGAGCGCAGGGCGGCACGCAAGGCCGACCGCGCGGCCAGGAACGGCAAGACCGTACGGCCGAGGCAGCCGAAGAAGGACGGCGGCCGGATCACCGCGGCCATGCTGCGTCCCACGAGCAAGCGCCCCGCCGCCACGCTGGTGGTCGCCGCGCTCGCCATGCTCGCCCTCGCCTCCCCGCTGCTGGGCCTGAACCTGACCGACATGGGCCGCGAGACCCACCCCCGCAGCATCCCCGCCATGCAGACCTTCGACCGGCTCAACCACGCGTTTCCCGAGCTGAAGTCCATGCACCAGGTCGTCGTACGCGCCGATGCCGACCGCGCGGACGAGGTGACCGGAGCGCTGCGCGAGCTGGCCCGGCGCGCGAAGAGCGACCCGCGGCTCACCGGCACGGCGGACCTGCGCACCTCACCGGACGGCCGGATCAGCCTGCTGGAGCTGCGCGTTCCGCACTATGTGAGCACCGAAGCGGCGCAGGGCTCCCTCAAGGACCTCCGCGCCGACTCCGTGCCCACGACCGTCGGCAAGCTGAGCGGCGTCCAGATCGCGGTGACCGGAGACGTCGCCCGCTACGCCGACTACCCCGAGCACCAGAAGCAGAAGCTGCCGCTGATCATCGGGGCGCTGCTGCTGGCGACCTTCGCGATGACGGTGTGGGCGTTCCGCTCCGTGGCCCTCGGTCTGGTCGGCGTGGTGCTGAACCTGCTCTCGGCGGCGGCCTCACTCGGTCTGCTGGTACTGGTCTTCCAGCACACCTGGGCCGAGGGGCTGCTCGGTTTCACCTCCACCGGCTCGATCGGGTCCCGGGTGCCGCTGCTGCTGTTCGTGATCCTCTTCGGCCTGTCGATGGACTACCAGGTGTTCGTGATCAGCCGGATCAGGGAGGCGGCGCTGCGCGGTGTGCCCACCCGGGAGGCCGTACTCCAGGGCATCGGCAGCTCGGCGGGCGTGGTGACCAGCGCCGCCTTCGTGATGGTGACGGTGTTCGCCAGCTTCGTCTTCCTGCACATCATGGAGATGAAGCAGATGGGCTTCAGCCTGGCGGTGGCCGTCCTGCTGGACGCCGTCATCATCCGCATCATGATCCTGCCCTCGCTCATGCTGCTGATGGGGGACAAGTCCTGGTGGCCGTCGCGCGGCATGCGCCGTGCGCAGAGCGCCGCCCCCGCTGACGAGGCGCTGGAAAAAGTAGGCTGACCGGCATGACACGACGGCCGCAGCCCGACGACGAGCTCCCGATACCGGTACCGCACCGGTGGAACGCGGTCTTCTGGGTGCTCCTGGGTCTGGTGCCACCCGCCGTCGCCGTGGCGGACGCATCCGCCGCGACGAAGTCCGTGTCGTTGGTGCTGCTGTCGGTGCTCGCCCTGTGCTACGCGACGGTGGCGATGTTCCCCGGGAACCGGGTGCTGCGCCCGCACGCCTATCTGGGCGTGCTCGCGCTCGGTCTCGGTGCGATGTCCTACCTGCTCAACGGCGGGGCGGCGATGTTCGTGGTGACACTGCCACACTTCTGGATCTACGCGGCGGGGCCGGGCATGTCGATCGCCTTCAGCGGCCTCGCCGCCGTGGCGACGGTGGCGGGCAACGTCCTGCGGGAGGGCCCGGACGGTGAGTTCTTCACCGGCAACGTCATCGCCACCCTCGTCGGCTACGCGGCCAGTGTGCTGCTCGGACTGTGGATGAGCCGTCTCGTCGAACAGAGCGACGCGCGCACCAGCCGCCTGAGCGCCGAGCTGGAGAGCGCCCGGCTGCGGCTGGCCGAGGCGCACCAGCGCCAGGGTGCGGCGGAGGAGCGCGAGCGGATCGCCCGGGAGATCCACGACACCCTCGCGCAGGGCTTCGCCTCCATCATCGTGCTGGCGGAGGCGGCCCGGTCAGGTATCAGCACCGATCCCGGCAGGAGCGCGCAGCAGTTGCTCTCGATCGAGCACACCGCGCGCGAGAACTTCGCCGAGGCGCGCGTCCTGGTCGGCTCCGCCCCGCACGGCGCCGACCCCGGGTCGGTCGCCCGGGCCCTGCGGCGGACGCTGGACCGGTTCGCCGAGGACACCGGGCTCGCCGTCAGCGCGGACCTGCCCGACGTCGACTGCGACCAGCCGACCCGGATCGCGCTGCTGCGCTGCACCCAGGAGTCACTGGCCAACGTGCGCAAGCACGCGGGCGCTTCCACGGTGGGCGCCGTCCTCACCGAGCACCCGTACGGCGTCGAACTGGAGATCACCGACGACGGCTGCGGCTTCGTGGTCGAGGAGTCCCACGGCTTCGGCCTCGACGGCATGCGCAAACGTCTGGCCGAACTCGGTGGTCAGCTCAGCGTCACCAGCTCACTCGGCGACGGCACCCGTGTCCTCGCCATGATTCCTACGAACGGTCAGGTGTGACATGACGGCTGTGCCGCCCGCGCAGGGGAAACTCCGCATCATCGTCGTGGACGACCACACGGTGATGCGCGCCGGGGTCGTCGCCCTGCTGGCCTCCGAGCCCACCATCGAGATCGTCGGCGAGGCGGGCGAAGGGCGCGCGGCCGTCGAACTCGTCGGACGCCTGGAGCCTGACGTGGCGCTGATCGACCTGCGGATGCCCGTCCTTGACGGGGTGGCCGCCACCACGCGGATCGTGGCGAGCGGCGTACGGACCCGGGTGCTGATCCTCACCACGTACGACACCGACGCGGAGATCGAGCGCGCGGTCGAGGCGGGCGCCATCGGCTATCTGCTCAAGGACACCACGCGCGAACAGCTCGTCGACGCCATCCACGCGGCGGCCAGGGGCGAGACCGTTTTGGCCCCGAGGGTCGCCGAGCGGCTGGTCGCCCGGATGCGACGGCCCGCCCCCGTGGCGCTGACCGCGCGGGAGCTTGACGTGCTGAACGCGGTGGCCGACGGTCTCTCCAACGCCGGGATCGGCGAACGGCTGGTGATCGCCGAGGCGACGGTCAAGACACATCTGCTGCGCGTCTTCGCGAAGCTTGACGTCAGCGACCGCACGCACGCGGTGGTCGTGGCCCTCGAACGCGGCCTGCTGAACCGGCCTGCGCCGGACCAGCGCCCTCGGTAAGGCGTTGCCGTCAGACTGGGAAGTCACCGCGCTTGACGCCCGCGACGAATGCGGACCAGGCCGACGCCTCGAAGACCAGGGCGGGGCCGTGGGGGTCCTTGCTGTCACGGACAGAGATCCGCGCGGCCAGGTTGGCGATCTCCACGCAGTTGCCCCCGCCGTTCGAGTAGGACGACTTCGACCAGCGCACGTTCAGGGACAATGCCTGCACCGGAACAAGGCTAGTGTTCATTCTGTGATCTCTTTCGACAGTTGATGCAGGATCTTCGGTGTATCGCGTGGTGGCAGGGCGCCTGCTGCCAGTGCGTCAAACATCCGGCCGAAACGCCCGACCTCCCTCGGCTTGTCAGTGACCGCGACGGTGAACCAGGCCGTGTCTGTCTGGACCGTCGTTGGTAAACCGTCGCCCAAGATCATGATATTGACGTCGTGGAACGCGACGTATCCGCGCGCTGACTGCGGCAGGACTTGCAGCGTTACGTTGTCCTTGCCAGCCAGGTCCGCCAGCGCTTCGTACTGCTCGCGCATGACCCCCGCGTTGCCAATGGCGTAGCGCAACGCTGGTTCGTACAGGACCGCCCAGAGCTTGAGCGGGTCGTCGTCGCGCGTCAGAGCGTCCTGCCGCTTCATGCGCAGCTGCACGCTCTGCTCAATGAACTCCGTGGTGGTCTCGTCAATCGGTTTGTGCTGCTCATGAACCGCCTGCGCATACGCCTGGGTTTGCAGCAGCCCCGGCACAACAGTGGGGTGGAATGTCCGGATCTCCCGAGCTGCCGACTCAACGCCCAGGAATCGCGGCATGCCTGAGAGCATCGTCGTTCCAGTGCCCGTCCACCATTCCCGGCTGGACGCTTCCCGCTGGAGCGTGATCAGCCGGGATACTTGTTCGTCGTCAGTGATCCCGTAGCGCTCCAGAAGTTCTCGCAGCTGAGAAGCTTGCCGAAGGGACTTCCAGCCGGTTTCGACGCGTTGCAGCGTGCTCTCGTCAACGTGCAGCCCCTGTACGGCCTCGGCGATGGTGTATCCGGCTCCCTTCCGTAGCTGTCGCAGTTCGTGCCCGAGCCCGATCCGTCTGGCTGTCGGCTGCGGTCTTGCGGCCATGTGCCCTCACTTCTGACGCACGTGCGCGCCGGTTCCTTCCTTGTGTTCAGCCTTGCACTCCTTGCGTGCGCAGCGGAAGCCCGTACGTGCGCTTTGGCACGTGCCAATTCTTCTGCTGAGGCTGATTCTCAAGCAGATTCTATTGCGGTGAACTCCAGGCGGCTTCACGGTGGTTGAAGTCAGGAACGACACTGAGGAGCGCAATCGTGAGTCATCGGAAGATTTTGAGGGCCTGTCGCGAACACCCAGGTGGGCGGGGCTTGGAGGGGGACACGGCCGTGAACGGCCCCACCCCCTGGCCCCCCGCGCCCGAACCCGCGGACGCCAAGCTCGCCGCGCTCATCGCGCGTGAGGACCAGCGAGCTGATGACGTTCCGCTGCCCGGGGACGACAACACCGAGAAGGTGAGCGAGCGGTGAACGACCCGAACGTCCTCGGACACACGATCCCTCGCGCCGCTGGCGCCGAACTCCTCTACAGCGCCATCTGTTTGGGCAGCGCCGACACCGACTGCGGAGCCGACTCCGACGAGTGGCTGACCCCTGACCCTTGCGAGACATGGATGCGCTCGCATCTCGATGAGACCGGGGGCGCGCACACCCGGTACAGGCGGTCACTGACGGACGTGGCCGACGCGACGGGCGGGGGCGCGGAATGAGCCGCGGTGTCATGCCCTACGTCCAGCACACCATCCGACAGGCCCCGGAGTCCGCCGTGACGTACGAAGCCTTCTGCATGACGGTTGGCTGCCGTCAGGAATCCGGTGGCCGGGAACGCCAGGAGGACGCCCAGGACTGGTGTCTGCGGCACACAGGCCGGCACGTGGGACACGACCTGTTCCGGCGCGTGGTCACTGACTACGCCCGCGTGCTCCGCACTGACGACGGTGCGGAGGGCCCGGCGTGATCCATCCCTACGGCTGTACGGCTGCCTACGGGCCACGTGGCCCGGCCGTAGGACACGCGTCGCCCACAGATGGCTCAGCTCCCCGGGCCCGCCGGGTCGGTGGGGTCGTCGCCGGGCACCAGGACGCAGAACTCGTTGCCCTGCGGGTCCGCCATGACCGTCGTCAGCCATCCGTTGTCGTCGAAGGGGCCGCGCAGGGTACGGGCGCCCAGCGCTCGCAGCCGCGCCAGTTCCGGTTCCATCTCGGGTACCCGCAGGTCCAGGTGCATGCGGTTCTTGCCGTGCTTCGGCTCGGGGACGCGTTGGAGCAGCAGTTCCGGGCCGTGGCCGTGCGGGTCGCCGACGGTGACGTACGGAGGGTGCGCGCGGAGCACCCGGTAGCCCAGGGCCCGTGCCCAGAACGGGGCGAGGGCGTCCGGGTCGGCGCAGTCCAGGACGAGAGCCAGTCGCATGGGCTCAACGGCCACACGACAGGGGAGGCGGCTCCCGGCGGGTACGCGGGTCAAGCATGAGGGACACCTCCGACTACGGGTGAGGGGGCCGGTCGCCGCCCCCTTTCCACCATGCCATGCCTGCCGTGCGGCGCCTGCGCACCACGAGCGCCGCACGGCTGTCCGGGGGCCTGGATCAGCGGTCGGTCCGCTGGTTGACGTTGAGCAGGAAGTCGAACTTCGCCTCCTTCGCGCCTCCGACGGTGCGCACGTTCATCACCAGTGCGGGGTGGAAGATGGGGTCGTTGTTGTTGCCCGGCTCACCGGGGAAGTACAGCTGGGTGGTGAGGACGGGCCGGTTCGGGGCCTGGACCTTGACGTGGATGTGGCGGGTGCGGCCCGGGTAGAGGCCCGGGACGATCGTGGTGAGGCTGAACGCGCCCTGGGCGTCGGAGAACTGGTGTCCCCGCAGGCGGTAGCCCCGGTTGTCGTAGGCTCCCCGCACGTCCGCCTGCCAGAAGTCGAGCAGCGCGTTCGCGATGGGGCGGCACGCCAGCCCGAAGACGTATCCGGTCAGGGTCAGCCGGGTGCCCTGCGTGCCCGCTTCGAGCAGGGAGGTGCGGCGTGGGGAGTTGGGCTTGAAGTAGGGGCCTTCCGTCTGGGGTGGGGTCGGGTCGTCGCCGTCGTCGCAGTACGGCGTGGGTGCGAGCGGCTGGCCCGACGGTGTCCTGTCGTCGCGCGCCCACGCGACGCCGCCGAGCACGACGGGCAGTGGCGCGGCGGCCAGCGCCGCCTTCAGCAGGGTCTTGCGGCTGACGCCTTTGTTGTTCTTCGCGTCCTCGGGTGTGTTCTGGCTGTCGTCGGCTGGGGTGTTCTCGCCTTTCACGGTGTCCTCCCGCGGGGTCGGGGCCGGTACTGACCGGACGAGCGGGACCGAACCTATGCGGGGTGCTCACAGGGGGTCGATGGACTCCGTTCGGCGAACGTGGTGATTCCCTCCGGTCGCCCTCCCTGGAGCGGGCGGCGCCGGGTGGGGCGCCGCCTGGCGGCGGAAGTCGCCGGGGCTGATGCCGGTCTCCCGGCGGAAGAAGCGGCAGAAGTACGCCGGGTCGGCGAACCCCACCTCGCGGGCGACCTGGCTCACGGTCAGACTGGTGCAGGCCAGCAGCCGCTTGGCCTCGCGGATCTCCGCCTGCCTGATCAGCTGCCCTGGGGTGCGGCCCGTGGTGCGCTTGACCGCCTCGGTCAGATAGCCGACGGAGACGCCGACGCGTGCCGCGTACGCCCGGACGGACCGGTCGAAGTCCTCGTGGCCGTCGGCCCGGCGGGCACGGCCCGAGTGGTCGGCGCGGTGCTGGACGGTGAGCAGCTGGGCGAAGTGCCTGGCGACGACGGCGCCGCGTCCCGTGCCTTCTTCCTCGGGACGCGCCGCGCCCGGCAGCCGCCCGGCCCGCACGATCAGCACGTGCAGTTGCGAGCGCAGCACGGAGATGAAGCCGTCCTCCCGTTCCCTGAACTCGCGGTGCATGTCGGCCACCAGGCTCGCGAAGCCGGGCGCCGCGTCCGGCCGCAGCCGCAGCCAGGGCCGCTCACCGAGGCAGCGCAGCGCCGACCGGTCCGAGGGGTGGGCGATGAGGAAGTCGTCGGTGAACAGGACGACCCACCCCTGGAGGTCGCTGACGCCGTGCCAGTAGTGCACCTGGCCGGGGAGGATGAGGCACAGGTGGGGTGGGCGCAGCAGCCAGGGGACCTGGTCGATGACGTGGGTGCCGGTGCCGGAGGTGACGTAGAGCAGCTCGTAGAAGGTGTGCCGGTGCGGGAAGTTCGCCCGGGCCATCGGGCCGAAGGTGTCGAACGAGCCGATGGCGAAGGGCAGCAGGTTGGGGGCGGGGACCTCCAGCCGGTGCAGGGGCACCGGGTCGGTGCGTTCGTCCTCTTCGCCGGGAAGCTGGTAGATATCGGCGGACGGTGTGGGCATGGCGGATCATGCTCCGTTCTGCTCAGCGCGCTCGCGCGCCGTCATGCCGTCACCCCACCTCTAAGCCTGGTCCATCGAGGCTCCCGGGAAACCGGTGTTTTCGGTCGCGTGTTCCCCTGGCGCAGGCGCGGGCGTCAGCCGCGCGGGGGTGGCAGCCACTCCAGTGCGGCCGCCGTCAGGGCGCGGATGCCGGTGGGCAGCGCCGTGCGGATGTCGGCGGCGAACTCCGGTGCGTGGTTGGCGGGCAGGGCGGTCAGCTTCTCGGCGGCGCTCGCGCCGGGCGCCGCGGCCCACTGCCGGGGGCCGATCGCGCCCAGCATCCAGTAGGCGGTGGGCACTCCGTCGGCCGCGAACAGGGGGAAGTCCTCGGTGGCCAGCGTCGCCGGGTAGGAGGTGACCCGGTCGCCGCCCAGCACGGCCTCGTGCGCGCGGCGTACGGTGGCGGTCGCCGCCGGGTCGGGCGTGTTGACCGGGGAGCGCGACACGACGGTCAGCTCGGGTTCCCGTTCGCAGCCGGACGCGGCGCACTCGGCGCGCACGATGTGCTCGACCTCGCGCGCCGTCCGCTCCAGGACCGCTGCGGACAGCGCCCGCACCGTGATGCCGAGGACCGCCCGGTCGGGGATGACGTTGGGGGCGATTCCCGCGTGCAGGGAGCCGACGGTGAGGGAGACCTGCCCGGCGGGTGCGGTGTCCTGGCTGGTCAGGCTCCGCAGTCCGAGTACGGTGGCCGCCGCCGCGACGACCGGGTCGACGGCCAGCCAGGGGGCGGCGGCGTGCCCGCCCCGCCCGTGGATGACGACCTCCCAGGTGACGCTGCCCGCCATCAGCGGCCCGGCGGCCGGGTGCGCGACCATTCCGGCGGGGAGCGGGGCGGTGTGCTGGGCGAGGGCGACGTCCGGCCGCCCGAACCGGTCGTACAGGCCGTCGTCCAGCATGGCCCGCGCGCCGCTCAGGGTCTCCTCGGCGGGCTGGCCGACGATCAGCGCGGTGCCCCGCCAGCGGCCGGGGGCGCGGGCCAGCAGGGCGGCCGCTCCGGCCAGCGCCGCGAGGTGCAGGTCGTGCCCGCAGGCGTGCGCGACGGGGACCCGGCGCCCTCGGGCGTCCTCGGTGACGGTCTGGCTGGCGTACGGCAGTCCGGTGCGCTCCTCGACGGGCAGGGCGTCGAGTTCGGCCCGCAGCAGTACGCGGGGGCCGGGGCCGTTGCGCAGCACACCGACGACGCCGTGCCCGCCCACTCCCCCGGTCACCTCGTATCCCGCCCGCGTCAGCCACGCGGCGAAGCGCGACGCTGTGCGCTCCTCCGCGCCGGACAGCTCGGGGTCGGCGTGGGTTTCCAGACAGAAGGTGACGGCCGGCTTGATGACCGCGTCAGGGCCCGCGCCGAGGACGGCGAGGACGGCGTTCCGCCGGTCGTCACCGGCCGGGGCGGCCGGAGCCCCGTCGGCTGGGCGGTGGCCGGGCTGGTCCTGGGCGGGCGAGGCCATGCGAACTCCGTTCCGCGGGGCGGGGCTTCGGCGGGTGGGCGGCTGACAGGGGGTGTCAGTGAGGTGACAGCGGTTCGGCGGTGGTACTGCCAGCGGCGTCCGATGGAATGGGGACCGCACCACCCGCGGCCCCGCCGCGCTGGTGTCCTGGCCCTACGACTTGGGAGGCACTTATGGCCCCGAAGACTGATCTGGCTTCGCTCGCCGACGAGATCCTGGAGCTGGAGTCGGAGACCTTCGAGATCTCCGACTACTCGGACGCCAGCGAGGTCGTTCTCGCCGGTTCCACGAGCAGCAGCAGCACGAGCACCTGCTCCAGCACCACCAGCACCACCAGCTGCAGCGCCTGACGGCTCTTCGCAGCGCTCGGCTCCGTACGCGGCGCCCACGG
The DNA here is from genome assembly GCF_059026195.1 of Streptomyces sp. A01. NCBI lineage: Bacteria > Bacillati > Actinomycetota > Actinomycetes > Kitasatosporales > Streptomycetaceae > Streptomyces > Streptomyces sp. A01. The sequence goes on along the minus strand of NZ_JBWLKN010000025.1, from coordinate 50,118 downwards.
CCCCCTCCGCTCGCGGAGGGGGCTTCATGCGCTCCGCCGCCCGCACCCGACGGCCGCTGACCGGCCCGACGGCCGGTGTGCCGTGCGGGCCGCGGGCCGTACGGGTCACGGGAACGGGTGCGGTACGCGCTTGATCTCGTGGTCGGCCAGGTCGGTGGCCCGCCACCCGGCGCGCCGGAACGCGGTGCGCAGCCGCGGCATGAGCAGGGCGCGCTGCCGGGACCAGCCGAAGTCGATGGGCAGCAGCCCGGGAGCCAGGGTGCACACCGTGCGCAGTCCCATCTCCCGCTGCTCCGGGGTCGTCTGGTCCACCGCGATCACGTCGAACCCCGCCCCGGCCAGCTCGTCGCGGCACCAGGCGAGGTCGTCCCGCAGGTCGAGGGTGTGCGGGTGGCGCTCCCGCCAGCCGCCGTAGACCTCGTCGAGCGGCCGTACGGACACCGGTTCCAGATAGCCCCGTGCGTGGTCGGCCATCGCGGGCAGCCCGTAGAGCTGGGCGTGGTCCTTCAGGTGCAGGACGCGGTGGTGGTCGCCCGCCATCGCCTCCAGTTCGCCGCGCCGCTCCTGGACCTGGTGGCCCAGGTGCGGGATGTAGGTGAGGACTTCGGAGAGCGCGGCCTCGATGGCCGTCTCCGGGTCGAGGCTGGCCCCGGCGCCGAAGGACAGCGTGCCGGGGCCGCCGTCGCGGCGGACGGCGAGCGCGGTCACCGCGGGCACCGCCAGATCGATCCGGTTGTCGAAGGCGTGCACGTCGTAGCCCTGGAGGGCGGCCCGGTCGGCCATGGCCCGCACGGTCTCGCCGCGGCAGGACGCCAGGTCGATCTCGGTGAGCGGCGCGTCGCCGTACCAGGCGAGGAGGAAGGAGTCCCGCTCGATGAGTTCCATCAGCCCGGAGAGGACGGCCTCCTCCATGCTGCCGCCGATGGCGCAGCCGTTGGAGCTTTCGAAGACGAAGTTGTCCGAGCGCAGCGGGGCGCTGTAGTGGACGAGCCGGGCGGGGACGAGGAGGGGCCGTTCGTCGCGCAGCGAGTAGCCCCACAGCCAGGGGATGGCCTGGCCGGGGTCGAAGGGGCGTACGCGCGGGTCGGTGCGGTAGGTCTCCGCGTCGTAGAAGCCGCATTCCGCCGGATTGAGCGCGTCGGCCGCGACGTTCGCGTACGAGTCGATGAGCGGCTCCCCCCGGCCTCTGCGGTGGGTGCCCGCGTAGCGTTCGAGTCCTTCCAGGAAGGCGAGGGTCCGGCTGGAGTCGAAGGAGTGGGACTGGCCGCTCCAGGTGACATCGACCAGGCCCGCGTAGCTGCGGACGAACACACTCCCGGCGACGGGGGCGGTGGTCGGCGAGGTGACGTTGATCCAGGTGCCCGCGCCCAGCGCGCCGCAGACGGGGTTGGCCAGCGCGGCCGTCGGCAGCGGGTAGGAGGCGGCGGACCGCTCACGGTAGACGTCGGGGTCCGGCTTGGTACGGGAGGTCAGCGGCAGCGCGGCGGCGTCGGCCGTGCCGGTCAGCGAGGGCGCGCAGCTGGGGCACAGCGGGTCGGCGAGCAGCGGGAAGCTCTGCACCTGGAGCGTGCGCAGATCGAGCCGGGAGACGTGCGGCAGGTCCCGGTCGGCGGCGGTCGGCGCCGGGGGGGCGGGCGGTCGGCCACCGGTGACCGCCTCGTACAGCGACCAGGCGGCGTCCAGCAGATAGCCGGTCAGCACGGGCCAGTCGCCCACGGCTGTCGTGCCGGTCCCGGTCTCCAGCGCGTCGCGCTCGGAGCGGGTGCGCAGCCGCTGCCAGCGGATCGCCAGGCAGTGGCCGCAGCCGCTCGCCGCTCCCGCCTGGCCGCCCCAGGGGCCGATGAGTACGGCGTCGGCGCTGAGGTGGACCCGGGCGGCCGCGCGCAGCGGGGCGTACGGGTCGCGGGGTGGCGGCTGTTGCGGGTCGGTGGAGCCCAGCGGGACGACGACGGGCGGGCCGCCCCCGGTGCCGCGGGCGGCGAGGGCCGCCGCCAGCGTGCGGCAGGCGGCCGCGAGGGGCGCGCCGTCGTCGGCCTGCGCGGCGGCTGCCGCGTCCGGACTGGTGGCCGGGCCGGTGGCGGTGGCGGTCATGAGCGGTTGCTCCACTTGAAGGTCCGCAGCGCGATGGCGCCGAAGAGGAGGGTGAACCCGGCGAGCCCGGCGCAGGAGACGGCCAGTTCCCCGGCGCTGCCGGTGCCGGCCAGTGCCCCGGTGATGCCGTCGTTGAGGTAGCGCAGCGGCAGCGCCCAGGAGACGGCCCGCATCCAGGAGGGCATGGCGTCGAGCGGGAAGAACGATCCGGACAGGAAGGCCATCGGAACCATCAGGAAGTTGGCGATGGCGGCGACGGCCTCCGGGGTGTCGGCGTAGGTCCCGACGGCGGCGCCGATGACGACGAAAGCGGTGATCCCGAGCACCAGGACGGGCAGGGCGAGCGGCCAGCTCGCGTCCAGGGAGAGGCCGAACAGCGGCAGCAGGGCCACGGCGACGAACAGCACCGACTGGACGGCGCCGATCAGCAGGGCGATGACGTAGCGGGAGCCGATCACCGAGGACAGCTTGACCGGTGTCATGCGGATGAGCCGCAGCAGGTCGTCGGCGCGCCACTGCATCAGCGTGAAGGCGACGCCGAACACGGCGGCGTTGCCGACGCCCCAGGAGAGCACTCCGGGCGCGATGTAGCCGATGTAGGGGCGCCCGGTCTCCTCCACGTCCTGGCCCCGGAAGATCAGTCCGAAGACGACGAGGAAGAGCAGCGGGAAGGCGAAGGTGAAGAAGAGCGTGGCCTTGTCGCGGACGTACGCCCGGTAGCTGGCCTCGGTCAGTGCGGCGTAGGCGCTCATCGGGTCTCCGTGAGTTGGAGGTAGACGTCTTCGAGGGTCGCGGTGCGGGTCTGCACGCCCTGGAGGCCCGCGATGTCGTTCACGGCGGCGAGGACGGGACCGGCGTCCGCGGTCTCGATGACGACGGAGCCGCCGTCGAGGGACGCGTGGTCCACGCCGGTGATCCGCAGCGCCTGTTCCACGGTCAGCCGTTCGGCGGGGACGAGCAGCCGGGTGGGTGCTCCGGCCGCACCGATCAGCCGCTGCGGGGTGTCGAGCGCGGCGATGCTCCCGCCGACGAGGATCGCGACGCGGTCGCAGAGCGCTTCGGCCTCGTCGAGGTGGTGGGTGGTGTACACGATGGTGCGGCCCTGGCCCTTGAGATCGCGCAGCACCTGCCACAGCGCGCGGCGGGCCTGCGGGTCGAGGGCGGCGGTCGGCTCGTCCAGGAAGATCAGTTCGGGACCGTGGACGAGCGCTGAGGCGATGGCCAGCCGCTGGCGCTGTCCGCCGGAGAGCCGGTCGACCCGGGTGTGGACCTGTTCGCTGAGGCCGACGAGGGCGAGCGTGCGTTCCACGGCTTCGCCGCCCGCGCCGTACAGCGCGGCCACGGTGCGCAGGTGTTCGCGCGCGGTGAGCCGGACGAAGAAGGCGCTGCTCTGGGTCTGCACGCCGAGCCTGGGCAGCAGCGCGGTATCGCGCGGCCAGGGCGCACTGCCGAGTACGGACACGGAGCCGGAGTCGGCCTGCCGCAGCCCTTCCATGATTTCGACGAGGGTCGTCTTCCCCGCGCCGTTGGGGCCGAGGAGGCCGAAGAACTCACCGCTGGTGATCTCCAGGGAGATCCCGTTCACGGCGCGCAGTGGGCCGTACGCCTTGTGTACGTCGTTCAGCACGATGGCCGGTCCTGCGCTGCCGGGCACTGTCATGGTGGTCACCGGTTCTGCGTCGCTCACGGCTGCCTTCCTCGGCATGGGGGGATGCGGTGGTGCTGCGGGGCTGGGGGCCGGGCGGGCTGTGGGCACGGAGCCGGTGGCCCCGTGGTCCGGGCCGCCGGTCACCGGGGCGGCGGCCGGGGCGTGTCCGGCCCGCGTCGGGGTCGCCGGAGTGTCCTGCGCCGCCTCGGCGCACTGTGCCTTGGCGTCCTGTGCCTCAGCGCCCTGTGCCTTGGCTTCCTGTGCCTTGGCACGCTCTGTCTTGGCACGCTCTGTCTTGGCGCGGGCCGCGCCGCCCACGACCGTCGCCGCCGTGAACGCCACGATCAGCACGGCCGGAACGATGGCCGCCGACGCGCCGTAGCGGTCGCCGAGCAGCCGGTGGCCGGCCCAGACGAGGCCGGCGCCGACGCCGCCGAGGGATACCGCGACGGCCGCCCCGTACGCCGGGTAGGCGATCCGTGCCCGGCGGGAGTACCCGGCGGTGCCCTCACCTTTACCGAAGGCGCCCAGCACGGCCAGCCTCAGGTAGCGGCGGCTCTCGGCGGCGTAGTCCGTCGCACCGGCGAGCTGGCTCGCCATCTTGTAGCCGTCGAGCGGGGGGACCGGGATCAGGTTGATCCACGCCTGGACGCTGCCCAGCAGGAGCACGGCGGCCAGCGCGTCCCGGGTGGGCTCGTCCGCCGGGAGGGCGAGCCACAGCGGGAAGAGCGGCAGCAGGAACAGCAGGTTCATGAAGGCGCCTGCGCCCGCCGTCGCGACCTGGTGCCAACGGCGGCGCAGGAAGAGGAAGTTCTCCACCGTGCAGTACATGATCATTACGGGCAGCCGCCAGCGGAGCCCGATCTCGCTGACGGTGCCGCCGAAGCGGCGGGCGGTGACACCGTGCGCCAGCTCGTGCAGCGCGGTACTCAGCCACATCAGGGTGCACACGGCGAGCAGCAGCGCCGGTTCCCGGAAGGCCCGGCCCGTGGCGTCGGTCAACTCACCGATGTGCACGGCCAGGGCGGCTTCCATGGCGAGGACGAGAACGAGCAGCGGCCCGGCGACACGTGCGGCGAGGGCGAAGCCGACGAGCCGGTGCAGCCGGTCGACCACCGCTGAGGCGTCGCTGAACAGCCGTACCGAGCCCTTGTAGAGGCTGGAGCGCTCGGCCGGGGGCGGTGGCGCGGCGGCCTCCGCCCGCTCGGGGCCGCCCGCGAGCAGCCCGCGGGCGTGCAGCAGCCGCAGCATCTGCTGCCAGTTGCCCTCGCCGAGCCTGCGCCCGAACGCCGCGGCGTACTCCTCCCCGATGTCGCCGAGGCTGCGGGTGCCGTCCAGCCTGGCGATGATGAAGTGCTCCTTCGGCCCCACCTCGAAGGACTGGCCGCTGCCCGGGTCCTTGACGAGGTGGACGTGTGCCCGGCCGCGCAGCAGGGCGGGGCTGAGCAGGATGCCGTCGCGCACGGCCGGGCGGTAGCCGTCGAGTTGCCGCGCGGTCACGGCTGCCGCCCCGCCGACCGGTCGCGCAGTGAGCGGCCGAGGACATACGACAGGTACGCCTCGTCGCGGATCGTCACATGCAGCCGGTTGTTGGTCATGTGCATATACGGGGACAGCAGCAGCGGCAGCGCCTGGGCGGGGTCGGTGACCTGCTCGTCGCGGGTGCCGTCCCAGGAGCGGAAGACGAGGTCGCCCCGGACGGCCAGGTCGTGGGCGCGCTGGCGGAGTTCGGCGCAGTGTTCCGCCCAGCCGTGCAGAAAGCCGGGCAGCCGCTCACCACCGGCCGCGCCCTCAGCGCCGTCCGCGGGGCGGGGGGCGACGGCGGCGCGGACCCGCGCGAAGCGCTTGCCGAGGTCGGCGGCCATCGCGTCATAGCCCGCCTCGTACTCCTCCACCCCGATGAAGTTGGTTCCCGAGAACGCCTTGTGCCAGAAGACGTGGTAGCTGTCCAGGTACTCCACCAGCGCGTCGGTGCCGGGCAGGAAGCAGCCGGACATGACCATCATCAGCTGCGCGGAGGTGCCGAGCAGCACGGTGCGCAGATGGACGTTCTTGGTGCGCAGGGTGTCGATGACGAGGTCGGTCGAGTGCTTGAAGTGCCATTCGGCCAGCTCGATCCCGGCGGGGCCGCCGTACTTGCCGTACTCCGGCTCGTACGGCTCGTAGCTCCAGCTGTTGTTGGGCCGCAGGTTCATCCGGCCGTGCTCGTCCTTGAGATCACCGCGTTCCTGCCCGGGGAACTCGATGTCGAACAGGGCGTTGTAGAAGTCGTTCAGGAACCCGAAGTCCACCTGGTAGAGCGCGGGCCGGGTGCGCAGGAACTCCTCGATCGCCGCCTCGGCCCTGGCCTTGACCTCACCTGTGGCCGCCGCGCTGGCGGGCCGCAGGCGCAGCCGCACATGCGGGCCCTCCAGCCAGTAGTTGATGTAGAAGTGCCCGGCCAGCAGTCCTTCGCCGGTCAGCTCGGCGATCAGCGGGCGCACGCACTGCACCAGCAGCGGCTGCGGGTTGGCGGCGTAGAAGATGTGCAGCGCCTGCCAGGGTCCCGGCGCGGCGCCGGGGTCCGGTGCGGCGGCGCTGCCGGGCGCGGGCCGCGTGGTCGGTTCGGTCATCGGCTTACGTCCTTCGCTGAATCCTGCGCGGGCATGCCGGCCCGGACCGGTCGCCGGTGGTAGGTGAGGGTCTCGACCGCCAGCTCGGCGACGTGCCTGCCGCGCGCCGAGACGACGTGCAGGGCGTCCTCGGCGGGCAGCGCCTCACGCAGGACGACGCGGGCCTCGGCGTCGCCCAGCAGCGCTTCGAAGGCCGCGAGCGAGAGCGGGCTGTCGAAGTCCACGTACTGCGGCTTGGCTCCGGCCCCGGCGCGGCCACCCGCCGACACCGTGGCGAACACCCGGTCGGGGATGTCGTGCGCCCGCCGCCAGCGGTGCCAGCCGAGGAACCAGTCCGCGTCCGGCTGCCCCTGCGCGCGCAGCGGCAGCCCGGAGGCGGTCGCGGCCCAGCTGCGGCGGCTGAGGACCAGCCCCCGGTGGCTGACCCGGGGACGGCGGGTGACGCCGCCGGTGTCGGGTCCCGCCGGGACGCCGCCCCACACATCCAGGGGCGCCATCGAGGTCGGTGAGAGAAGCAGCAGCGTACGGGGGATCTCGGGCAGCGCCAGCGGCACCAGATAGCCCAGGTAGACCGGAATGACCTCACGCCCCAGGCGCCGGGAGCGCAGGACCAGGCGGTCGGCCCCGGCGTCGTGCTCGACGTACAGGTCGTCCAGGTGGATGCGGTCGGCCTCGGGGACCGAGCTGGTCTCACCGGGGCAGACGATCTCGTAGTCGGTGAGGCGGCCGTGCAGATTGAGGTTGCTGGTGACCGCGCCGCCGGTGACCTCGGCGAAGACCGCGCCGTCCGGCTGGACGGCGCGGGCGTTCTCACGCAGCCGCGGCGAGAGCGCTTCGGCCCCGGCGCCGGCTCCTGCCCCGGCGCCCCCGTCGTAGCAGTGCGTGAAGCGGCTGAACGGGAAGGCGAACCCGCCGTACGAGCGGTTGAGGACCGCTCGCGGCGCGGCCGCGCCGTCGGGTCCGCCCGCGACGAGCTGGACGAAGTGGCTCTGCGGGGCGAAGGCGGGGGCGAGGGGCGCCAGGTGCCCGGCGACGGCCGTGAGGAACGCGTCGTCCAGCTCGATCTCCCCGGCGCTGCCCGCGCCTTCGGCCCCTCCGCCGCCCTGGTCCTTCTCCCACAGGCCCCGCATCCGGGTGACGCACTCCCGGCGCGCGGCGTCCAGCGCCGTGAGCTGCGGCAGCCCCAGCCAGTTCTCCTCCGGCACGTACTCCCCCGCCGCGTCGAACGGCTGGCGGCGCCCGCTGAACGTCAGGTACTGGTCGAAGAAGTCCTCGTGGAAGTCGTGGACCAGCCGCAGCAGGTCGTCGCAGCGGCCGCCCGCCCCGAAGCGGGCCTGGAAGAAGCCCTTGAACGTGAGGCGCTGGGGGAGCGTCAGGTCGAAGGCGGGCAGTACGCGCTCCACGGAGCGCAGCGGCTCGCCCAGCGGGCCGCGCCACGCGTCGAGCGAGCAGACCGTCTCGCCGCCCGCGTCGACGTCCTCGTACATCAGGGTCTGCGGAAGCTTCGGCGCCCTCTCGCCCAGCTGCTCCTGGAGGCCGTGCAGCACGCGGCGCAGCTCGCGCAGCAGCTCACGGCGCTCCCCGGTGTCCGCCGCGCGGTACCGGTCCACGAGCGCGATGGGGTCCGTCAGGCTGTCCGCGAGCCGGGTGGCCCAGTCCCTGTCCAGCGCGTGCAGCGCGGCGCGGAAGGAGCGCAGCGGGTCCGGGCTGTGGACGTCCGTGCTCAGGCACGGCACGCGCACCATGCCGAGCTCCATGAGGGCGGAGACGTAGCGCTCGCACTCGGCGGCGTCGGCGTTCTCCTCCTCGGCGAGCCAGTGCACCAGTTCGCGGTGGCGCAGCGTGGAGCACTCCTCGAACAGGGCGATCATGCGCTCCAGGACGCCGCTGCGGCGCAGGAAGAACAGCCGGTCGGAGACGGCGTCGAAAGTGACGGCCGCGTCGTCGTCGCCCGCCGTGACCGAGCGCCGCACGTAGCGCACCCGGTCGTCGTCCAGGTCCCAGCCGGAGGCGAGGGACAACGGCAGATCGCCTCGCCGCCCGGGGTCGGCCAGGATGAGGTCGGCGAGGCGGCCGAGGACGACGACGTTGAGCCGTGGGTGGCTCGTCCAGTCCTCCGCCAGGTGTGTGTCGTGCGCGCCCGCGGCACCGCCGGTCTCCGTGCGCCCGGTGGCAGCGATGTCCCGGCCCTCTTCGAACCGGCCGAGCGCGACCCCCGTGAAGGTGCTGAACGGGCTGGTCTTGCAGGCTGTGCGGTACAGGTACGACAGGACCGACCGCTCGATCTTGCGCTGCCGCTTGCCGGGCCGGGCCGAGGTGTCCGCCACGAACGCGTCGAGCTGGCCGTCCAGCGTGGGCGAGGCGAGCAGCAGGCCGCGGCGCAGCCGGTCCTCGCTCAGCAGACGGCGCAGTTCCGCGCGGGTCCCGGCGAGTTCGGCGGCGAGCAGCGGTTCGCCCGCCGCTGTGAGGTCGGCCAGCCGCCGCCGGTCCCCCAGCCATCGCTCCACCTCACCCGCGAGGCCGCCGACTCCGGGACCGGAGCACGAGACCAGGCGTACCGCCTCGTCCGGGTCGCGCGGCAGCCGGTTGTTGAACAACTCGCGGCGCAGCTTCAGCAGTCGCCGCCGCGCCGCCTCGTCGTCGTTGGAGCCCACCAGGTCGTACAGCAGGTCGCTGAGCCGTGCTCCGCGGGAGCGCACCTCCTCTTCCTCGGCCAGCGTCCGCCGTGCCCAGCGGCCGCTGTCCGGGCAGCGCAGCGGCCGCACGGTGTCGATGGGCAGCCCGGCGACGCGCAGCATGAAGCGGCGGCCCAGCGCCCAGGAGCCGTCCGGGGATTCGGTCATGACCGCGCTCTCTGTCGTGGGGGTGGGAGCGGCGCGGCTCGCGGGGCCCGGGCGGCCGTCGCCGAGGGCGCCGCGGGCGTCGGCGGGCGGGTGCGCGGGGTGCGTCGCGTGGGTGGGGTTCATCGGCTCACGCGATCTCGTGGCGGAAGTCCGCGGGCTGCGGACGCTCGTTGCCGATCAGCATGATCAGCAGGGGGGACTCGCCGTGTTCGGCGAGGCCCAGCTCTTCGATGAAGGAGATGTTGTCGAAGCCGAGGGCGACTCCGGCGCCGAGGCCGAGTGCGGCTGCCGCTGTGTAGAAGGTCTGCGAGACCGCGCCGACCGTGGCGTTCACCAGCCGGTAGCCGCGGTCGCCGACGGCGTCGAGTACGGCGGTCGTCCGCACGGTCGGCACGACGACCGCGGCGGCCTGCTCCAGGTTGTAGTTGGACAGGAAGTAGTTCCGCTGGAGGAACGCGCCCGGCGGGCCCGCCGTGGCCGGGTGCAGCGCGTGCGCGGCCGGGTCGTAGGCGTACGCGCCGGGGGTGAGCCCTTCCACGTGGTTGACGAAGACGTACAGCTTGGCGAGCGGTGTCCGGTCCCGGGTGGCGTCGGTGTCCAGATGGGAACCGGCGAAGGACGCGGCCAGGGCCGCGGCGAGCTGTTCGGCGCTGACCGGGCGGCCGGCGTCGAACCGGCCGAAGCTGCTGCGCCGTTCCCGCAGGGCGGTACGCACGCTCATGTCGAGCGGCGCGCCCGTGGGCAGGGCGTACGGGGCGGGGCCCGTGCCTGGCGGCGGCGGTGGCGGGGCGGCCGCCGGGGTGAGCGCGCCCGGCGCCGGGCGCTCGGCCGCGTGCTCGGTGGTGGCCTCGTGCATCCGCTCCAGCGCCTCGAAGGTCAGCACGCGCCGGGAGCTCTCGCTGTCGGCGCGCCGCACACGGCCGGTGGCCGTAGCGGGTGTGCTCGCGGCGGGTGTGCTCGCGGCGGGTGTGCCGCCGCCCGCCCAGGTCAGCGGCACGACGGCGAACAGCCCCTCTTCCGTGCCGCGCACGCCGAGCAGGCGGGCCAGGCGCTGCTCGTCGAACCACATCGTGGGCGCCACCCGCAGTCCCCGGGCCGCCGCCCACATCCGCCAGGTCTGGAGGACGGTGCCGATGTCCATGCTCACGGCGTGGAAGGAGAAGCTGTTGTACTTGAACGCGTTCTGCCAGTACTTGATCCCCAGGATGAGGTACTGATCGGTGAACCCTCCTGGGACCGCCTCTTGTTGGGCCGCCTGTCCGTCCGCAGCGGCCGGTCCTTCGCCGAGGGCGGCCCGCACCTCGCCTGACACGTCCCCCGCCAGCAGCCGTTGCATGGCGTGGTGCCGGGTCGCGTAGTGGTGGACGCCGGGCGTCAGCGGACCGCTCGGCCCGCTGACCCAGTAGACGCTGACCGGGTAGAGGCCGCCTCCTGAGGCTGTGCCGCGCGACCAGTTGGCCTGCGGGTAGAGGGGCAGCGCGGCGAGGTCGGTGTTGGCCTGGACGCCGAGCCTGCGTCCTGTGAGCCCGTACGAGTCGAGCAGCATGCCGCCGAGCAGCGGCAGTGTGAACGGCTCGGGCGCGTCGCCCGCGGCGTCGCCCGCGCCGTCGTCGCCGAAGAGGCCGCGGTGGACGGTCGCTTCCGCGGGGTAGTCCTCGTCGGGCAGCGGGAACGTCTCGGCTCCCGCGTAGTACTTCGACTTGCGGGGCCGGTCGGTCCAGTCGGGACGGAAGTTGACCGGCTCCATCGGGACGCGACCTCGGTGCATGATCGCGTCCGCGTACTCATGGGCGTAACCCATGGGAGGGCTCCTCTCTCATGGGAACGTCAGGGGAAGGGGTGCGGCGCGGGGTTGAACTGGACGGGCTTCAGGTCCGTCTCGCGCAGCCCGGCCTCACGCAGCGCGGTGCGCAGCCGCGTCATGCCCAGGGCGCGCTGGCGGCGCCAGCCGAAGTCGATGGGCAGCAGCCCGGGCACCAGGACGCTGACCGTGGTGAGCCCCAGCGTGCGCTGCTCCGGCAGCGTCTGGTCGACCACGATCACATCGAACCCGGCCGAGGTCACCGCCGTGACGCAGCGCTCCAGATCGTCCTTGAGGTCACCGGAGGGGGCGGGCAGCTCGGCGTACAGGCCGGTCAGGGACCGCTTCGGCGGCCGGGGCGGGGTGGCACGGCCGGGGCGCGGGCGGGGGCCGACGAGGAACTCGGCGTGCTCCGCCATGTCGGGGATGCCGTAGGAGAGGGGGTGGTCGTGCAGCGCCAGCACCTTGTCGAAGTCCTCGGCCATGGCCCGCAGCCGGGGCTCGTCGCGCTCCGTGCGGCGCTGGAGGTTGACCGCGTCGGTGGCGATCTCGCACAGGGCGGCGGCGAGCGCGGCCTCGGGGTCGAGCCCGGCGCCCGCGCCGAAGCACATGGTGCCGGGCCCCCAGTCGGGGCGGACGGCGACGGCGGTGACGACCGGGATCGGGAAGGAGACCCGGGTGTCGAAGAAGCGCGCCTCGTAGCCGTACATCGCGAGCCGGTCCACCATGTGCCGGGTGCGGGCCCGGGTGCTGGTCGCCGGGTCGATCTCGGGCAGTCGCGCCATCCCGTACCAGGACAGCAGGAACGCGTCCCGCTCCACGACCTCCATCAGGCCGAAGTAGGCGGCTTCTTCGAGACAGCCGCCGGAGGCACAGCCGTTGGAGCTCTCCTGCACGAACCGGTTCTCCAGCCCGGGCGCGTGGTAGTACGTCAGGATCTCGGGGACCAGCACGGGCCGGTGGTCGCGCAGCGAGTAGCCCCACACCCAGGGGATCTCCCGGTCCGGGGAAAACGGCGTTACGCGGGGGTTGTCCCGGTAGAAGTCCTCGGAGTACAGGCCGCACTGCCGGGGGTCAAGTGCCTGGTCACCGAGGTCGGTGAGGGAGGCGGTGACCTTCGTGGCCTTGCCTCTGGCCCGCATTCCGGCATAGCGCTCCAGGCCCTCCAGGACGCCGATGCGGGCGCTGTCGGCGAAGGAGTCGGCGTGCCCGCCCCAGAACGTCTCGCGCAGATACTCGCCGGAGCGCATCGAGAAGCAGCCGATGGTCGCCGAGGTGGAGGTGGAGGAGACGTCGTAGACGACGGACGGGCCCAGTGCCCCGCAGACCGGGTTGGCGAACGCCGCGACCGGCAGGTCGTACGCGTCGATGTCCCGCAGCCGGAAGGAGCCGGGGGCGTGCTCGGGCGCGGCGGCCAGGGTCAGGGTCGCCGCCTCCGCCGAGTCCGCCACGCGCTGCCCGCAGTCGGGGCATTCGGGGTCGGGCACCAGCGGATAGCCGCGCACCTCAAGGGTCTCCAGGTCGACCAGGTACACGGGCGGGAAGGGACCGTCCCGCCGGTCCCCCACGCCCGGCCGACCGGCCGCGTCGGGGTCCCGCGAGGGGCGGGACCGCGCGCGCTCCCGTTCCCGGTGCGCGGCGACGAGCGCGGCGACCGCGTCGGCGCCGAACGGCGTGGCGTACGGCGACTCGCCCGTGGCGCGCGTTCCCGAGCCGAGCTCCAGCGCGTCCCGCAGCGCTACGGAGCGCACCGCCTGCCAGCGGCGCGCCAGGCACCGGGCGCACGGCCGGGCCGCCGCCCCGGGCTCCCCGTCGCCGCTGGCCGCCCCGGCCCCGTCGGTTGCCTCCGGGCCGGGGAACGGGCCGACGATGGCGTGCTGCCCATACAGATGCACGGGCACAGCGGGCTCGGTCTGCCGGGGCGCCTCGATGGCGAACTCGTCCCGTACGCCGAGCGCCGCCACCCGCACCCTGGGCACCCCCGCTCCCCTGGCCTCCTGCCGGTCGCCCCGCCGCCGCCCGTACGGCGCGCCGCGCCGACCGCCGGTGGCGTGCCCGTCGAGGGCGTCGCGCAGCAGGCGTTCCATGACACCGGCGGACACCTCCCACGGCTGCGGCGCGCCGGCGTCCGGGGCGGCGGGTTGGCCGGTGTGCGGCTCAGGCGTCATGGCGCGCACCGTTCACCAGGAGGACGCGGACCGTGCTGATGCCGCCCGCCAGCAGGTCGGCGGAGCCGGTGGGCACGGCCACGGCGTCGCGCCCGGCCGCGCGCAGCCGGTCGAGGACGACGGCCCAGGTCGTCGGGTCCTGTGCCCCCGTCGGCGTCTCGGTGGTGGCCACCAGGGTGCCGGGGTCGAGGTCGCCGAGCAGGGGGTCGCCGGTGTCCACCGGCCGGTCGCCGGTCAGTTCACGCCGGAGCTGCACCTGGCCGAGCAGGTCACGGACGGCCATGGACGCGGCCGCCCGCCAGTCGGGGTCGGCGCCCACGGCCCAGACGGGTTCGCCGGTGCCGGGATCGACGGCGCGGGCGAACAGGACGTGTGCCGAGGAGTGGTCCCGCTCCCCCAGGTCGAGCAGTTCCAGACCGACGCCGAGGGTGTCGGCGGTACGGCGCAGGAAGGTGAGTTCGGCGTCGCTCTCCCCCAGTCCGGCGAGGGACACGGCGGTCAGCGCCGCCACGCCGCGCAGGGCGCGGTGCAGCGCGTCGTGGGCGAGGGCGGACAGCAGTCCGCGCCCGGTCGCCTCGGCGACCGTCGCGCCCGCGCCGCACCCCGCGCTGGTGGGGAGGAAGTACCGGTCCCGGTTCGCCGCGCCGAAGGTGCGGACGGCGCCCGCGGGAACGAGCAGGGTCTCCTTGGTCAGCAACGAGGTGCCGGCCACCCAGTCCAGCTCATGGCCGGTGTCAGCGGCCGCGCCGGTCGCGGTGCCGCTGGCGAGGGCGATCCGGGCGGGATCGACGGGCGTGCCCGCGGCGGCGAGGGCGTCGCGGGCGGTCACGGGGCGGGTGGGCACGGCGTGTTCGGCGTAGACCTCGGCGGCGCGGTGCAGGGCGCGCGTCCGGGCTCCGGCCACGTGGTGCACGTCGAAGGCGGAGACCTCCCGGTGGCCCGCGTGGCCGGTGCTGAGCCGGATGGTGGTGGCCTTCAGCGGGGTCTGCGGGAGGTGTTCGTCGGCGAACGCGGTGAACACCCCGGCGTGCGGCTTGACCAGCACCATCCGCGTGTTGAGGTCCTCGACCAGGGCGTCCGCGTCCCGGGCCGTCGTCACATCGGTGGCCACCGGGGTCGCGGGTCCCGTGGTGAGCCCGGCGCGCAGCGCCGCCGCCGCGTCCGCCGCGGTCAGCCCGGAGCAGCGCGGGCACCGGGGGTGGGGCAGCAGCGGTTCGGCGACCACATCGAGGGACTCCATGTCCTGGACGATGACCTGCCCCTCGGTCTCGGCGGGCAGTGCCCCGGTGGCGAGCCGGAACACCTCGTAGCCGAGCAGGTTCCCGAGCATCGCGGACAGCGGCCGTCCCGGCTCGCGGTCCGGGGCGGGCGCCGAGCCGGGCAGCGCGAGGCCGCTCCACAGTCCCGCCGCCTCAGCCGGTTCGCCGTTGCCGCCCAGCCGCAGTGCCGCGCAGTGGAAGCAGCTGGAGGTGACGGAGGTGGTGAGGGGGCCGACGACGGCGCGGCGGCCGAGTGTCCAGACGGGTATGAGGTGCTTGCCGTCCGGCACGGCGGACCCGAGCAGCTGGTGCACGCGGTGCGGCGCCGCCGCGCCACCGGTGACGAGCACGGTGTCGTAGTCGGCGAGGTCCGCCCAGCCGAGCCGCGTGCCCTCGGCGCCGAGCAGGTCGAGGCGTACGGCGCAGCCTTCGGCGGCCAGCGCCTCGGCCTCGGCGGTGACCTCGGCGAACTGGTTGCGTGGGGTGTCCACGGAGGCCAGGACGCCGATACTCGCGCAGCCGTTGCGGATCAGGCTGAGGACACACCAGCGGGCGATGAGGTCGTCGCCGAGGACGGCGACCCTGGTCTCACGGAACCGCCGGAAGCGGGCCTCCGCGTCGTCCGCGTAGTGGTCGATGTAGGCGATCTGCGGTGCGAACCGGTCGGCCGCCGCCTCGTCGGCGGGTGCGACGGGACCCGCGGGGCCGGCCGCTTCCGCCGGGGCGTCGCGGGCGAAGTCCCGTTCGTAGAGCGTGCTGACGAGTCCGGCGACCATGGCGCGCTGTTTCTCGCTGAAGCCGGCGCAGACGTCGGCGACGCTGTGCTGCCCGTTGAGGTAGGGGACGATCAGCGTGCAGAACCGGTACGCGGACTTGGCGTTGAGGTGGAACCCGCCCTGGGCGTTGTGAAACAGCACGCCGTCGGGGGTTTCGGTGAAGAGCACATCACGGCGGATGCGCGGCCGGGTCTCGGCGATCTCTTCATATGCTGCGGCAACCATGTCTGTCCCACCTGTGTCGGATGCGGCGGTCCCGGGTACCGCCGTGGGGTCGGGCGTGGAGCTGTCGGACGTATGGGGCGTGCGGGCCAGCGCCGGATGTGGTGACTGTGCTGGCCGTAGCGGGCGTGAAGCTGTCGGGCGCGTGAAGCCGGAGGGAATGCGGGCGACCGGGCCGCGCGGCGTCTCGTGGGGGTCGCGGGCGGACGGGCCTGGCCGGGGGCGGGTGCCCCGCGCTGGCCGGAGGCCAGGGGCGGTCAGCGGGCCGCCACGGGTTCGCGTTGCCCGGCGCTTCCCCGGGCGAACAGCCGGAGCAGGTCGTGCATCGCGTACGAGCCGGGCGGCCCCTCCTCCAACAGGCCCTCGTCGGCGAGGCGTTCGAGCAGGTCCTCGGCGGTCTCCAGGGACACCTCCAGCGCCTCGGCGCAGTCCGCGGCGCCGAACGGCCCGTCGGCGGCGCCTCCGAGCGCCAGGAACGCCTCGGCGGGGCGCGGGTCGAGCCGGGCCAGGGCGCCGCGCAGGACGCCGGGGACGGACATCCCCGGGTCGTCGGCGAGGGCCAGCCTGGCCAGCGGGTCGCGGCGCAGCCAGTCGGCGCAGTCCGCGATGCGCAGGGTGGGCCTGCTGAGCAGCCGGGCGGCGACGATCCGCAAGGCGAGCGGGTAGTGCCCGCAGGCCTCGGCCAGGGAGCGGGCGGCCGCCGGTTCCGCCGCGACCCGTTCCGCGCCGATGGCCGCGCTGAGCAGTCGGCAGGAGCCCTCTTCGTCGAGGGGCCGCACGCGGTGGGCCCACCCGCCGTGCGTGGCGAGCAGCCCGGCGAGCCCCCGGCGGCTGGTGATGATCACCGCGCCCGCCGGGCCCGCGGACAGCAGGGGGCGGACCTGGTCGGCGGTGCGGACGTCGTCGAAGATCAGCAGCGTCCGGCGGTGCGTGCCCGCGGCGGGCACGCGGTCCGCCACGTCGGCGGCGCTCAGTGGTGTCCCGTCCGGGCCGGTCATCGGCACGAGCACGACACCGTCGGGGAAGTCCTCCTGGACGAGCCGGGCGAGGTGGCGGGCGAGGGAGGTCTTGCCGACGCCAGGCGCCCCGGAGAGCACGACGGTACGGGGCCCCGGCTGGGGCGCGGTGAGCCGGGCGGCGATCGACAGGCTTTCGGCGGTACGGCCGGTGAAGGCGGGGCCTCCCCCGGGACCGGAGGCGTCCGACCCGGCAGGCCCGGCGGGCACCGTGGACGCGGCGTGTGCGGCGGTCTCGGCGGGCGCCGCCCGCGCGCGGTCCGGCGGCCGGGACGGCGGTGTCCC
Organism: Streptomyces sp. A01; assembly: GCF_059026195.1. Taxonomy (NCBI): domain Bacteria; kingdom Bacillati; phylum Actinomycetota; class Actinomycetes; order Kitasatosporales; family Streptomycetaceae; genus Streptomyces; species Streptomyces sp. A01. The sequence goes on along the minus strand of NZ_JBWLKN010000025.1, from coordinate 33,397 downwards.
GGTGGTCTCGCCGAGCACGTCCCCGCGCAGGATGGCCAGTTCGAGGCGGCGCAGCGCCGGGCCGGGCTCGACGGCGAGTTCGTCGAGGAGGTAGCTCTTGACCCTGCGGTACTCAGCGAGCGCCTCGGCCTGCCTGCCGGTCCGGTACAGGGCCTCGATCAGCTGCTCCCAGAACCGCTCGTGGCCGGGATGGGAGCGGGCCGCTCCCCAGAGTTCGACCAGTACCTCGCGGCTGCGCCCCAGGGACAGCTGGATGTCGCCGACGCGCTCGGTGGCGCGCAGCCGCTCCTCGGTGAGCCGGGGCACCTCGTCGCGGTGCAGCGCCTCGGAGGGCACGTTGGCCAGCAGCGGTCCCTGCCACAGGAGAAGGGCCTGTTTGAGGGCGGACAGTTCGGCCTCGGGGTCCTGCTCCGCGGCGGCCTGGTCGAGGAGGCCGCGGAACCGGAGCAGGTCCAGGGAGTCGGCGTCGGCCGGGATGCGGTAGCCGCCGGGGACCGCCTCGATGGCGTTGTCGGCGATGCCGTACTTCGCGAAGATGCGGCGCAGGCGCAGCACGCAAGTGTGCAGGGCGGCCTTCGCGGTGGCCGGCTGCTCCTCGCCCCACAGGGCTCGCAGCAGAAAGCCGGTGGAGACCACGGTGTTGGGGTTGATCAGCAGGGCGGCGAGGAGGACGGTCGGCTTGGACGGCTGGAGGACGGCGACCTCGTCGCCTTCGGCGATGCTCAGCGGTCCAAGCAACTGGAAGCGCATTCGCCTACGCCCCCGTACATCTGGCGCGAATCAGCACACCAGGTGCCCGTCTTCCCCTCGTAGTAGCGGAGAGTAAGCAAGGGATGACGCGCGTAGATACGCCAAGATCTCCGTGAACGATCATGAGAGTTCCCCCGAACTATAAGCCACCAGCGCCGCCCGGGATCGCGATATGCCTCGTCACGGCGCCGTGTGAAGCTTGAAGCAAGCTAGAACACGCCATCGGGCGAACGCAACAGTCCAGCCATACGGATATGCCGATTCCGGGGGCGGAAGGGATGCGAATCCGGTCGTTCTCCGGCCAGTTGCCCAACTCGCACGCGTGCCGCGCGTCGGCACCCTCACAGGTCTCGTTCACCAGGTGGACGGCCCGCCGGGCCCGCCGGCCGTGTCCGGCGGGCCGCTGACGGGACGTCAGGCCGGGTGGCCGCCCCTCAGACCGGACCCGGCTGCGGTGTCGGCTCAGGCGAGGGGTCGGGAACCGGCCCGGGGCCGGGTCCGGGGCGCGGGCCCGGTCCTGGGCCCGGCTCCGGGCCACCGGGGCCGGGCGGCGGTGCGGGGATCGGGGGCACCGGGTCGGGCGGGCCCGGCGGCACGGGCTCCGGGTGCGTGGGGGGCACGGTCATGGAGGTGACTTGGTACGCCATGATGGAACTCCTGTGGCTAGCGTGCAGAGGCAGACCCGTCGCGGGGCGTCACGGACCGGCTGCCCCTTTCTTCCCTATTTACTCCCATGCCGAGGCCCGGCGCGACGCGGCCCGCTACCCCTGGTCCGGCGACGCCGGGGCCGCCTCCGCTCCGGGGGTGACGGTCCGCACCGGCTTCCCAGGCCGCCAGATCCGTACGTGCGGCGCCCCGTCCTCGATGAAGGTGTGGATCACCTCGGTCACGTCGGCGCGGAACAGGTGAAACGGCTGCGGCGGCTTGACCGTCTCGATGTAGGCGGCGCGCGCCTCGCCCTCCGTCACCTCGACGGCCCGGCCGCCGATCCGCATGTCCCCGTTCGGCATGTCGTCCCCCGGGCCGGGATTGACGTGCAGCGCGAAGCGCGGGTCGCGCCGCAGGTCCAGCGCCTTGCGGGAGTGCCACATCATGCCGAGCCACAGCTCGCCGAAGCAGAAGTTCACCTCAAGCCCGCTCACCCGTGGCGAGCCGTCCGCCCGCAGCGTCGCGAGAACGTGGTGCTTGGCGAGCCCGAAGCGCGCCTCGGCACGCGCCGCGAGACCGGGGGCCGAGCGGTGGACATCGTTCCAAGTGGTCGTCGTCATCCCGGCATGATCGCGCCAATACCCGACATCTTCTGTCGGATATTCGTCGGATATTCGGGCCGGTCTCGCACCCGCGCGGGAGGCGGTCGGCCGGTACGGCCAGGCCGCCCTCTCCGGTCAGCCGTGGGCCGCCGACTCGGCGAGACCGGCGAGCGTGTTCCAGAACATCAGTTCGTAGCTCAGCACCAGTCGCCCGTAGCCGTCGGCGGCGTCCGTGATCACACCGCTGTCCAAGCCCGCGCGCACGGCGGCCAGTGTCCGCTCCTGCGCGCCGGGGTCGGGCGCGGCGAAGAGGTCGAAGAAGCCGCACGCCCGGTCGTCGAAGCCGTAGTGCTCGCGCAGCCCGCGCGCCAGCGCCGCGCAGTACTCCCCCCAGGCGACGACGTTGGCGGCCAGCGCGAGCACCGCGTCCGCGGGCTCGGCGTTGAGCGCCAGCCACGCCACGTACGCCGGATACGCCTGGCAGCCCGCGCGCGGCCGGTAGCCGAGCACCGTCGCCTCATCGAGGCCGCAGGCCACGATGAGGTCGGCGAGCCGGTCCATGGCGGTGGTCTCGCCGTCCGCCAGCGCGGTGAAATACCCGCTGATGGCCGGTTCGGAGGCGGCTCGTTCCGCCAGGTGGAGGAAGGCACGGCGATCGCTGGCGATGACCCGGTGCTGTTCGAGGGCCAGGGTCGCGACCACCTCCCTGGGCGCCCTGCCGTCGGCGATCAGCGGGACGAGCCGGTTGGCCCCCGGTTCCGGGGCGAACCGCCGCACCGCGGAATCCAGAACCTCTGCTGCCGTAGCGGTCATCGCTTGCTCTCCTCATGAGTCGCGCCATCCGCCCGCACGGCTACCACGCTCTCACGAAGGGCCCGCACGATCCCCCGCCACGCACCGGCCGGAGACCGTCGAGGAGGCCGCGGTCCGCCCGGCCGCGCGCGTACCGGGCGGCTCCGTGCCCCGTCACCCACCGGCGGGGCGCGGCAGGACGGGTCCGGGTGTCCCGAGTCGGAGATTCTCCGGTGGTTCTCGACCGGCGGGGCTGCTCTCCCTCGCGTCAGCGAACCGGGCCCCCCGGCGGTTCCCCGACCCCGACCGGCTCGACCCGCGTCGCGGCCAGTCCGGGCATCTCACGCTCGGGCACGGCATCCACTACCGCCTCGGGGTGCCGCTCGCGCGGCTGGAGACCGGGATGGCGCTCGCCGCACTGCTGGACCGGTTTCCCGGAATGGAACTCGGTGTGCCGCGCGAGGAACTGCGCCGGCGGCCCACGATCCGGGCCCGCGGCCTGCTCTCACTTCCCGTCCGCCGGCCCGAGCCGGAGTGACCTGCGCCACCACACGACTCCCGAGTGGCCCACGCCACCGCACGGTTGAGAGACAGACGCGTCACTTCCGCAACCATGAGGCCATATGAGTAGTCATACCGGGCATGAGAGCGATTGTGAATGGACGATCAAGCCGCGCCATGGGCCGCAGGCTGGGAGTAGTGCTCGGCATAGCCGGGCTGGCGGTGCCGTTGTCGGTCGCCATGGGTGGCACCGCGCAGGCGGCCGCCACGTCGTGTACGACGCAGACCGGCCCTTATCAGAAGCAGGCGGAGAAGTTCCTGGGCAGACCGGTGGACGGCAAGCAGTCGCCCGCTGACTGCGCGGCGATCCGCTCCTTCCAGACGAAGCACGGCATCAAGCCGAACGTGGGCTACGCCGGTTCCGTGACGTGGGGCGTCATGGACCTCGTCAGCAAGCAGCGGGCCGCGGGGAACAACCCCAACAAGGCGAAGAAGTGCCCGACGAACAAGGGCCGCATCGCCTGTATCGACCTGACCCGCCAGCTGAGCTGGATTCAGGATGGCAAGACCCTGAAGTACGGTCCGGTGCCGGTACGTACGGGCCGCGACGGGCATGAGACGCGGGTCGGCGCGAAGAAGGTCTACATGCGGAGCATCAACCATTGGTCGACGCTGTACAAGGTGCGCATGCCGTACAGCCAGTTCTTCGACGGCGGCCAGGCGTTCCACTCCATCAGCGGCAGCGTGTGGTCGGCCCCCGGCTCGCACGGCTGCGTCAACATGCGCCCCAGTGACGCCAAGAAGTACTGGAGCCTGCTGAAGAACGGTGACGATGTCTTCGTCTACGGCCGGAAGTCCGGCACCTGACCGGGCCCCGGCACCCGTCTCTCCCGTCCGACGCCCGGCGGGGTCAGCGCATGGCGCGCCCCGCTGGAGCAGACGAGCCGACGATGAGCGCCAGGACCGGCGCCACCCGCCGGTGAGCGGCGTCAGCTGAGGCGAGGGGCACCCGGACACCGGGCGCCCCCGCGCTCGTCCCCGCGCCCGGTTTCCTACCAGGCCGCCGGGGCGTAGTCCTTGAGGAAGCAGCCGAACAGGTCCTCGCCCAGCTCGCCCCGGACGATCGGGTCGTACACCCGCGCCGCGCCGTCCACGAGGTCCAGCGGCGCGTGGAAGCCGTCGGCGGCCAGCCTGACCTTGTCGGGGTGCGGACGCTCGTCGGTTATCCACCCGGTGTCGACGGCCGTCATCAGGATGCCGTCGGCCTCCAGCATCTCCTGCGCGGAGGTGCGGGTGAGCATGTTGAGGGCGGCCTTGGCCATGTTGGTGTGCGGGTGGCCCGCGCCCTTGTAGCCGCGGCTGAACTGGCCTTCCATCGCCGAGACGTTCACCACGTACTTGCGGCGCGCCGGGGCGGCGGCCATCGCCGGGCGCAACCGGCTGACGAGGACGAACGGCGCGGTGACGTTGCAGAGCTGGACCTCGAGCAGTTCCAGCGGGTCCACCTCGTGCACCCGCTGAATCCAGCTGTTGGTCGGGTCCAGGTCGGGCACCAGGCCGCCCGCGTCGATCGCGTTGCCCGCCTCTATCCGGGCCGGCGAGGCGGAGCCGCTGGTGAGCGCGAGGGCGGTGATCGCGTGGGGGGTCAGCGCCTCCTGGCCGCGCACCTGTCCCGGCAGGGCGATCTGACCGCCGCTGCCGAAGTGGCCGAGGATTTCCTTCGCGGGCAGCTCACCGGCGGGCAGCGGCGCCGACTCGGCGTTGACCAGCTCCGCGTAGGCGTTGGGGCTGCGGCGCACGGTCTGGGCCGCGTTGTTGATGAGGATGTCCAGCGGGCCCTCCGCGCTCACCGAGTCGGCCAGCGCGACCACCTGGGCGGGGTCCCGCAGATCGATCCCGACGATCTTCAACCGGTGCAGCCAGTCCGCGCTGTCGGGCATCGCCTTGAACCGGCGGATCGCGTCGCTTGGGAACCGCGTGGTGATGGTGGTGTGGGCGCCGTCCCGCAGCAGGCGGAGCGCGATGTACATACCGATCTTGGCGCGGCCGCCGGTGAGCAGCGCGCGGCGCCCGGTCAGGTCCGTGCGAGCTTCGCGCCTGCCGCGGTTCTCCTTGGCGCACGGCTGGCACAGCTGGTGGTAGAAGGCGTCCACCTCGACGTAGCGGTTCTTGCAGATGTAGCAGGAGCGGGGCCGCTCCAGGGTGCCGACGATCTCCGTCTCGGCCGAGGCGGCGAGCGGGATGCCCATCGTCTCGTCGTCGATACGGTCGGCCGCACCGGTGGCCGTCGCCTCGGTCACCGCCCTGTCGTTGGCGGTCTTGGCGGCGCGTCGCTCCTGGCGCCGCCGCTGCTTCACGGTCCGGTAGATCCCCGCCGTCGCCCGCCGTACGACGACGGCGTCGGGGTGGTCGATCGGCAGCTCGTCAAGCTCCGCGAGCACATTCAGACAGGCCGCGAGCCGGTCGGGGTCGATGCCCGCCATGCCAGCCTGGCTTTCCTCAGCCACCGTCATCCCCGCTACCTGTCTCCTTGACCTTGCATGACCAGCAAACCCTCGAACTGTACGTAGGTGCGCGGGCCTCCGCCAAACCCGCTCCAGGCGACGATTACTCTGCGCAATCACTCTTCGTACCTAAGATTCGGTACAAGAAGTTCCCCCAACGACGGTAATTCGACGGAGGAACGGGCATCATCCCAGGTAGTCGCCCCAGGCTCCGGCGCGAACTGGACAGACGCACGGCGCCCGATCGATCCCCCCGAGATATTGGCGACATCATATGGTAACTCAGAGTAATCAACAACCCACCTTAGCCGGTGAGGGAGCGCCCTATGCCCGGACAAAATGACGCGCCTTATGAGATCAGGCGCTGGACCATCGACAGAATTCTGATCATCGAACTCCTCGGCGAGATAGATATCCTCGCCGCCGCTCCGACCAGCGCTCTTCTCGCCGGTCAGGACCTCGACCAGCACCCCGACGTCGTCATCGACCTGCAAGGCGTGACCTTCATCGACTGCAGCGGCCTCGGCGCGCTGTGCCAGCTCGCCAACCGGTTACGCAGGCGGGGCCGCCTCCTGAGGATCGTGGTGACCGACCCCTTCACGCTCAGGCTGCTCCGCGCGACCCGGCTGACCGAGGTGTTCCTGATCCACGACAGCGTGTCGGCCGCCCTCGCGCACTTCGACGGCGCGGCGGAGGTCCCCGCCTCCTGACGAGAACGGGGCCTCCAGCGGGATGGTGGCAGCACAAGGCCATCGCCGTACGAACGCCAGACCTCCGCCCAAATCCACGACAACGACCACGGCCGGCCCAGCAGGACAGCACATCGCGTCAGCGGGAGACACACAAGCAGCGGGAGACAGCGGGCGTCACCGACCGTGCGGACCGTCGGGCACGGCGATGACCATGACGGGCCAGTCCGGGGCAGAGCCGCCCCTGCGGGCCCGCGCACGTGCGTGGCGACCCCGTAGGAGCCGTGCCAGCCTGCGCGGGAGCCGATGTCAGCCGCGTACGAGCCGGTGTCACCCCGCGACTCGCACCCCCTCCGCGCCCACACCGTCCACACCGTCCACGCCGTCCACACTGTCTGCCCCGTCCACGCCGTCCGCCGCGGATCGCGCCGCTTCGCGCGCCGCTCGCGCGAGCGATCCCAGCAGTTCACGCAGTGCCTGAAGGGTGGCCTCGTCCGTCACCCGCCCCTGAGAGATCTTGATCGGGGCGCAGTCGATGAGCAGGGTCGTCGGCAGTACCTCGGCACCCATGACGGCCAGCGTCTCCTTCAGCCATGCCTGCGCCCGGTCGCCGCCCGTCATCGACGGGGAGGCCGAGACGAGCGCCAGCGGCTTGCCGGTCAGTTCACCACCGCCCACGATCCACTCCAGACCGTTCTTCAGCACGCCCGAGGTGCCGTGCGCGTACTCCGGGGTGGAGATCAGCACACCGTCGGCCGCCGCGATCCTCGCCCGCAGATCGAGCACCTCGGGCGGCGGCGACGACTGCTCGACGTCCTGGTTGAAGAACGGCAGATGCCCGAGCCCCCGGTAGACCGACAGGGAGACCGGCGGGACACACAGCTCGGCGGCCGTCTCGACGACCGCGGTGTTGAGCGAGGTGGCGCGCAGACTCCCGGAAATCGCGAGGAAGTTCAGCTGCGAGGTCATGGTTTACCTTTCGGGCATGGCCGTGGCCAGCGCGGCGGTGATGTGCCGCGCGATGGAACGGTGGTGGTGACGGAGATAGAAGTGGTCGCCGCCGTAGAGGCGCAGTCCGCGAAAGAGCGGGGCGTGCCCCGCCCAGTCGGCCAGCCGGCCCGGGGGGACCACCGCGTCCGCGTCGCCGCCGAAGACGGTCACGGGGACGGCGGGCGGCGGCGTACTGAGGTCAGGGCGCCAGGTGTCCACCACCGTGAAGTCACTCCGGAACATCGGGGCGAACATCCGCCACAGGCCGTCGTCGTCCAGCAGTTCAGCCGGGGTGCCGCCGACCGACCGCAGCCAGTCGCGCAGTCCCGCGTCCGTCAGCAAGTGTCGCCCGCGGCCCGTACCGCTGTCCGGGGAACGCCCGGGGCGGGTGGTACCGGGCCGGGGCGCACCCCAGGAGGAGATGCCCAGCCACCGGGGCACCGGCCCGCCCTCGCCTGCCATGCGGCGCGTGAGCTCGTAGGCGATCAGCGCGCCCATGCTGTGGCCGAAGAAGGCGAAGGGGCGGTCCAGCCACGGCGCCAGGTCGTCGTGGAAGTAGTCCACGAGCGCGTCACTGCTCTCCAGCGGGGCCATCCCCCGCAGCCTGCCCCTGCCGGGGGCGGTGACCAGGCATATCTCCCAGTGGGCGGGAAAGGCCTCTTCCCATCCCCGGTAGAGCAGGTGCGAGCCTCCCGCGTGGTGGAACAGGAACAGGCGCAGCGTGGCGCCGGGCACCGGGCGCGGGCAGGTGACCGAGCCCCGGCGCACGGGCCGGGGCACGCCGGGGCCCGGGGCGGGCCGCGCGTGCCTGCCCGATGCCGGGGTGGGCGGGGCCGGGTGCGTGCCCTGGTCCCGCTCCGTTACGCGCATACCGTGCGTCCTCCTCGACCTGTGCTCGCTTCCCGGCCACGGCCGCCTCTTGCGTCCGACCTGGCCGTCTCGTGCTGACGGTGCCCGCTCAGACGGGCACCGGTGCCGCGTCCTCGCTGCCGCTCGGCGTGGTCTCGGCACCGTCCTGCGCGCTCTCGTGCAGGTCCTTGCGGCGGATGAAGAAGAAGGCGACGACCGCGCCGACGGCGCACACCGCCGCGCACAGCACCATCACATCGGTCAGCCCGGAGACGAACGCGGACCTCGCGGCCTCGGCGACCTCGTCGGCCAGTCCGGCCGGGGCGTCGGCGACCGCCTGCGACCCGCCCTCGGCCGCGACCGACGTCCCCAGGTCGTGGGCCTGGCCGCCCAGCTTGTCTCCCGCCTCGGAGGCGACGAAGTCATCGACGACCCGGTGGTGGAAGAGCGCGCCGAAGGCGGCGATACCCACGGCCACGCCCACCTGCTGGAAGGTCTCGCCCATGCCGGAGGCCATGCCCGCCTTCTCCGGCGGTACGACGCCGATGGTGACGGCGGCCCGGGGCGGATTGAACAGGCCCATCCCGATACCGGTGACGATCATGCTGGGCAGCAGCGCGGTCCAGGAGCTGTCCGGCTCCACGAGGGTCACGAGGCCGATGCCCGCGGCGATGAACGCGATGGAGAGTCCGACGAGGACGCCGGGCGGCATGCTCTGGAGCAGGCCGCCGGTGACGGCGGCGACGACGAAGAGGGTGAGCATCATCGGCATCAGCCGCAGACCGGTGTCCCAGGGCGAGAAGCCGAGGACGTTTTGGATGTAGGAGATCTGGAGGAAGATCGCGGCCAGGCTGGTCGCGTTGGACAGCAGCGTCGCCACGCAGATCCCGCTGAACGTGGGGATGCGCAGCAGTGAGAGATCGAACATCGCGCTCTCACCGCACCGTTGCTCGATGGCGACGAAGGCGGCCATCAGCACGATGGCCGCGGCGAACGCCGCGAGGATCGGCCCACTGGTCCAGCCGGACGCCTCGCCGCGCAGGAATCCGAGCACCAGCAGGGTCAGCGAGGCGGCGAAGGCCACCATTCCCCACCAGTCGATGCCGTGCTGCTGCGGCTGGCGCGACTCCCGCAGCTTCACCGCGCCGATGAGCAGCGCGACCGCCCCGATCGGCACGTTGACCAGGAAGATCCAACGCCAGCTCAGTACGTCGGTGAGGAAGCCGCCGACGAGCGGCCCGAAGGCCAGCGCGAGTCCGGCGACGGCGCCGAACAGGCCGAACGCCATGCCCCGGTCCTTGCCCCGGAACTCATGGCCTATCAGGGCGGGGCCGACGGAGAACAGCACGGCGGCGCCGACGCCCTGCACGCCGCGGGCGAGGTTCAGCGCGAAGACGTCCTGTGCGACCCCGGCGACCAGCGACGACAGCGTGAAGACCACGAGGCCGACGTTGAACACCCGCTTGCGGCCGAGGCGGTCGGCGAGCGAGCCACCGGTGAGGAGGAAGGCCGCCAGGGTCAGGGTGTAGGAGTCGATGACCCACTGGAGGTCGGAGAAGCCCGCGTCGAGGGACGTCCGCAGGTCGGGCAGCGCGACGTTCACCACGGTGACGTCGAGCATCAGCATGAACATCGCGACGCACACAAGACCCAGCGTCCACGGCCGGGCGCGGCGCGACGCTTCCTCCTCCGTCGCGTTCAGGGCCGCGTCAGGGGTCGCCTCGTCCACCGGTGGGCCCGTCGCCGGGCCCTTCGTCTGGTCGTCGGCAGCCGCTTCGGATGACATCACTCACTCACCATCGTTCGTGCTGGGCGGCACCGGGTGCCGCTACGGGAATCCACGGCGCGGGGGCGGCGCGCAGGGCACCGCTCCGTACGCCGTACGGGTGGGGACTGGCCGTACGGGGGCGGGCTGTTCGGGCTGGTCGAGCTGTCGTGGACCGGCCGGGACGGGTCAGGCACGCTCCACCTCGATCTCCTGACTGGGGGCTGGGGGCTGGGGACGGGGGACGGGGCCGGCAGTCGGCGGCCGGCAGAGGGGCAGGGCGGCTGGGGCGCGTCGTGGGCGGTCGGTCGCGCGTGGCTCCGTGCCGGGCGGGGCCCATGGTGGGGGGCTCACGGTGGGGGCGCGGGGCTGACGGCCGGTGGTCCGTCAGCCCGCCAGCTGCCGGGCCCGGTCTCGTAGCGGCCCTTGATGGCGCCGGTGACCCCGCTGACCTGGAACAGGGCCCGCCCGGTGGGAGTGAGCGCGGCGCAGCTCTCCTCGCCGGTGACCGGGTCGGTCCAGTGGCGCAGGGTGATTCCGCCGGGCCAGGTCGCGGCCAGTTCCGGGTCGGCCGCCGTGCTGAACAGGTCCACGCTGGCGAGCCCCGTCGGCACCATCACGGGCACCTCGCCGGGCCGCCGCCCGTCCAGCACCGACGTACGCAGCAGGCAGTCCAGCGCGAGGCTCGGCAGCAGGAACCCGGTGAACGGGCCGCTGTCCCCGTCGAGGGCGAGCCGCAGCGTCGCCGAGCCGCCGTCGGGTTCGAGCCGGGGTTCGCCCAGCGCGTTGAAGACACCGCCGAGTTCGACGGGTGTGCCCGGCAACCGGTAGGTGTTGGGTGCGGCGGTCCCGCCCGTGGGCGGTGGGCACCAGGGGCCTTCCTGGGCGCTGGGCGCCAGGTGGACAACCATGCTGGTGTGCTCGCGTTCGGGGACGGGCCCGTTGGCCGGGCTGGTGACGCGCACCCGCACCCGACGGTCCCCGGCACGCTCGGCGATCACCCGCAGCGTCCGGGGCCAGCGGTGCCGGGCGGCCCGGATGAACTGCGAGAGCACCACATCGGTGAGCCGCACCGGGACCAGCCCCGGGACGAGTGCGACGGCGGCCTCGGCGGCCATCTCCAGGATGAACGTGCCGGGCACCGTGGGGCGCCCGTCGACCAGGTGGTCGAGCAGGTACGGATGCCGGTCGAGGCCCACCTCGATGGTCCAGGCGCTGGTGTCCCGTCCGCCGTCGCCGACCCGCTGCGGCGTGCCGCTGAGGAAGGCCGGGTGGGCGGGAAGCGGCGCCCTCCCCCTGCGCGGCTCGGGCGCTTCCAGGGCCGCACGCTCGCCGGCCGCGCGGTAACCGGGCGCCTCCCGTTCCAGGGTCGCCCAGTCCAGGTCGCCGATCCAGGTGGTGGCCAGACCGTGGCTGCCCCGGCCGCGCAGTTCGGTACGGAAGAACTCGCGGCCCTGCTCGTCGGTCAGCTGCCCGATCTGGGCCTGCCGGGCGAGGAAGGCGCCGCCCGGGGTGTCCGCCGACGCCATCCCGGATTCCACCCACAGCCCGGACACCAGCGCGACCTCGTCCCGCCCGCCGACCGCGCGCGCGTGCGCGGCGGCGAGCATCAGGAACTCGTTGCCCGCTCCGTAGTCGGGTTCGCCGCGCAGCCCGGTGAAGGCGGAGATGGAGCTGATGCTGCACCACAACCGGGGCTGACGCCCGCGCAGCGCGGCACGCAGGTTGGCGTAGCCGCGTACCTTCACATCCCGTACGGTGCGGAAGTCGGCGAGCTTCTTGCGTTCGAGGACGGCGGTCCGCGCGAGACCGGCGCCGTGCAGCAGCACATCGACGCGGCCCTCGCGCGTCAGCACTTCCCCGACCACCCGGTGCACCGCGTCCGCGTCGAGGACGTCGCACTGCCGGTAGTGCACCCGGCCGGGGCCGCACGCCTGCTCCAGTTCGCGGAGTGTCGCGGCCCGTTCGGCCTGTTGTACCGACCGGTCGTAGCGGCGGTTGAGCGCGGCGATGTTCTCTCCGGGGTGCCGCGCCATCAGTTGGCGCAGCGCGTCGACCTTCCGTACGCCGGACAGGTCGGTGTCCGCCGGGCCGGGAGCCGGTCCCGTACCGAGCAGCCATACGGAGCGGGGCGCGCGTCCGGCGACGACCTCGTGGACCAGGTGCGCGGTGAGGCCGCGGGCCCCGCCGGTGGCCACGACCACGGGGTCCTCGGGCAGTCCGAGGCCGGTGGAGGGATCGGGCCCGGTCACCGGGACCAGCATGAGCTCCAGCCGCCGCCCGGCCGTCCGGTAGGCGAGCGGGAGGTACCGGCGCAGCGCGGACTCCGCCGCCAGCTCGGCGAGTCCGGCCGCCGGGTCCGTGGCGTCGGTGAACAGGGCGAACACCAGGCAGCCGGACAACTCTTGCTCCAGATTGCGGACCACTCCCCCGAACACACCCGCGTACGGGCGGGGGGTGACGCCGTCGAAGGCGTCCAGCGCGAGCACGGCGAAGCAGCCGCCGTCGCGCAGCGGCCCGGCGCAGCTCTGGGCTGCGGCGAACGCGAGATCGTTGAGGGCGAGCACGCGCGAGGACACGCCCTGCGCTTCGGCGTCGGCGTCGGCGCCCGCGTCGGTGTCGGTGTCGGTGTTGGCGTCGGCGTCGGCGTCGGCGTTGGCAGCACCGTCAGCGGCAGCGACGCCGGTTGCCAGGTTCCGGCCGGTGAGGTGGTCGCTTCCGGTGGCGCGAACGGGCCGCTCGGCGCTGACGATCACCCGCACCTGGGAGAACTCACGCCCGGTGGCGGCGACGGTACGGGCCAGATCACCCGCGTCGTCCAGATACACGACGGCCGGGCTCGGCCCCGTGGTCCCGCGCGGCGCGGGACCGGGGGCCACGACCAGGCAGTCGGCGGGCACGTGCCCGGTCAGGGCGGCCGGCTCGTCGGTGAGGACGAGGGCGCCCGCGGGCAAGGCGGCCACGGCGGCCCGTACCGGCTGGGGCGGTCGCGGGCGCAGCGTGACGGCGTGCCGGGTGAGGGCCGCGGCGAGCGCGCCCCCGGGGGCCGCCTGGGCGGCGTCTGCGGCGGCGCCCTCGCCTGCCAGCACGCGCGCGGCGGAGGTCACCAGCAAGGCGGGGGTGTGGCCGTCCTCGGTCGCGGCGAGGAGGACACGTCTGGCGGGCGCGCGCAGGGCGTGCAGCAGGGCCACGGCCCCCTCGGCGCCCCGGTAGGCCCGGTCGCCCGCGATCCGCACCGTGCCCGCGCCGCCCGCCGCAGGGGTGGTCGGCCGGTCGGGAGCGCCCTTCGGTGCTGCGAGGGAGATGCCACCGAGCACCGGGAGCCCGTGGGCGCGGGCGACGCTCAGCCGCGTCAGGACATGCCCGATCGCGGCCTCGGCTGCCTGTCTGCCGCCCGGGCTGGGGAGGTGGGGACTGACGGCGTTGACGCCCATCACCACCGCCATGTCCAGTTCACCGTCCCGCAGATAGCGAACGGCCGTGGCCAGGGCGGAGTTGACGGAGTCGGTGCCCGCGTCGAGAGTCATGTTCGGGCCGTGCAGGTCGAGGCGCTGCACGACCCGGGCGGCGATGATGTTGGGCATCAGGCCGGGGTAGGAGTCCTCGTTGACCGGCGGGGTCATGGCGCGTACCGCGTCGCCGAGAAGTCCGGGAGGCAGACCCGCAGGGCCGGTCAGCTTGGTCGTGAGGTCGCTCAGGTAGCAGCGCAGGTCGTGTGCCAACGCGGAGCGCGTCGGGCCGGTGTGGCCGACGAGTACACCGGTGCGGGCCCGGAGTTCGTCGTCCTTCAGCCAGTCGTCGGCGATCAGGTCGGCGCAGCGCAGCGCCATCAGCTGGCTGCGGTCGAGCGCGGCGAGCGCGGAAGGCGCCAGCCGTGCCTCCACCGGCGAGGGCGTCGGGTAGTCCTCGCCGAAGGTGGCGGGCCAGTCCGGTTCGCCTCCGGCCAGCCACCGGCCGATCCGCTCGTCGTCCGGCAGGCCGGGCAGGTGCGTACCGGTGGCGACCACCACGACCGGATCGGCGTCCGGTCCCGCGCCGGGCACCTCGGGCTTCCCGTCCTGCCGCGGGCCGTCCTGGCGACCGCTGACGCGCTCGCCGTCCGCCGGGGGCCGGTCGGTCAGGAGCAGGTGGCCGTTCGTGCCGCCGAAGCCCATGGCGGAGACTCCCACCAGACGGCGCCGCCGCGGGTTCACCGGCCACGGGCGCTCCGTGGTCGGTACGTCGACCGACGCGGCCACTCCTTCCGGGAGGGCGCTGAAGCGGGGCTGGGCCGGGATGGCCTGGTGGCGCAGGGCCAGCAGCGCGTGGATGGCCGACACCGCGCCCGCCGCCCAGCCCGCGTGGCCTACCAGGGACTTGTTGGAGGTCATCGTCCAGGTCTTGTCCGGGCCCGCGTTCTGCCCCAGCGCCGTCATCTCGGTCCGGTCGCCGGTCGGGGTGCCCGTGGCGTGGGCGACGATCCAGTCGATGTCCTCGGGGGTGGCGTCGGCGGCCTGCCAGGCGCGGTCCAGCGCGATCCGCTGGCCCGCCGCGTTGGGTGCGTAGATCGCCTTGCCCCGGCCGTCGGACGAGCCACCGAACCCGGCGACGAAGCCAAGCACCGGGTCGCCGTCGGCCACCGCCCGCGCGTACGTCTTGAGCCCGAGTACGGCGGCACCGTCGCTGAACAGCACGCCGTCCGCGCCCTCGTCCAGCGCCCGCACCTCACCGGACCTGGACAGGCCGCGCAGCTTGGAGAACAGCACCATGCTCTGCGCGCCCAGCGCGAACGCCCCGCCGCACAGCGCCACATCGCACTCGCCCGCCCGCAGCGCGCGGACGCCGAGGTCGATCGTGTAGAGGGACGACGAGCAGGCGGTGTCGACGACGACGATCTCCGACGTCGGCGGCAGATCGGGGGCGGCCATGCGGGCGATGCGGTACGGGAGGACGTCGTGCGGGCTGGCGGAGGCCAGCGGGTAGAGCGCGTCGAGGCCGGGCGGCGTGTCGGCGCCCGCCTCCGCGAGGAGGCCGCGTACCCCCGTGGTGATGAGGCTGTGCTCCAGGTGGTGGCTGCCGTCGGGGGTGAGTCCGACGGCGAACAGCCGACGGTCGGCCGGGCGGATGGTGATGTCCTCGGTCGCCTGGAGCAGCGAGTGGCGCAGCCACAGTGCGGTGTACTCGTCGCTGTCGAAGGTCCCCGCGGCGATCTCGTCCCGAAGCCGTGGGTGGGGGACGAAGTCGCGCATGAACCCGGCGGCGCGCGCGTACGTCCGGTCCTCGGCTGACGGGTCGGCCGACCACATGGTGCGCAGGTCCAGCCGCTCCCCTGGCTCGCCGAACATGGGCTGTCCCGCGCGCAGCAGGTCCCAGAATGCCTCGGGTGAGCTGGCGCCCGGCACGGCGAGGCCCATGCCGACGACGACTACGGCGTCGCCATCGGCCTCCGGCACGGCACTGGTCCCGCTGTGGGCGGACTCGTTACGGGCAGGCTCGTTGCGGGTGGACTCGTTACGGGTGAGGTCCGTCGCACCGGTCGCGGTCGCGGGCGTGCTCGCGGCGGCCGTGATGGCCAGGACCTGTCCGGTGACCTCGGCGGACGCGTCGGCCACGAGGAAGGCCACGAGTTGCGCCACGCCCCGCGCGGCCCCGTCCCCGTCGCTGACCACCGAGTTGACGCGGGGCGCCGCGCCGTCCGCAGGCCCCCGCGCGGGCACGGGCGCGTGGGCGTCGGCCAGTTCGCGGGTGAGTTCCGCGTGGGCCGTCGCCGCCCGTGCCCGGTCGGTGAGGGCGGCGACGTGCACGATGGCGGTACACCCGCGCGCCGCGAGCGCGCGTGCGGCGGCCGGGCCGCTCAGCGTGCGTACGGCACGGCCGACGTCGTGCGGCCCGCCCGCCGCGCGGGAGCCGGTGGCAGTGCCGGTCACGGTGATGAGCGCGTCGACGCGCTCCTGGCGCTCGGCGGCCTTGAGCGGGTCGCCCGAGTGGTCCCGTACGACCTGGACGCCGAGGCCGGTGAGGTGCTGGACGAGGGTGTCGGCCACGCGCCCGGTGTCGGCGCTGACCAGGACGATCAGGCGGGAAAGGTCGTGGGACATGGTGACTCCGTGATCGTCGGTCGGCTAGCGCCCTGCGGCCTGGGCGGCGGCTATCAGCTCGGCGAGTTCGGCGAGGGTGGACTGGGCGATGAACCGGCCACCGTCAGCGGAAGCGTCCAGCCCGAAATGCGCGGTCACCTTCCCCAACATCTCCGCACGCTTCAGCGAATCAATCCCCAGATCCGCCTCCAGATCCGCCTCCCCCGTCACCGCCTCCACCGGATAACCCAACGTCCCCGCATACAACTCCCGCAGCTCCTCCAGCACCGCCTCAACACCCCTGGCGGGCGGCGCGCCGGTCACGGCAGGAGCGGAACTCTCGGCCGGGGCGGCAAGGGCGGCGCTGGTCGCAGCGGCGGAGGTGTTCGTGGCGATGGCGGCCGCTACGAGTCCGGCGAGTTCGGCGAGGGTGGACTGAGCGATGAACCGGCCACCATCAGCGGAAGCGTCCAGCCCGAAATGCGCCGTCACCTTCCCCAACATCTCCGCACGCTTCAGCGAATCAATCCCCAGATCCGCCTCCAGATCCGCCTCCCCCGTCACCGCCTCCACCGGATAACCCAACGTCCCCGCATACAACTCCCGCAGCTCCTCCAGCACCGCCTCAACACCCCTGGCGGGCGGCGCGGTCTCGCGCGCGGACGGCCGCGGGTGCCCGTTGACGGTGGTCGGCCCCGTGCGGGCGGCAGCGGTGGCCGGGAGACCGCCCTCGTGCGTGGCGGGCTCAGCGAGGAGGCCGGTGGGCGCGCCGGTCGTCATCTCGGTGCTGACGTCCGGCACGCTGCGGCGCACCAACCCGGCGAGTCCGGCCTTGCCGCACTCCACGAAGTGTCCGGCGCCCGCCGCGTGCAGTTCACGGATCGCGGCGAGGAAGGGCACCGGAGTGGTCAACTGGCGCACCAGCAGGGCCTTGAGGTCGGTGGCGTCGGTGACGTAGCCCTGGGCGACGGGTGAGTAGACGGCCATCCGCAGCGGCCGCTGCCTGATGTCCCGTACCGCGTCGGCGAACGCCTCCGCCGCCACGCCGAGCAGCGGCCCGTGGAAGGGGAAGGGGGCGTTCAGCCGGAGGGCCCGGATGCCCAGCGCCTCCGCCGCCCGCAGGACGGCGGCGAGCGCCGGTTCCGGCCCGGACAGCACGGTCTGGCGGGGAGCGTTGGTGACGGCGACCGCGAGGCCGGGCGCGGCCACGGCGCCGACCAGGTGCGCGGCGCGCGCGGCGGGCAGCTCCAGCGCGACCATGCCGCCGGGCTCGGGGCAGTGGGCGTCCAGGGCCTGCGAGCGGTGGCACACCAGCCGTGCGCCGTCGGCGACGTCGAAGGCGCCCGCCAGGGTGAGCGCGGCGATCTCACCCATGCTGTGGCCCGCCACGGCGTCGGGTGTCCGGCGCCCGGCGGCCAGCCGCGCACCGGCCAGGGCCGCCGCGTAGACGGCGAGTTGCAGGGTGAACGGGTCCGTCGCGGCCAGCTCGGCCGCGCCGGGCGCTCCTGGGTCGGTCAGCGGCCCTGAGACTCCGGGGCGGCCGAACTCACCCGCCACCCCGTCGGAGATCTGCAGGACCTCCGCGACCTCCGGCGCCGTCTCCCCCGTGAACATCCCGGGTGTGTACCCGCCTTGGCCAGGCAGAAGAAATACCGTCTCGGCCGCCATCTCGTGTCCCCCTCGTCCCTCGTTCGTCTTTCGTGCTCTGTGCGTGGTCCGGGTCGGGCCCGGGGTCCGGGTCCGGCCGCGCCGCCAGCCCCCGTCCACCGTGGGCATCGCGTCGGCGCGGTGCGCCGGTCACCAGGTGACGGGCAGCTCGCGGACGCCGTAGAGGACCATGTCGTGGCGGAACGGCAGCTCTTCCAGCGGGCGGGCGAGGCGCAGCGTGGGGAAGCGCTCGAACAGCCCGGCGAAGACGGTCGTCAGCTCCACCCGTGCCAGGGTGAGGCCGATGCACTTGTGGAAGCCGTGCCCGAAGGCCACGTGCGCCTGCGGTGACTCGCGATGGATGTCGAAGGTGTCGGGCTCCTCGAAGACGGTGGCGTCCCGGTTGGCGGCGTTCAGCATGACCAGGACGCCCTCGCCCGCGCGGATGTGCTGACCGCCGACCGTGAGGTCCTCGGTCGCCGCGCGCGGCAGCCCCGCGTGATTGATCGACAGGTAGCGCAGCAGCTCCTCGACCGCGCGCGGGTACAGCGCGGGGTCCTCCCGCAGGTCGGCGAGCTGCCCTGGGTGCTCAAGCAGGGTGGCCGCGCCCAGACCGATCATCTGGGCCATGGTGTCGTAGCCGGAGAGCAGGAGCAGCATGACCAGGCCGACGAACTCGTCGTGGCTGAGCTTGCCTTCGGCCTCCTGGCCGGCGAGCCGGCCGAGCATGTCGTCGGCGGGGTTCTGCTTCTTGGCGCTCACCAGCCGGTCGAAGTACGCCATGAGCTCGCGAGCGGCCGTCTCGGCCTGCTCCGGGGTGCTGGAGCGGTCCAGGACGGTGTCGGTGAGCGTGACGAAGATGGACTTGTCCTCGTAAGGGACGTCGAGGAGTTCGCACATGACGGTCGCCGCCATCGGGAACGCCAGCTGGGTGACGAGGTCGGCGCCCGGGCCCGACTTCTCCAGCCCGTCGAGGAGTTCGCCGAGCACCCGCCGCATCGCGGGGCGCTTGCGTTCCATCTGGCTGACCAGGAACTCGCGGGTGACCAGCCGCCGCAGCCGGGTGTGGTCCGGCGGGTCCTGGTTGAGGAAGAAACCGGGCGGCAGTGGCGCGTCACCGGAGATGTACGAGGGGTAGCCCGGGCTCTTGGGGTCGGAGCTGAACCGCAGGTCGGTGAGGACGAACCGGGCGTCCTCATGCCGGGTCACCACCCACACCAGTTCGCCACGTGGCGTGCGGACCTGGAAGACCGGCTGCTCCGCGCTGAGCGCGCGGTATTCCGGCGGCGGGTCCAGCGGGTGGCTGCGGGGCAGCGGGAAGTCGGGTATCGCCTGGGTGTTCGTGGCTGTGGCGTTCATGGCTGTGCGCTCCACTAGCTCTGGACGGTCCGCGCCGCCGGGAGGGGCGGGCAGGTAGCCGGTCGAGACGAAGTAGCTGAGGTAAAGGTCGATCAGGCCGCGGTCCACCGGGCGGCAGGTGATGCCGGAGCCCTCCAGTGCCGCGCGCAGGTTCGCCGCGTCGAACTCGGGCTTGCCGCCCGCGAAGCCGACCTCTTCCGCGGGCTGGTCCTCGCCGAAGAGCGGCAGGTAGTGGGCCATGTCGTTGTCGTCGCCGCGCTCGATGGCGGCGGCGAGCTCCCAGTACCAGTCGCGGTATGCCAGGCGGCGCAGCGGATAGCCGTACTCCGTGATCAGCTCGAAGACGGTGTTCATGCTCACCGCCCGGGCGCTGGGCAGGTTGAAGACGCCGTGTTCGCGTACGCCGCCGAGTGCGATGTGCGCGACGGACGCCGCGCAGTAGTCGACCGGCACCAGGTCGAGCAGCAGATCGAAGTCGAGGTAGGCGCCGAGCTGGATACAGCCCTTGATCAGGTGGTTGATGAAGGTGTCGGTGGCGCACACCCCCGTGGTTTGCGATCCGGTGATGGCGCCGGGCCGGTAGACGTGGGTGGGTATGCCGCGCTCGCGGGCGGCGGTCATCAGGTTGTCGGCGACCCACTTGGACTGGCGGTAACCGCCGACCACGCCCTCGGTCTCGGTCACCCGCGCCTCCGGCCAGTGCCGGGTGCCCAGGTGCCCCGGGTAGACCCCGGTGGTCGAGATGAAGTGCACCGGCTTGATCCGCGTCTTGCAGGCCAGCCGCAGGACTTCCAGCGCGCCGAGGACATTGACCGGCTTGATCTTCGGATACGGGACGATCCAGCTGGACACCGCCGCGTTGTGGATGATCATCTCGGTGCGCTCGGCCAGCTCGCGGTAGGTGTCCCTGGTCAGACCCAGGTAGGGGCGGCCGGTGTCGCCCGCGACGCCGACCACGCGCGCCGCGTCGCCGTCGCGCAGCAGCCCGTGTGCGTCGAGGTTGTCCCGCACCCGCTCCGCGGCCTGTACCGGGCCCTCCGCGCGCACCAGTACGTACACGGTGGCGTCCGACCGGTCCAGCAGCTCGCGCAGCAGGAACGCGCCGGTGTAGCCGGTGCCGCCGGTCAGCAGCACCGTGCGGTACGGGCCCGCCGCCGGGGGCAGCGCGCCCTCTTCGGGCACGATGTCGTCGGGGAGCTCGGCCTCGGCGGCCATCGCCCCGCTGGCGACGCCGCGCGGGTTGGCGGCGCCGGTCACCGCCGGATCGGCCTGGGAGCTGACCATCCTGGCGAGCTGGGCGACGGTCGGGTCCTGGAACATCCGGCGCAGATCGAGGCGGACGTCGTAGGACTCACGCACCTGTGCGGCCATCTGGAGGACCGTGAGGGAGTCTCCGCCCAGGTCGAAGAAGTTGCTCTCCACACCCACCTTGGGCAGTCCGAGCAGGTCCTGCCAGATGCCCGCGAGCTGGGTTTCCACGGCGTTGCGCGGCGCCACGTAGTCGCTTGGCGCGCTGGTCTGCGCTTGCGGTGCCGGGAGGCTGCCGCGGTCGACCTTGCCGTTGGGCAGCTTGGGCAGTTCGGGCAGCACGACGAAGTGTGCCGGGACCATCGCCTCGGGCAGGTGTGTGCGGGCGTACGCGCGCAGTGAGGAGCGCAGGCCGGCGGTCCAGGAGGAGGAGAGCGGGTCGTTGGCGAGTCGTTGCTGGCTCATGACTGGTCCTTCGCGTCTTCCGGGTCCGCCGCCGATGCCCGGCCATCCGGTGCTAGGTGCCGGTCCGGTGCCGGCTGGTCGTCCGGTGCCGCCCCGTCCCCGCAGTGCCGCCCGGTGTCCTGGCGGCGGGAGAACAGGGCGTCGAAGCGGTCGAGGCGGCCGTCAGCGGGCACCAGCAGCCGGGCCTGGAAGCCTTCGGCCGCGGCCAGTTCGACGATGTCCTCGGGGTGGACCGCTTCGCCCTCGTCCAGCTCCCACAGCGCCCGTTCCACGTCCCAGGCGGTGGCGGTTCCTTCGGTCCCTGCGAG
Organism: Streptomyces sp. A01; assembly: GCF_059026195.1. Classification (NCBI taxonomy): domain Bacteria; kingdom Bacillati; phylum Actinomycetota; class Actinomycetes; order Kitasatosporales; family Streptomycetaceae; genus Streptomyces; species Streptomyces sp. A01. Next base: position 12,224 of record NZ_JBWLKN010000025.1, on the reverse strand, counting down.
GACGCGGACGGCGGCGGCCGTACGGCGCAGCCGCTGGTTGGGAACGCCGGTCACGAGCAGGTCGCCCGTGGCCTCCCGCAGACGGCGACGGAGCCGCGCGGCCCCGTCGCCGTCCCGCTCGGCCACGCCGGGCAGGGCGCCGAACGCGGCCCGTTCGGCCCTCGAAGCCCCCTCAGGGCCCGTGCCACCGGCGGCCTTGGCCTCGCCGACCAGCAGCGTCACGTCGTAGCGGAACAGGGACAGTTCGTTGTCGGCCCGGCCGCGCTTCAGCTCGGCCCGCACCTCGACGTGGCACGGGAGGGCGGCGGCCAGGTCGTGGAAGAACGCCGGGGACAGGCACAGTTCCCGCTCGTCGCGCGCCTGCCGGGCGATGGCGGACCTGATCTCCTCGACGGTGAGTACGGCGGCGGAGCGGTGCAGGGTGACGGAGGTGTGGAACTCGGGCAGCGTCTCGACTGAACGCACATCGCCGACGAAGACCGCCCCGCCGGGGCGCACCGCGCGTACCGCGTCGGTGAGGACGGTGCGCAGATAGTCCGTGCCGGGGAAGTACTGCGCGACGGAGTTGAGGACGACGGTGTCAAGACTGCCGGGGGCGAGTCCTGTCAGATACTCGGGGCCCGACTGGGTGAGCCGCACCTGCGGGGGCAGCGGCCGTTCCGCGCCGAGGCAGCCCGCCGCCGCCTTCAGCGCGGCGGCCGAGATGTCCACGCCGTGGTACTCCTCGACCTGCTCGGCCAGCGAGCGCAGCACCAGGCCGACGCCGACGCCGATGTCGGCTACGGCCGTCGGGTTCAGGGCGCGCACCCGCTCCACGGTGTAGCCGAGCCATTCGCGCATCTCCGGCTCGGGGATCGGCTCGCCCGTATAGCTGCTGAGCCAGCCGGCGAACGGCGAACTCACCGCTGTCTCCTCGTCCGTCCCGGCGGGCGCGGTGTACGCGTCTTCCCACACCTCGCTCCAGCGGCGTACGTGCGCCTGCTGGACATCGGGGTCGGACAGCGCCCGCGCGGGTGACACGTACGCCACCAGCTCGGTGCCGCTGGCGCCCTCCACGGCCGTCACGGCGACGGCGTCGAGCTGGGGGTGGCGGGAGAGCACGCTCTCCACCTCGTCCGGCTCGACCCGGTGCCCGAGGATCTTCACCTGCCGGTCCACGCGGCCCAGGAACTCCAGCGCGCCGTCGGCGCGCCGTCGGACCCCGTCGCCGGTGCGGTAGAAGCGCCCGCCACCGTCGGGCCCGCCGGACACGAAGCGGTCGGCGGTGAGGTCGGGGCGGTGGAGGTAGCCGGTGGCGACGCCGTCGCCACCGATCCACAGTTCCCCGCCGACCCCCGCAGGCACCGGGCGGCCGTGGCCGTCGACCACGCGTACCTCGGTGTTGGCGATCGGCGTGCCGATGGGGATGCCGGTGGCCTCACCGTCCCGCTCCGGGTCGACCCGGTGCACGGTGGACCAGATGGTGGTCTCGGTCGGCCCGTACATGTTGAAGACGGCCACCCCCGGGAGCGCGTCGAGCATCCGTCGCGCGAGGCCAGGCGGGAACGCCTCCCCGCCGACGAGGAGTGCGCGCAGCCCGCGCAGCGACTCCAGTGCCTCCGGCTCGGCGGCCACGGCGGCCATCAGCGACGGTGTGCCCTGGAGGAGGGTGACGTGGTGGCGGTGGCACAGCTCGGTGAGGGAGTGCCCGTTGTCGGCGACCTCCACCTCGTGCGCGTCCCGCAGCCGGTTGACCCAGCCGAGGCTGTCCAGCACGGCGGCGGGCTCGACGCCGAAGTCGACCAGGCAGGCGATCTCGTCCACGCCCGCCGCCGCGAGTGCCCGTACGAGGTCGGCGCAGGTGTCGGGCGAGCCGAACAGGCCCGAGCTCTCGAAGTACCGGTCGATCGCGAGGTCGACGACGGCCTCCATCTGCTCCCTGGCGCCCATCTCGGGCAGGTCGTGGCCGGTGGTGGCGAAGACGGTGCGCCACAGTTCGGTGGAGCTGAGCAGGTAGTCCCGGAACGGGCCGCGGGCCCGTCGCCTGGCCTCCTCCGTGTCGTCGGACATGAAGGTGTGCACCATCACCGTGACCTGGCCCGGGCCCTGGTGCCCGGCGGCTTCCCTGGCCTTGCGGTACGCGGCGAGCTTGACGGCGAGGTCGTCGGGGTTCTGGCCGAGCAGGTGGGTGAGCAGGTTGGCGCCGGTCGTCCCGGCCTTCTCGAAGGTCTGCACGGTGCCGACGGAGGTGAGCCAGATCGGCGGCTCCTCCTGCACGGGCGTGGGGAAGATCCGTACGTCGACGTCCTCGCCGCTGCCGCCGACGCGCCGCACCGGCTCGCCGCGCCACAGCTTGCGGAACTCCTCCAGTTGCTCCGACATCAGCTGCTTGCGGCCCTCGAAGTTCTCCGGGCGCAGGACGAAGTCGTTGGAGTTCCAACCGGCGGCGAAGGCGAGCCCGACGCGGCCCCCGGACAGGTTGTCCACCAGGGACCATTCCTCGGCGATGCGGACCGCGTCGTGCAGCGGCGCGACGACGCTGCCCGAACGCAGGGCGACGCGTTCGGTGATGGTGGCCAGCGCCGCCGACATGACCGAGGGGTTGGGGTAGAGCCCGCCGAACTTGTTGAAGTGCCGCTCCGGGGTCCAGATGGCCTCGAAGCCGTGCTGGTCGGCGAAGCGGGCCGCGTCCAGGACGAGCTGGTAGCCCTCGCGGTGGGTGACTCCCCCGGCGGCGGCGAAGAAGAACAGGCTGAAGGAGACGGCCTGCTCGGTGGCTCCGGGCTGCCTGACGAGGTTGTTGATGACGCGTTCCCCGGCGACGACGACCTTCGCGCCGTGCGTGAGCGGCCACAGCAGTTCGAGTACGGAGATGTCGAAGGAGACGCTGGTGACGGCGAGGACCACGTCCTCGGGTCCGCAGCCGACGCGCTGGTCCATGCCCGCGAAGAAGTTGACCACGTTGCGGTGCCGGATCGCGGTGCCCTTGGGCTTGCCGGTCGAACCCGAGGTGTAGATCACGTACGCGGTGTCGTCACCGTTCGCCCCGGCGTCGAACGGCTCGGCAGACCGGGCGGCGATGGCGGCCGCGTCCACCCGCAGGTCGATCATCCGCGGGGCGGTCAGCCCGTCCGGGGTGCCGGGGCCGGTGATGAGGCAGCCGATGGCGGCGTCGGCGGCGATGTCCTCCAGCCGTCCGCGCGGAAAGCCCGGGTCCATGGGGACGTAGGCGGCGCCCGCCTTGAGCACCGCGAGCAGGGCCACCACCAGGTCGGTGCCGCGCCGCAGGCTGACGCCCACCAGGTCGCCCCTGCCGACGCCGAGCGCGCGCAGCTGGCGGCCCAGCCGGTTGGCTCGGGCGTCGAGCGCGCCGTAGCCGGTCTCCTCGTGGCGGTGGACGACGGCGACGGCATCGCCCCGGCTCGCGGCCTGCCGGGCGATGAGCCCGTGCACGGTGGCGGCCTTGTCGTACGGCGTCGCCGTGTCGTTCCACCGCGCGAGCTGGGCGTGTTCGGGCGCGCTCAGCAGGTCCACGGCGTTGGCGGCGGCGGTGGGCTGGTGGGCGAGGGCCTCCAGCGCCCGTGCGTAATAGCCGGTCAGCCGGGCGCAGAACTCCTCGGGGAGCGTGCCGAGATCGCAGTCGAGCCACAGTTGCAGCGCGCCGCTCTCGGGGTCGATGAGGAAGTTCGCCGCGAGCGGGTAGTTGGTCTCGGCGACGCCCACGGTCACCGTCATCAGCGGGTCCGCGCCGCGGTGCCGGTCGCGGTGGAAGTCCATGAAGTTGACGTACGTGTCGAGGCGCGGCTCCTCGCCCGCTTCGTCCCGCATCCGGGCGAACGGGAAGCGGCGGTGCGGTGCGGAGGCGCGCTCATGGGCGAACGCCTGGTGGGCCGCGTCGAGCAGCGTCGCCGACGACAGGTCGGCGCGCAGCGGCAGCGTGTTGAGGAAGACGCCGATGGTGTCGTCGGCGCCACGCTCCTCAAGCCGGGCGTTGGCGACCACGCCGGTCAGCACCTCGTCGTGCCCGCAGGTCAGTCGCAGCACGGCCAGGTGCGCCGCGGTCAGCAGGGACTTCAGCGGCAGGCCCTCGCGCTGGGCGAGGGCCCGCAGGAGCGCGGCTGTCCCGGCCGGCACGGGCACGTCGTACCGGCGGTTGGCGGCGGCAGCGGTCTCCCCGGTGCGCTCGGCCACGGCCGCGAGCAGCGTGGGCTCGGCGCCGTGCAGCAGGCCGGTCCAGTACCGCCGGGACTCCTCGTCGGCCAGCGCGGCGCGCTCGGCGGCGACGAAGTCCCGGTAGGTCGAGGCCGCTTCGGGCAGGGCGAGCGGGCGTCCCGCGATCCGGGCGCGGTAGTGCTCGACGACCTCCTCCAGCATGCGCATGTCGCTCCAGCCGTCGAGGACGACGTGGTGTTCTACGACGGAGAGCTGGAAGCGGTCAGGGCCGCAGGGGTGCGCGGCGAACCGCAGCAGCGGCGGCACCGCGGGGTCGAACCGGGTGTACTTGGCGGCCTCGACCCATGCCTGGATGGCCTGCTCGCGGGCCTGTTCGTCCAGGCCGCTGAGGTCGTCGGCGAGCTCGACGGGGACGTTCACCGCCCGGTGCACGAGTTGCAGCGGCTCGGAGAAGCGGGCCAGGTCGAAGGAGCAGCGCAGCGAGGGGTGGCGCAGCGCGGTGTCGTTCACGGCGGCGCGCAGCGCGTCGAGGTCGAGCCCGGTGGCGACGCGCACGCTGGTCACCACGCGGTAGACGGAGGAGTTCTCGGCGTAGTCGGCGTGGTAGAGCATGCCCGCCTGCATGGCGCTGAGCGGGTACGCGTCGTCCAGGCCGTCCGGGAGGAGCGCCTTGTCCGCCGCCGCCAGCAGCCCGAAGGGTTCGGTGCGGGCGGTGGTGTCCCGCTCGCCGTCCAGCGGCCGCAGGGCGCGGGCGAGTTCCCGGATGGTGGGTCCTCGCAGCAGCTCGGAGACGACGAAGGTGTGTCCGTGACGTTCTGCTTCGGCGCGGACGCGGATGGCGTGCATCGAGTCGCCGCCGAGGGCGAAGAACGAGTCGTCGATGCCCGCTTCGGCGACGCCGAGGACCGTGCGCCACGCCTGGCGCAGCAGGTGCTCTTCCGGGGTGCCCGGCGGCGCGGCGGGCACGGTGGCGTGCGCCGTGGGCAACGGGGCGGGCAGGGCCTCGCGGTCCAGCTTGCCGTTGGGCAGCAGGGGCAGCGCGTCGAGGACGACGAGGTGGGCGGGGACGAGCTGGGCGGGCAGCCGCTCCCGCAACCCGCTCAGGATCTGCTCGGGGCTTGCCACCGGGGCCCCGGTGGCGGGCTGGTCACCGGACAGGGCGGTGACGACGTGGGCGATCAACTGCCGCTGGCCGTCGGCGCCTTCCGGGGCGGTGACGACCGCCTGGGCGATGGCCGGGTGGTCCAGCAGCGCGGATTCGATCTCGCCCGGTTCGACGCGGAAGCCGTGCACCTTCACCTGGTGGTCGAGGCGTCCGCCGTAGAGGACGACGCCGTCCTCACGCAGTGTGGCCCGGTCACCGGTGCGGTAGAGCTTCCCGGGGCCGAAGGGGTTGTCGATGAAGGAGGCGGCGGTCAGCTCGGGCCGGTTCAGATAGCCGGAGGCGACCTGAACGCCGCCGATGTGCAGCTCGCCGGGAAGCCCGAAGGGCATGGGGCGGCCGCCGGGGCCGAGCACGTAGAGGCTGGTGTTGGCTACGGCGCGCCCGATGGGGACGGGGCCGTGGGCGTCCTCGGGGCGGCACCGCCAGTGCGTGACGTCGATGGACGCCTCGGTGGGCCCGTAGAGGTTGTGCAGCTCAGGGCCGTTCCCATAGCGGCTGAAGAAGCGGCCGACCGTCTCGGGGCGCAGCACCTCGCCGCTACAGACGACGCGGCGCAGGCTGGGCAGCCGCTCGGCGGCCGGTTCGGTCAGGAACAGGTCGAGCATCGACGGCACGAAGTGGGCGGTGGTGATGGCGTGGTCGTTGATGGCCTGGGCGAGCGCCCTGGGGTCGCGGTGCGCGCCGGGCTCGGCGAGCCGCAGCGCGGCTCCCGCGAGCAGCGGCCAGAAGAACTCCCAGACCGACACGTCGAACGTGAACGGCGTCTTTTGCAGCACCCGGTCGTCGGGGCCGAGCCGGTAGGTGTCCTGCATCCACAGCAGCCGGTTGACGACGCCGCGGTGCGGGACGGCGACGCCCTTGGGCCGTCCGGTGGAGCCGGAGGTGTAGATGACGTAGGCGGTGTCGCCTGGCGTGGCACCGCCGGCCGGTGGCGCGGCGGCGGGCAGGGTGGGCAGCAGTTCGTCTACGGGGATGGCGCGGGCTCCCGTCCCCGCGAGCCGGCCGGCGAGGCCGGAGTACGTGAGCACGGCGGTGGGCGCGGCGTCCTCGATCTGGAACGCCAGGCGGGCCGCGGGGAGTTCGGGGTCGAGCGGGAGGTAGGCGGCGCCGCTCATGAGGACGGCGAGGAGCTCCACGACCAGGCGCGGTGAGCGTTCGTCGTGGACCCCGACGAGGTGCCCGGGGCCGACGCCGAGGCCGCGCAGGTGGGCGGCGAGGGCGGCGGCCTGGCCGGTGAGTTCCCGGTAGGTGAGGGCACTGCCGGCGAACTCGGCGGCGATGGCGTCCGGGGTGCGCAGCGCCTGGTCGGCGATGAGGTCGTGCAGGCAGCGGCTGAGGTCGTAGTCCCGTGCGTGGGCGCGGTCCTCGGCGAGCAGCAGGGCGCGCTCGGCGGGGCTGAGGAGGTCGGCCTCGCCGATGGGCTGGTCGCCGCCGGTCGTGGTGACCTCGGCCAGGAAGGCACTGAGCCGTCGGCGGTGCCCGTCGAGCGTTCCCGCTTCGTGCGCCTGCGGGTTGGCGTCGAGGGTCACCCGTACGTCCGCGCCGTCGGCCCCGCCGAAGTACTCGATGGACAGGTCGCGGACGGGGCCTGAGGACAGCTGGTGGACGGCGCCGTCCCGGTCGCCGAACCGGATCGCCCCGTCGAACGAGACGACGTTGACGACGACTCCGGAGGGCCCGCCGCCGCCTTCGGCCTTGCGCAGTTCGCGGTGGAGTTCCTCGCCCCGGTAGCGCTGGTGGCTCAGCAGGTCGCTGACCCGGCCGGAGACCTGCTGGACGAGCTCCCCGAAGCGCGTGCTGGAGCGGACGGTGAGCCGCAGCGGGAGCACGTTGGCGAGCATGCCGGGGGTGGTGAGCGCGGTGCGGGTGGCCCGGGCGCGCACCGGCAGCCCGAGCACGATGTCCTCTTCGCCGGTCACCCGGTGCAGATAACCGGCCGTGGCGGCGAGGACGATCACCGACCAGTGCGTCTGGTGCGCGGCCGCCGCCCGCTGGACGCCGTCGACGCGGGCGGGCGGGCCGAAGCGGGGAGCGGGGTCCGCAGGTGTCCCGGTCACCTCGCTGAGGGTGAGCGGGGCTCCCTGGCCTCCGGCGGCGCTCAGCCAGTAGGCGCGGTCGCTCTCGAACTGGGCCGACGCGCGGTACTCGTCCTCCTCGGCCAGCAGTTCGCCAAGGGACCCCCAGGTGCACGGCCGCGGGGGTGTGCCGCTCACGAGCGCGGTGTACAGCGCCCCCAGCCGCCGCCAGTACAGCACCTGGCCGTAACCGTCGAGCACGATGTGGTGGTAGCGCAGGAAGAACAGGGCCTGGTCGGCGGACAACCGCAGCAGGGTGTGGCTGACCAGCGGCCCCTCGGTCAGGTCGGTGGGCCGGGCGAGGTCGGCGCGCATCCAGTGCTCGGCCGCCTGCCGGGGGTCGGCCTCCGCGGTGAGGCTGACGACGCGCAGCGCGTCCGCTGCCGGGGCCGGACGCTGCCGGGGCTCCCCGTCCACCGTGGTGAAAGTCAGCCGTGGCGACTCGCATTCAGCGGCGGCCAGCCGGACCGCCTCGGCGAGCTTCTCCTCGTCCAGATCCCCGTTGAGCTCGACATATCCGCCGCAATTGTGAAGTACGCCGCTGGTATCCAGCTGGTGCGCGATCCAGTTTTCCCGCTGGGCGACCGACAAGGGAAAAAGATGCCCCGCGAAAGTATTCACGAGTGACTCCTCAGGTGTATTTCAGGGAGGTCATGCGCCCTGTCCGCCCTCGTCGGCCTCGCGCCATGCCCACCGTCGCGCCGGATGTGTTTCCGGTGCGTCCGGCGGTCATGGCTCACGTCCGCCCGGCACGGCGGCGCGGTCGGCACGGCGAAAGGGGTTCGCCGGCCGCCCAGCGGCCAACGTGCTGGCCTGACGGCCGAGTTGGCTGGGCCTTCGGGCCCAGAGAGAGTGGCGGAAAGGTCCGCGGTGAGGTCCGAGCAGCTGCCCCCGTTGGCAACAAAGACCTGTCAGCTACATATCGGTGTCTGTCATCTCCTCACGCCGGACCCACTCAGTGGAGTACCGTTCGACATCTTTGTGTTCCGCACACCCGGAGGTCTTTCCGTGGCGTTTCCCGCGGTGACTTCTCCGTTGCGGGAGCGAGACCGGCCGCCCGCCTGGGCGGGTGCCCCGCTACGGAATGGAAGACATTCCGTAGCACATAGCATCTCATCACGAAGGGCGGCCAAGTCAAGCTCTTTACGTTCCAATTCCCCTTGCCCAACGGGCCTTTACCGGCTCATGTCACATCAGCCCTTGCCCATGTCCTTGAGGGGCAGCCCATCGCCCGCGAGTACGGTCTTGGTGAGCGCCCCGGCCAGCTCGGTGAGCCGCCGCGTTCCCGCGGCGCCGAGATGCCGGTACGGGGCGAGGTCCAGCCGGTCGGTGGCCGCCTCGATGGACCGCCGCGTTTCCATACCCAGCGTGGTGAGTTCGCCGTCGGCGCGCAGCAGGCCGCGGTCGCGCAGCCGGTCGTGGGCCGCCGACCACTCGGCCGCCGACCAGCCCCGGGACGCCTGGAGGAACCGCGGCTTCCACCCGGTGCCGGTGGCGGTGTGCGTCACCAGCGCCTCCAGCCCGTCGAGTCCCGCGTCCGCGAGCGTCATCAGATGCCCGTCGCCACGGTGTTCGCGCAGCAGCGTCCCCGCGTGCCACAGCGCCAGGTGCGGGGCTCGCGGTGGAGGCAGGTCGGCGTTCGCGGAGTACAGCGGCCTGGCCGGGCGCCCGCAGCCCTCGGCGGCACGCGCCGCCAGCCCGGCGGCCTCGGCCAGCTCCTTCGAGGCGAGCGTCTCCGGCCCGAGTAGCCGCCTCAGGCAGGCGTCCACGATGCGCAGCCGCGCCGTGAGCACCGTCTCCGGCGACGCGACGGACCAGGCACGGGGCAGCAGCCGCGCGACAAGCTCCGGATGGAAGTTGTAGAACATCGCCACGACAGCACCGGGCGCCACCGGCCCCAACGGCGCGGCCCGCCCCGCGAGATACGCCATCGGCCCGCGCTCCAGACCCAGCCCCGCGTACACCTCGTCGTGTTCGGGGGCGAAGTAGTACGCCGCGTGGACCGGGTGCAGCGCGTTGTAGCAGCGCCGCGCCTCGCGCGGGGTGGGCGTCGTCATGCCAGGCACGCTACGGGGAGCCGACACGCACCGGACGAACACCGGACGAAAGCTGTCTCATCCCTGCCACATGGGTACGCCTGTTCCGGCACGTAGCGGACAACACGCTCCGAGGGCCCGCCGGATGGCACGAGGCTGACCGCCCGCTGCCGGCGGCGGACTCCCGGAACGGGCGAGCGGTCTGGCCCCGGCTTCCCACGGCCGGCTCGGCCGGTGGCCGTCCGCGCGAAAGCGCGCGAGAGCGGGTGTAACCGGGTGCCCGCTGCCGGACATAGGAGGGGGCAAGCGGTCAGCGGTACGGGAGAGACAGGGAGAGGGGGCGGGTGTGCCGGGTGGCGGAGAGAGCACCGACACAGCGAGATTCAGCACCCTGTTCGCGACGCATTACGGGAAAGTGCTGCGCTTCGCGGAACGCAGGACTGGTCGGCAGACCGCGCAGGACGTGGCCTCGGAGACGTTCCTGATCGCCTGGCGGCGGCTGGACGCGGTCCCCGAGGACGACGCCGAAGCCCTGCCCTGGCTGTATGTCGTAGCGAGGAACGTGCTGGCCAACGAGGCGCGCGGGGAGAACCGCGGCGGCAGGCTGGCGGCCCGGCTGCGGCGCGGCCGACCGGTGCCCGCCGCCGACCACGCGGGGGCGGTGGTCGACTCGCTCCAGTTGCGGGAGGCGCTGGCCACGCTGTCGGCGCGGGACCAGGAGGCGCTGCGGCTGATCGGCTGGGACGAACTGGACATCACAGCGGCGGCCCGGGTTGTCGGCTGCTCCCCGCGCGCGTTCTCGGTGCGGCTGCACCGTGCGCGGCGGCGGCTTGAGCGAGTGCTCGCGCGGGCGGAGGACGCCGGGGAGGCCAGATCACGGGCCGAGGAGTGGGACGTCGAGACGCGATTGAAGGGGAGGCAGGCATGAGGGACCACGGCGTGAGGGGTCATGGCGTGAGGGGTCACAGCGAGCGGCGCGGCGCGGCGACAGAAGACACCACCATCGAGGCCAAGGTGCGGGAGTTGCTCGGCCCGGCGGACCCGGTGGCGGCGCGGCCGGACGACGACCCGGCACGGAGCGCGGTCGAGCAGGCGATACTGACCCGGATTCTCACCAGCGAACGGGACAGCGGTCCCGTCGAGGTCCGGCTTCCCCCGTCCCCGAGCAGACGGTGGACGGTCGTCGCGGCCGCCGGACTGGTGCTGGCCGGTGCGGGGGTGACGGCGGAGGCGGCCGGGGTGCTTCCGAAGGGAGTGATCTGGGGCTTCCAGCGCATGGGCGACGACGACCCGATCGACCGGGCCGACCTGTCGCGGGCGAAGAAGCTGGTCGAGGCCCGCACCCAGCAGGGAGACCAACTGGAGTACTGGGAAGCTCCGAACGAGGCCGGAGGGTTGTGCTCCTATCTCCGGGTCATCACAGAGGATGGCGGAAAGGAGGACGGCAGTACTTCCTGTAGCCGGTGGGATGGGCATGACGAGCAAGATCCCCGGCGACTGTGGGCCATAACGGAGCCGGGTGCGGTACCGGACGGCAGATCGGTGCTGCTCGGCCGGGCGGCGGCCCCCGCGGTCAGTGTCCGTGTGACGTGGAAGGACACCGGGCAGCGAAAGACGCTCCCACTGAACAGGAACCATGCCTTCATGGACTTCTACCCCGCGGGCCCGCGGCGCGAGGGCGGCTGGCGGCCCTACGTCGTGGAATCCCTGGACAACCGGGGCCGTGTCGTCGCCGTCAGCGAGCATGCAGCCCACTGAGCACGGCGGCGAGGCAGCGGCGCACCGTCGCCTGACGCCATCGCGGTGGCGCGGACGGCCGGGTGGAAGCCGATCCGTCCCGCCGCCGGACGGCGCCGTGCCGCTTCGGCGACGGGGCGGTGCCGGAGAAGGGCAGATCCCCTTCCCACAGGGCGGGAGCCTTGTACGCTGTTTGTGGCGTCAGCGATAGACGCCACTGGTTGTGGTAAGAGATATCTGAGTTGTGGGGTATTCGCGGTGGCAACGGGTAAAATTTTGCGGTTTGACGAGATTCGCGGCTATGGCTTCATCACGCCGGACGACGGCGATGAGGACGTGTTCATGCACGCGAATGATCTCAGGAACGACAAGTCCCTGTTCCGTCCGGGCCTGCGGGTCGCTTTCGATGTGGAGGACGGCCAGCGCGGGCTGAAGGCGTCCGATGTGCGCCTGATAGAGCGGTCCACGCCCGTCTCGTCCGTGGCCGGCGAGATCACGCGCCCGCCGGTCATGCGGTCCGAGGCCGAAGACGGCACGTGTGATGTGCTGTCCGCCGCCGAGTTCCAGCTGGAGCTGACCGAGGCGCTGCTGCACGCCGTTCCGTCGCTCACCGGCAACCAGCTGGTGCTGGCGCGGAAGCGAATCATCGAGCTGGCGCAGGAGCACAACTGGGTCGAGTACTGACCTGGACACCGTTCCTGGGCCCTGCCCGGGACGTGCGTGACAGACGGCTCCCACGGCACCGGATTGACCAGATGTCCCGGCGAGGAAGCGTCCGGTGAAGAGGAGTGCCCTCCTGAGTGACGGCTGCCCCTGCGGCTTCGTAGGGGCAGCCGCGCCGAAACGGGCCTGACGGCGCAGCGGGCGCGACAGCGAGGGCCCGCCGCCGCCCAGCCGGTGGCGGCCTGGCGGCGGCTCGTCGTCGCGCTCCGGCTGGCCGCCCGGTTACTTGAGTGCGCCTGCGGTGAGTCCGGCCTGGACGTGGCGCTGGAAGATGATGTAGACCGCGAGGACGGGCAGCATGGCGATCAGCAGGCCGGAGAACAGCACCGCCCAGTT
>NZ_JBWLKN010000024.1:0-128724 GCF_059026195.1 Streptomyces sp. A01 | reverse complement strand
CCGGGTCTTCATCCTGGTGTCAGTTGAGCCCCCGGGGAACGCGGCCTCAGTCAACTGACTTAAACGTGGGGCCGCCCCCACGCCGTTGTGCACTGGCTGCCCCATCCCCGTCGAGGTGGGCGTTGAGCCCCGCCCCTGCCGTCCGAACTTGCCAGCCCGACAGGGGCAGGAACTCAGGACGGTCGCCCGGTGCCCAGCCCGTAAGACTGCGGACGACCGCTAGCGCTTCCGCTGCCATCTCGTTGAGGGGGTACCGAGGTTGTGGGGGCAGGAACCCGCGCGTGAGTGGCTCATCGACGCCTTTGGGTGTGGCGGGTTCGAGCCGAGCAGGGTTTTAGCGAGCGATTGCCGGTCATTTTGGGCCCTCGTGTCCTAGCCTGGACACGGGAGAACAAGTAACTCGCTGGTAGCTTTCGCGGCTCGTTACGCGTTTGCTGCCGTGGCGGCCTGTTCGTCGTGTTCGCGCAGCATGCGCATGACGGTGGCGGGTGAGGGGTGCGGGCCTTTCTCTTGCCGGTGGTGATGACGAGGCGGTTGGCGATGCCGCGCAGGCTCATCTCCTGGTTGAGCAGGTGGAGGGCCATGGACAGCGTGGAGTCGTCGGTGACGCCAGCGCCGCCGATGGTCTTGCCGCGTTTGCGGGCGGACTCGTGGCCTTTGAAGGGTGCTGTCGCGGATCTGCCCGGCGAGCTTGACGGCGGCCTCCAGCTCGGGACGCTTGACGGCGCGGGCGGGGATTTTCTCCGGGAAGTCCCGGGTGACCCCGGCCTCGGCGAGAGAGTCGAGCTGCGCGTCGAAGGACTGCCGGTCGGTCGAGTCGAGGCGCGGGCGCGGTACGTTCACGTGCTCTACTACGGCAGCAGGGGGCCGGTCGGTGTTACGGATTCACTTCACGACGGAAGACCTCGCCCGGACACGGGTGGCTGCAACGATCGGTGTCGCTGCGGAGATCTATTACAGCCTGGAGCTGCTGAGGGAGAACCGGGACCTTCCTCACTTCCGCTCGTGGAAGTCAGCGGTCGCGGGCCGGATGGGAGCGGACACCCGCCCTCTGACGTCCCTGGTTCCCCTACGTGGTCCTGGGCTTGATCTGCTGGCCCTGATGGGTGATGTGCCCTCTGTGGACCACGCGGTGGACAACCTGCTGCACGCCCCGGTGGCCCGGCTGCGACGCGAGTTCGCGGGTCTCGACTTCCACCCCGGGCACCTACCGTGGGCCAGGCGGGTGTCCGAAGGGGACCGCGGTGCGCTGCGGGAGCTCGCCGAGGCCGTGCGCGCCTGCCATCGGCTGACAGTAGAGCCCTTCTGGCATGAAGGGCGGGCCGAACTGGTCGCGTTGTCCACCCGTTGCGCGAGCCTGGTGTTGGAGGGTGGCATCGATCTGCTGCTGCGTTCAATCTGTGCACCACTGGTCCGCTGGCGTCCGCCGGTGCTCGAAGCTCCCTACCCGCGCCCGGTCGAGGTGCATCTCCGCGGCAGGGGACTGCTCATCACACCCACCATCTTCGCGAAGCGCCCGGTGAGCCTTCTATGGGACCCGCTCGATACCACCCAGCCACCCCGCCTGACCGTGCCCGCCCTTCGCCAGGCGCTGACCGGTAGCAGACTGGCAGAACCGGACAGCTCCGCCCTCCGAAACCTGGAGTCTCTGCTTGGCCGCACGCGAGCTGCCGCCCTGCAGGTGACAGCGGAAGGCTGCACGACGACCGAACTGGCACGCCGCCTCAACGTCACGGCCGCAGCGGCCAGTCAGCACGCGACGGCTCTGCGGAACACAACTCTCATCACCACCAGCCGCCGAGGCGGGTCCGTGTTGCACCTCATCACCCCCCTCGGGCTGGCCTTGTTGCGGACGGGCACCCTGACGGAACCGTGAGCTCAGAAAGTGCCGTGGCGTCAGTCCGGTAGGCGAAGCGCCTCCCCTCTCGGCTGCCACCGGACTCTCATAATGCGCCGGCCGGCCGCGCCTGCCGTCACGAACCCACCCCCCCTTTAAGCCATGGCTTAAGAGGTAGACCGTGGGTGGCTGGCTCGCCCAGGATGCGAAGCCACACCCCACTCACTCCATCCTGGAGATCGCATGGAGCCTCATCTCACCGCCGTTCTCGGTGCCGTCGTGCAGACCGCGGGCACCTAGCGTGCGGGAGACGAACCAACGGCCCGCACATGACCTGTACGCGGCGTTGCAAAGAGTGGGTGAGGCGCCGAAATGGCGTAAGGACGCCCGCCAGGGACGAGCTTGTCACGGTGGTGCTCCAACGGCCTCCGACTGGGGAACTGCGACCACCCGGCCCTGCGGCGCCCGCCGCCACCGGAAGCACACCGACTGAAGGGGAGGGATCATGCCCGCATCAAAGTTTCGGACGATGACCACCGGCATGGCAATGGCAGCGGGGCTTACTCTCGCGGCCCTGACCGCGCCCGCGGCATCAGCAGCACCGTCCACGGGGAACGCGACCGGTTACGACCGGTGCGCCAGTCCCAACTTCTGCCTATTCGAGCACATCGACGGAAACGGGCGTGTCCTGGGCCTGCAAGGAGAACGCAGAACTCTCCCCCTGGACTTCGACAACATCACATCGTCCCTCCGAAATCGCAACGGCCGGATCTGGTCCGTCTATACGGGGACCAACTTCACGGGGCGATGCCTGACTGTCGCCGCCACCTACAAGGGAAACCTCACCCAATACAGCATGAGTGACCAGGTCAGTTCCGTGCGGCCCGGTCGTTGTCCGGCCTGATCGTCACCTCCGAGTGCCTGGTTCAGTGCCCTTGCTTGAGATGGGGCACCGCAAAAAACGTTCGGTGTGAGTAGCCGTTCTCACCCGGTTATGAGGGTGCGCTCGTATAGCTACCGCCAGGTGGTGAGTGACGCTCCCGTAACCGGGTTCAGCGAGGACCGGGACAAGGCCCAAGCGGCTGACCTGATCTGACGCCCCAACGGGTGCGATCGAGGGCCCTCACGTTCCACCTTGCCTTTGCGGGTCCGGCATGGGGAGCCCGCACGGGGGCGGCGCAGGTGGACTGCCGGGCGGCGGGGTGTTTCACGAGCGACCACCTATGAAACAGCGCGAGCCGATCCCCGCGATCACGTTGAGCACCCGGACCAGGCCGGCTCCGAAGACGAGGGCGGCGATGGTTGCCCGGCTGATGACCATCGCCAGCCACTGGCGAAACCCTGGATCAGCCGGGCAATCCCATCACGTCAGTCATTGTGCGAACCGCATGCTGTGAGCACGAAGACCGGCAGCCATCCCTGCCCGGCGACTCGGCGACGGGCAGCGCGCTCACCGCCGCCACTCGGCACCGCCAAGGTCAGCTTGCAGGGCCGTGCGACCGTGCAGGAACCGGCTCAGACGACCACGACCCGGCGCCCGCGTGTGTGACCGGCCTGGCTGTCGATGTGTGCGGCCACGGCCTCGGCGAGCGTGTACGACCTCTCGACCGGGATGTGGAGCTTTCCGCGCGAGATGAGGCCGACGGCCTCGGCGAGCGCATCCGGCACGCTCCCGGCCACGCCGGAGAACCGGACACCGAGCTCCGGCGCATCGAGATCGGCGATGGAGAGCACCTTCTGCGGGTCTCCGGTCAGCTCGACGAGCTCGCGGATGACGCCCGAGCCGGCCAGATCGAGGGCCGCGTCGACCTGGCCGAGCTGCCGCACCCGCTCGACCCAGCCCTCGCCGTACGTGGTGGCGAGGGCACCCAGGCTTCGCAGATAGTCCTGGTTCGCGGCCCCGGCGGTGCCGATCGCCGTGATGCCGCGGTCGTGGGCGATCTGCAGCACCGCCGATCCGACTCCCCCGGACGCACCGCTGACCAGCAGCGTCTGTCCAGGCCGCACACCGACCTCGCGGATGATGCGCAGCGCGGTCTCCACCACGGAGGGGTATCCGGCGGCCTCTTCGAACGTCAGCCCCTCGGGCATACGGGCCCAGGCCGACAGCACGGCGAACTCGGCATAGGTGCTGGAGCCTTCGCCGAACACGTGGTCGCCGACCTCGACCCCTTCCACGCTCTCTCCGACCTCGTCGACCACCCCGGAGGCGTCCAGCCCGACCCCGGCGGGCAACTCGATCGGATGGGCCCCCAGGATCTGGCCTTCGCGGACCCTCCAGTCGACGGGGTTCACGCCCGCCGCCCGCACGGCGACGCGTACCTGGCCGGGGCCCGCGTGGGGCTCCTCGGCATCTATGAGGCGCAGAACGTCCGGACCGCCGAACTCGGCGAAGCTCACTTTCTTCATGCGACGACCGTAGCACTAACGGTTAGCGTTTTGGAGCAGTTCCGGCTTCGCACTTGATAGTGTTAGCGCATGACCGTGCCGTCCGGGCGCCGTGAGCGCAAGAAGGCCGCGACCCGCCAGAAGATCGCTGACACCGCCCTGCGGCTCTTTCTGGAGCGCGGGTACGACGCGGTGGGTATCCGTGAAGTGGCCGCTGAGGCCGACGTGGCCGTCACCACACTCTTCTCCCACTTCGCCTCCAAGGAGGCCTTGGTCTTCGAGCAGGACGAGGACTTCGAGCAACGCCTCACGCGGGCGGTCACCGGCCGGGCGCCGCACGAGCCGCTCATCCCCGCGCTGCGCAGCGAGATCCAGGCCCTGGTGCGACATTGCACGGCGGACAGCGCCGCCCCGATCTGGTGCATGATCGACGAATCACCCGCCCTGCGGAAATACGAGGAGTCGGTGAGGCTGCGCCACGCAGAGGCGCTGGCAACAGCCATCGCCGCCGATCCCGAACTGTCAAAGTCCGCAACGGCGAGCCGGACGATCGCGAGGTTCGTGATCGACGCCTATTCGCTGGCCCGTGAAGCGGCCGAACCGGAGGCCGCGGTGGACGAGATCTTTTGGATGATCGAGGCAGCCTGGGAGGCCACCTGCCCTTCTCGACGTACGTGAGGAACTGTTCCTCCAGGGAGGGCAGGTGCCGGGGCGAGCTGAGACAAGTCGCCGGACGAAGGTGTCTCATCGCTCGCCCCAGCTGAGCCGATCGCGCTCCCGCGCCTTGGCGCTCAACACGCCCCGCCCTACGGACCAGCCGCCGGTTCCACGGACCCTCGCCGCCTTCGTCGGCGCCTCTGACCTCTGCCCGGTACCGGATGGCCCACTTCTCTCTCCTGGACCACATACGAATTTCCGTAGGTGGCTGACGGGAGTCGGCACGCTCACCATGCCGAGTCGAACAGTCATGAACGGCATCACGCCTGGCGGCCCGCAGGACCCTGGCCAGGTGACGAGAGCTCGGCCGAGCCGGCCGAGCGGTCCTGGTCGTAGGGAAAGCGGCTCCGATTCCGTTACTCCGCCTGCCGCGACCGCGTGCGCAGGCGGCGCGGTCGCACCAGGCTTGGAGCGGATCTCGCTGCCCACGTCTACGGAAAGGCTTGGCTCCATGGCCTTCATCCACCGCAAGGACCTTGGACTGCTCGCCCTGCGTCTGGGGGCCGGAGGCGTGCTGTGCGCGCATGGCTCGCAGAAGCTCTTCGGATGGTTCGGCGGGGGTGGCATCGAAGGCACCGCCCAGGGGATGGAGCAGATGGGCTTCACACCGGGGCGGCAGAGCGCGGTCGCGGCTGGTCTCGGCGAGGCCGGCGGTGGCGCGCTGCTCGCGCTGGGGCTCGCCACCCCGATGGCGGGAGCCGCCGCGGCGGGAGCCATGGCGGGTGCCGTCTCGGTACACGCGCCGTCGGGGTTCTTCGCCCAGGAGGGCGGCTTCGAGTACCCGGCCTTCCTCGGATTCGTCGCGGCCGGTCTCGGGCTCGCCGGGCCGGGGCGCTACTCGCTCGACCACCGCACGAGGCACAAGCTGGACCGGCCGGTCGCCGTACTGGTGGCTTTCGCGCTCAGCGCGGCCGCCGCGACCGTGGTCGTCAGCCGCCGTGCGACCCCACCTGCGGCTACGGCTGACGAGGGCCCGGACGACGGGGTGTGAGGGGGCTTCACGGCAAGGGCAAGGGCAGGGGCAGGCCTACGTAGTTCTCGGCTAGCTCCGCCGCCGCGTGCGGGGAGGCGGCGACCCGGTCGAGCTGGGAGATCTGCAGGCGGGTCTCGAAGTCACCCTGGGCGGGGTCGGTGTGGAGCATGGTGGTCATGGAGGACGAGAAGTGCTCTGCGCGCCACACACGACGCAGGCACGTCTCGGAGTAGGCGTCGAGCAGTTCGTGAGAGCCGGTGTCCTTCAGCTGGGCGAGGGCGCGGGCGAGGACCACGACGTCGGCAGCGGCGAGGTTGAGGCCCTTGGCGCCGGTGGGCGGGACGATGTGGGCGGCGTCGCCCGCGAGGAACACCCGGCCGTAGCGCATGGGCTCGGTGACGAAACTCCGCATCGGCAGCACGGCCTTCGCGGTGATGGGCCCGCGTTCCAGCACCCAGTCGCCGTCGACGGTGAAGCGGGCGTCGAGCTCGTCCCAGATCCGCTCGTCGGGCCAGTGCGCCGGGTCGGTGCCGTGCGGGACCTGCACGTACAGGCGGCTGACGTGGGGGGAACGCATGCTGTGCAGGGCGAAGCCCCGTGAGGAGTGCGCGTAGATCAACTCGTCGCAGGAGGGCGGGACATCGGCGAGGACGCCGAGCCATGAGTAGGGGTAAGCCCGTTCGTAGGTGCGCCGTTCCCGTGCCGGGATCGCGGCGCGGGTCACGCCATGGAAGCCGTCGCAACCCGCCACGTAGTCGCAAGTGAGGGCCTTCTCCCGGCCTTCGTGGGTGTAGTGGATCACCGGTCGGCCGGTGTCGGCTCCCTCGACCGAGCGTACGGTGGCCTCGAAGAGCAACGGGGCGCCGTCCGCTATCCGCAGGGCTATCAGGTCCTTCACGACCTCGGTCTGGGCGTACACCCACACCCGTCTGCCGCCGGTGAGCGCCGGGAAGTCGACGCGGTGGCGGCGGCGGTTCCAGCGCAACTCGATGCCGTCGTGGACCAGTCCCTCCGCGTCCAGGCGCTGCGCGGCGCCGACGGCCCGCAGGGCGTCGACCGTGGACTGTTCGAGGATGCCGGCGCGCTGGCGCTGCTCCACGTAGGCGCGGTCGCGGCTCTCCAGGACCACGCAGTCCATGCCCGCGTGGTGCAGCAGCCGGGCGAGCAGGAGCCCCGCCGGGCCGCCGCCGATGATGCCGACGGTGGTGTGCATGGCCTGCTTCTCCTCTTCTGAGGGCTTCGGGCAGAGGGCTTCGTCCAGGCTCACTCCCCTCGACGCGCGCGGTCGGCAGTCGTGTCCGGGGACTGCCGGGCGGCGCGGCGGCCGATCAGGACGCGGTGTCAGACCCGGATGTGGGCTCAGTCGAAGGCGAGGAAGACCGTCTCCTCATGGGCCCCGTCGTATTGCAGGCGGATGTCGAAGCGGTGGAGCCCGGGCCGCTCCGGCGTGGCGAGCAGGGTGGCTTGGCGCGCCGGTTCGAGTGGGGCGAGCAGCGGTTCGGTGGTGGCGTCGGTCCGGTCGGCCAGGTAGGCCCGGGTGTGAAGGTGGTGCAGCAGTCCGCGGGCGAAGACGATCAGCGAGAGGTACGGGACGCCGCCGGGTGGCAGCGTGCGCATGGCGTAGTGGCCGTCCGCGTCCGTCGCCACCCGCCCGAAGCCGGTGAAGTCTGTCGCGTCGCGGCCGATGACCGCGCCGGTGACGGGGTCGCGGCGCAGCGAGCCGGGCGCGCCGCGCCGGGAGCCGTCGGGGGCGGGCTGCCAGAGCTCTACGAGGGCGTCGGGGACGGCCGCTCCGGCGCCGTCGAGGACGTAGCCGTGGACGGTGAGGGCGTCGGGGTGGGACGCGGGGGCCAGGTCGGCGCCGCCGGTGAAGGGCAGGGCGTAGCCGTAGAAGGGGCCGATGGTCTGTGAGGGGGTGGGGGCTGGTGCGCCCGGGTGCGCGGTGGCGCCCGGGGAGGTAATGGGAGACGGTTCTGGCATCAGCGGCCCTCCTCGGTCCAGGTCGCGGCTTGGCCGTCGAGGACGATGTCCCAGCGGTAGCCGAGTGCCCATTCGGGCGTGGAGAGGTCGTGGTCGTAGGTGGCGACCAGGCGGTCGCGGGCGGAGGCGTCGGTGACCGACTGGAGGATGGGGTCGAGGGCGAAGAGCGGATCGCCGGGGAAGTACATCTGGGTGATCAGGCGCTGGGTGAACGCGTTGCCGAACAGCGAGAAGTGGATGTGGGCGGGGCGCCAGGCGTTCGTGTGGTTGCGCCAGGGGTAGGCGCCGGGCTTGATCGTGTCAAAGGTGTACGTGCCCTGGTCGTCGGTGAGGCAGCGGCCGACTCCGGTGAAGTGCGGGTCGAGCGGGGCTCGGTGCTGGTCTCGCTGGTGCGCGTACCGGCCGGAGGCGTTGGCCTGCCATATCTCCACCAGTTGGCCGCGCACGGGGCGGCCGGCCCGGTCCAGGACCCGGCCGGTGACCGTGATGCGCTCCCCCAGCGGCTCGCCGTGGTGTTGCCGGGTCAGGTCGTGGTCGAGTTCGGTGACGTCGGTGACGCCGAAGACGGGGCCGCACCGCTCGACGGCGTCAGGGTCACCTCCTGCGGACACCAGGGGCCGTTTGGGGTGGCGCAGCGCGCTGCTGCGGTACGGGGCGTAGGCACGGTCGGGATGGTGGCGGGCGGCTGCGTCGGCGGACGCGGTGTGGTCCTCACGTGCCCGCGCGATGTCGTCGCTGTTGTCGCTGTTCTCGCTGTTGTCGGTCTGGATGAGGGGGGTCATGCGGATGGCCTGCCTTTCCAGCACGAGGCGAGGCCCTGGCTGACAGGGCAGACCGACAGGGCACCGTCGTACGCGCCGAGCGGGGGGGTATGGGCGGTGTCGACGAGGTAGATGTCGCGCGGGCGGCAGCTCAACGGGGGCTCTCCTTGGCGGACGCCGCGGGCCCGGTCGTACGGGCGATATCGGTGCCGGTACGGACCGGTGCGGCGGTCGCCTCGCGTACGTCGGCGGCGGTGACGCCCGGCGCGGTCTCCACCAGCACCAGCCCCTCCCCGGTCACGTCGAGGACGGCGAGGTCGGTGATGACGCGGTCGACGCAGGCGCGGCCGGTGAGGGGGAGGGTGCACTCCTCGACGAGTTTGGGGCTGCCGTCCTTGCTGGTGTGAGTCATCGTCACCAGCACGCGGCGGGCGCCGTGGACCAGGTCCATGGCCCCGCCGATGCCGGTGACCAGTTTCCCGGGGACGGCCCAGTTGGCCAGGTCCCCGCGCGCCGACACCTGCATGGCGCCGAGCACGGCGACGTCGATGTGGCCACCGCGGATCATCGCGAAGGAGAGCGCCGAGTCGAAGAAGGAGGCACCGGGAAGGACCGTGACGGTCTCCTTCCCCGCGTTGATCAGGTCCGGGTCGGCCTCGTCCTCGTACGGGAAGGGGCCGGTGCCGAGGATGCCGTTCTCGGATTCGAGGACGACGTGTACTCCCTCCGGCAGACAGCCCGGGATCAGGGTGGGCAGGCCGATGCCGAGGTTGACGTAACTGCCGTCGTGCAGCTCGGCCGCGGCGCGGGCGGCCATTTCCTCGCGGGTCCAGGCCATCAGCCCCGAGCCTCCGTCACCATGCGCTTCTCGATCTTCTTGTCGGCGGCCTGCCCCGGCGTGAGGGCCACAACTCGCTGGACGAAGACGCCCGGCAGGTGCACCTGGTCGGGGTCGATGCCGCCCGGCTCGACAAGCTTCTCGACCTCGGCGATGGTCACGCGGCCCGCCATCGCCGCCAGGGGGTTGAAGTTGCGGGCGGACTTGTTGAAGACGAGGTTTCCGTGCCGGTCGCCCCGTGCGGCCCGGACGAGCGCGAAGTCGGTACGGATACCGCGCTCCAGGACGTGTTCCACACCGTCGAACTCCCGGGTCTCCTTGGCCTCGGACACCAAGTCCACTCCACCGTCGCCGTCGTAGCGCAACGGCAGTCCGCCGTCGGCGACCTGGGTGCCGACTCCGGCGGGGGTGTAGAAGGCGGGGATGCCGGAGCCGCCCGCGCGCAGCCGCTCGGCGAGGGTGCCCTGCGGGATCAGCTCGACCTCCAGCTCACCGGCCAGATACTGGCGGGCGAACTCCTTGTTGGCGCCGATGTACGAGGCGGTGACGCGGCTGATCCGCCCGGCGGCGAGCAGCACGGCCAGCCCGGACTCCATGGCCCCGCAGTTGTTGGAGACGACGCTGACGCCGCTGATCCCGGTCTCGTACAGGGCGTGGATCAGTACGTTCGGTACGCCGCTGAGGCCGAAGCCGCCGACCGCGAACGACGCGCCGTCCCGCACGTCGGCCACGGCGCGCGCGGCGGTGGCGACCACTTTGTCCATTCGACCACCTGTCAGTGTGCCGCCCACAAAGGGAAGTTCGCGAAGTGAAGTAAACTTCACTTCTGTTCGAGTGTGGTGTCCGACCGCCCGCCTGTCAACGGCCGGGAACGTCCGAACCGGCCACATCCGAACCGGCGCCGCCGACCGCCATGACCGGCACAGGCCACACCCATCCGCCCATCCGCCACCGTTGCGGTGCCCCGATTACGGTGTCCGGGAGTCGAACCACGGAGAACCGATGCCACCGCCCGCCGCCACGCCGCCCGCCACCGCGCCCGCGCCTCCCCCCGAGGCCGTAGCGCCGCTGATGCGCGGTATCGCCGTGCTCCGGCGTCTCACCGAAGCCGACGGCACCGTGAGCCTCAGCCACCTGGAGCGCGCCACCGGTCTGGCCCGCTCCACCATCGACCGGTTGACCGCCACCCTCGCGCGCATGGGCTACGTACGGCTCGACGGCCGCGACGTCACCCTCGCGCCCCGCCTCATGGAGCTCGGCAACGCCTACCTGGCCGCCCTCCGCCTCCCCGCTCTCTGCGGCGACCGCGCGGACGCCCTCGCCGACGAACTCGACGAGTCGGTTTCCCTGGCCGTCCCCGACGGCGACGGCATCCGGTTCATCCACCAGGCCACCCGGCGCCGGGCGATGTCCCTGAGCTTCCGCATCGGCGACCTGCTACCCGCAGAACGCACCGCACCAGGACCGCTGTTCGCCGCCGGATGGAGTGAGGAGCAGTGGAAGCGGTGGCACGAGCGGCGCGCCACCCGGCCCGAGGACGGCGACTTCCCCGCGGTTCCGCCACGCGAACGGACGACGGCCGACGAGGACTTCGGGCAGCGGGTGGAACGGGCGCGTGAGCACGGCTGGGGCGTGGACGACCAACTGATCGAACCCGGTTTGGTCGCCCTGGCCGTCCCCGTACGCGGCCCGGCCGGAGAGGTGGCCTGCGCCGTCAGCGTGGTGAGCCACACCAGCCGGCACACCGCGGCGTCCCTGCGCGACGCCCTGCTCCCCCGGCTGCGCACGGTCTCGGAAGCGATGGAACGGGACCTGCGCGAGGCGCCGCCCGCCGCCGTACCGCCCTCCCCCACCGGGCTCGCCGCCTGGACCGGCGCCTCCAAACAGGAGCTGGGCAGGGACTTCATCGCATCCCTCGCCCGTGGCCTGACCGTACTCGCCGCCTTCGACGAGGGACGCGACGCACTGACCCTCACCGCCGTCGCCGAGGCCACCGGCCTGACGCGCGCCACCGCCCGCCGGGCCCTGATCACCCTGGAACACCTCGGCTACGTCACCCCGTACGAGCGGACCTTCCGGCTCACGCCCCGCGTGCTGGACCTCGGCTTCCCCCCGCTCTCCCGCACGACCCTCCCCCAGATCGCGCACCCCCACCTCACCACCCTCACCCAACGAGTGCGCGACTCGGCCGCCCTGGCGGTGCTCGCCGGTGACGACGTCCACTACACGGCACGCGTCGCCACCAGCCGCATCATGAACGTCGACATCACCATCGGGACCCGCTTCCCCGCCTACGCCACGTCCATGGGCCGGGTCCTCCTGGCGAGCCTGCCACCGGCGGAACGCACCGCCCGCCTGGCGCGCACCGAGCTGCGCCCCCTGACCCCGCACACCATCACCCGACGCCCACGACTGGCCGCCGAACTCGACCGCGTACAGCAGGAGGGCTACGCGCTCGTCGACGAGGAACTCGAAGAGGGGCTGCGGTCCATCGCCGTACCGGTCCGCGACCGCACCGGGACCGTCGTCGCGGCCGTCAACGTCGCCATGCACAGCAGCAGCCGCAGCATCGAGGAATGCGTCAGCGGCATCCTGCCGGAGCTGCGCGCGGCCACCGCCCGCATCGAAGCCGACCTGCACATCACCGGCCGGTTCACCCGCGTCCCGACCACCTGACACCCCGCCAGAGCGGTCACCGCGTCATCGCGTCACCGCACCGCGATGCCGGCACCACAGGCGCCACACGGCCGCCGGTGCCGACGCGGCCCGCCGCGACCGGCTGCCCCAAGAGCGGTAGCCGGTCCGCGTCGGCGCCGAGCCGGTGTCACTCGGCGGCTCGCCATCCGACCCGCTCGCCAGCCGACCGCAGACGGCCCTGTGACGCCTGTCCTCACCGCGCCCGATGCCGGCATACGAGAGCAGCTGGGCAGAGCTCGGGCGCATGAGAGCGCCTGGGCAGAGCTCCCGGACAAGTCTCCGCCAGGCCGCAAGGCGGACCCCAGCCGGCATGCCGGGGTCAAGGGGCGACGGCGCTGGCCAGGGGGCGAGTCCCGTTCGCCACAGCGACGTCCTGGTACCTAGCATGTCGCCATGGACGCGATATCTCGACAGCTCGCCGAACCGGCGTCGACCGAACGTGAGGACTTGCTGCTGGGAGCCCCCCTGGGCCGGCAGTTCCTGGCCCAGTTCGTCGGCCCCCTCCTGGAGAGCAGGCTGTTCGAGTCGCTCCAGCTGGGTGAGGTCCCGGGAACCGCGACCTTCACGACCGACACCGCCGACGGCAGGGCCCGGCAAGTCCGGCGTCACAAGCGCCGGGACTGGGAGGACGTACCGGCCGCAGAGGTACGTGAGGTCGTCGGGGACGCGGTGGCGTGTGGGGAGTGGCGCCGTCTGGAAGAGCTGACCGAGGCAGAGGTTCTGACCGAACTGGTCCAGGTTTCAGAGCTGTTCGGATTCGGCGGCGGAGACGTGGCCATGTGGGGCCTGACGGCGGTCGCGGCCGAGGAGATGCGGCCGGTCGCAGCGGCACTCGCCCGGGCGGCGTCAACGTCCAGTTGGTGGGAGCCGGTGCTGCGCTCGGACCAGCGCCAGCTGGCCTGGGCCGACGGCAGTACGGGGCTGTCCGGCATCGAGGACGCGGTGCGGCATGCCATGGCC
Source organism: Streptomyces sp. A01 (assembly GCF_059026195.1). Classification (NCBI taxonomy): domain Bacteria; kingdom Bacillati; phylum Actinomycetota; class Actinomycetes; order Kitasatosporales; family Streptomycetaceae; genus Streptomyces; species Streptomyces sp. A01. The sequence continues at coordinate 115,573 of NZ_JBWLKN010000024.1, read as the reverse complement.
CAGGAACGCGCGGCGAACAAGACAGGCCGACGCCGACGCCCCCGGGCGGGCGAGCGGAACATCGGTGCGACCTGGTGGTCCGCGCCCGGCTTCGCCGAAGGTACCTGGACGACCGGGGCACGCCTTGACCTGCCCTCCATCGAACTGGGGCACTTCATCGACACCTTCGCCCCGTTCGGGAACGCGACGGCCCTTGTCGCCGGCCTGACGATCGACGAGCGCGCGCGGGTCGCGGAGGTCCGCGGGCCGCAGGACTGGCAGGCCCTCGTCGCCCGCTTCCCCCGCGATGTGACCGGCACCCACGACGGCGAGTGGCGCTCGTGGGCGGACGCGGACGGTCCCTGGTACCTGCCCGACTGGGAGGCCGCGTCGGAGCACCTCGACGGAGTACACGTCACCATCGGCGGCTACCTGGCCTCCTGCGGCCTGGCCCAGCCCGTCCTGGACGGCTACACCATGCTCGCGGGCTGGGTCCCGGACGCCACCGTCTGGCTGCACGACGTGGCGACCGGCACCCGACGACTCGGCCGCTGGAGCGGCGACATCCAGGACATCGCGGAGTGGGATGACGTCCTCACCGGCTGGACTCCCGACCGGTAAGTCCCCGTTTCCCAAGTCGCTGAGATGATCTCTCGGCGGCCTCGAACCTGTCGGCATGGCCGCTGGTGACGCGGGTGCTTGCCCGGTCTCACCATGGCCTGCGTCGCTGAGCGCCGAGGCCGACGCGGGGATGACGATGTTCTCTCACCACCTGTTGTGGTGTCGGCTGTCAGAAACCGCGGAAGGTAGCTCAGCGTCTGCCCCTGCTGGTCAGACGACGACGGTGCGGTCGAGAAAGTCGGCGACGAGCGGGGCGATGTCAGGAAGGCTCTCCTCCAGCGCGAAGTGACCGGTGTCGAACAGGTGAAGCTCGGCGTCGGGAACGTCCCGCAGGTAGGCGTGGGCTCCGGGCTCGGGGAAGAACGGGTCGTTGCGACCCCAGGTGATGAGCGTGGGAGGGGCGTACTCACGCAGCCACGCCTGCCACTGCGGGTAGCGGGCGACGTTGGTGTGATAGTCGAAGGCCAGGGCGACCTGCGCCTCCTTACGACCCGGCAGGTCCAGGAAGTGCTGGTCGAGGGTCCAGCCGTCCGGCGCGACGAGCTCGGGAGCGCTGGTGCCGCCCTCGTACTGCGCGCGCGTCGCGGGCAGGGTCAGCAGGTCACGGACGGTGTCCTCGTCGCCGGGGACGTCCGGGCGCAGCGCGATGAAGCGGCGGGCGTCCGCCGACAGGCCCTGCTCGTAGGCGTTGCCGTTCTGTACGACCAGGCCAGTGATCCACTCCGGATGCCGCGTGGCCAGCCGGAAGCCGACCGGGGCGCCGAAGTCGAAGACGTACATGACGAACGCGGTCAGGCCGAGCCGTTCCACGAACCCCTCGGTGATGTCCGCGAGACGGTCGAAGCTGTAGGTGAAGTCGCTGGGTGCTTCGGTATGCCCGAAGCCGGGGTAGTCCGGGGCGATCAGCCGGTAGTGGCCGCCGAGCACGTCGATGAGGCGCCGGAATTGGTGGGAGGCGGAGGGGAATCCGTGCAGCAGCAACAGGACGGGGGCTTCCGCCACGGCCGGGACGGATTCGCGGTAGAAGACCCGCACCCCGTCGACCTCGACGTGACGGTGGACGGTGCGGGGCACAACAGGGAACACCATTTCACATGCCTCCTCGACGGATTGATGCATTAGTTCTAGTCGATCTTCCCCTAACGCGTCAATGCCGTTCGCTACCATTAGCCGCATGGCTGACCCCACACCACTGACCGGCGAGCCACTGGCCATCGACGTGGTCAACACCCGCGCGAACACCCCGGACGGCCCGGTCGACCTGCTCGCCGACGTCGCCCAGCTGCGGTCGTGGCTCGCACTGCAGGCCGAACGCCTCCCGGAACCGGCAGCGGACAAGGCGTCCCTCACTGCCGCGGATCTGGCCACGGTGCACGCCGTGCGCGAACACATCGCGACCGCCGTGCACGCCGCCCGGCACGGCGACCGGCCGCCCGAGACCGCCCTGAAGGGTTTGAACGCGGCGTCGCGCGCCGCGCCCGCCACCCGAGAACTGACCTGGGACGGTACGTCGGTCACCCTCACCCCTCGCCGTCGGGGCACCCCCGGGACACGACTGGCCGCCCTACTCGCCGAGGACGCCGCCAACCTGCTGGCCGGTTCGGCCATCCGCAAGGTCCGCCCCTGCGAAGCCGAGGACTGCGTCATGCTGTTCCTGCCCGCCCACCCCCGCCGCCGCTGGTGCTCGGCCTCCCGCTGCGGCAACCGGGCCCGCGTGGCGCGGTATTACCAGCGGCATAAGGCGGACTCTGAGTCTTCGGAGTCAGCGTCGGCGTCCACCCACGTCGGGCTCCGACTTCAACGCCAAGTCGTCGACACCCTGAACGACTCACTCTGCGCGACGGACGACAGCCCTGACGACCCACCCGCTCCGACAGCCGTCCGCTGACGTTGCCGCCAACGGCGTGGGAGCCCTCACCAAGCAACTGCTCGGTGAGGGCTCCCAAATACGCACCTACGCGAACTACAGGAATTCTCGGTGACACCTTGAACCGACATCGGAGATGTTCGCGTCTATGACAGATTGTGCCAGGCGTGACTACAAGCTCCTCGACATTCCGTTTCTCTTCGCCGCGCGTCAGCGACGGCGAATGTGGAAAGCAGCACACGAAACGACTTCAATTACTCGTTCGGCGGAAGATTGATGATCTTCCCTATCTGTTCGAGAATTGGCTCTCGAACCATCAAGACAGCGGGAGTCATCGTCGGCTTCACCCCTGACCGCGATAGGCCGCCGCGCCCATCCTCCGCCGCTACCGTGCCTTATCGGCCGCCCGCTCGGCTCGGCGCCGGGGCTTGCGGGCGAGCCCCGGCCGTCTGCGGGCGGCTCAGCGGGCAACGGGGGCGGTGGGGACCTTCCCAGCCTGGCGGTAGTAGTCGAGTTGCGTCACTCCGTTGTAGCCGTAGCTCTCGGGGTGTAGTTCGTGCAGTGCGACGCCACACCGGGGAAGCGGGCCGAGGATGTCCGACAGCAGTTCACCGGCCCTGGCGATGAAGGCGGCCTTCTCCGCGGCGCTGTTCGTGCCCGCGGTCAGACTGGCCTCCACGTGTGCGTCGCGGCCGGTCAGGGGCCGACCGTCAATGTAGTAGCTGCCGGCCGGAACCAGGTTGAGCTGGACGATGGTCCTGGCACTGGACTTGTGCAGGACCGAGACCGCCAGCCGGGTCAGCCCCTCGGCGAGGGCGCGCTGGACGTCGGCGGGCAGGTCGGGATCGGGAACGGTGACCCGGAAGTACGGCATGGCTCTCCTCGGTACGCGTGTGGGTGTCTCCGCCGGAGTCGGCGGCACGGAGCAAGCGTCACCGACCTGGCACCATAGATCCAACACATACGTGTCATAGGTATATGAGGCCGACGCATGTCCGTGAATCTTCCCCAGCTGAGGGCTTTCCTCGCCGTCGTCGACGCGGGCGGTTTCAGCGCTGCCGCCGCCGAGTTGGGCATGAGCCAGTCCGCGGTGTCGCACGCCGTCGCCTCCCTGGAACGCGAGCTGACCGCACCCCTGCTGGTCCGTGCCAGCCCGGTGCGGACCACGGTGCTCGGAGAGCGAGTCCTGCCGCACGCCCGTATCGCACTGTCGGCGGCTCGGTCCGTGGAGAAGATCGCGGCCGACGCCGCCGAGACCATGACCGGCACCGTGCGGCTGGCCGCCACACCAACGGTCTGCCAGGGACTGATCCCCGGCCTGCTCCGGCACTGGCGCGAGGACCAGCCGCGGGTCACCGTGCGGCTCTTCGAGGGCGACAGCGGCGAAGTCTCGGCATGGCTGGAGAACGGAACGGCCGATGCCGCAGTCCTGATCGACCCGCCGCCCGGCCCCGGCATCCAGCTCGCCACGGACTGCTACCGGGCCCTGCTCCCCCGAGACCACCCCCTGGCCGACGAGCCACGTGTCGACGTCCGCGACCTGGAGGACGACCAGTTCCTGATCTCACCCAACGGCTGCGAAGCCCGTATCCGTACGATCCACAGCCTGGCCGGGCTGCGCTTCACACCCACGCACCGGGTACGGGACCTGGCGACCCTCATCAGCATGGTGCAGGCCGGTATCGGCGTGACCGTCCTGTCCGAGGTCTCCCGCTCTCTGATCCCCCCTGACCTGGTCCTCCTACCGCTCGAACCCCAGACCTCGCGCCGCCTCGTCATGACCGGACCGAGTGCCCGCCGCTGGCACCCGGCACTCCGTACCTTGGCAGAGTCAGCCGCCGGCCATCTGGCCCGAACCGCTTCCCAGTCATCCATGTCAGCCCTCGCAACGGACATCAGCCACAGGTGACCGGAGCAGCGGGGCTCGTCGGTGCCGCCGCACGGAACTGGATGAGCCGCGCTGCGTCCTGAGTGCAGGGCAGGCGGGGTGTCGGACACCACCCTGTCGCTCCTGTGGGCCGGAATCCCCGCTGGCGGGAATCCCCTCGACCCTGCTCGATCGCGTCGAGCGTGCCGGCCAGGGAGCAGAGCCCGGCACGTTCCCTGGGCTGTCCGTCGCTGTCGCGGGTCACCGCCACCCGCACCCCTTCGTAGAAGCCGAAGAGGCCGTCTGCGCTGGAGGTCGCCTGTACGTGCCAGTCCCAGTGGTGGTCCAGCTCGCGTGCGGCGTCCCGCAGGAAGTACGCGCGTGTCTTGTTGGCTTGGCCCTGGTCGGACTGGGTGGGCTCGACGGGAATCCCGACGGGGCGGGTGACGGAACTTCGGGATTCCTGAGGCACCCTCATTGCCGGTCGAGCGATCCACAGGCGGGCCGAAGGCGAGGGGGGTCGGCCGGGTGGCGATGGATTCACGCGGGTCTTGCTACGGCGGGCCGCTGACCGGCAACTGCTGTCGCAGTGAAAAGCATGACCCAGTTCCGCAAGCGAATCGCGTTGCCCGTCAAGCGGGCCAAGGCCGCGCTGGAGCAGATCCGGGAGCAACAGAAGGCCATCGTCGAAGCATTGATCGGGTACTACCGCACGGTGCTCCAGCACATCGACACTGACAGCCCCGTCCGAGCGTGACGGCCACTCCGACCGGCCACCGCTTGACCTGAACCCTGGTTGATGTACGAGAGTCGTGTCATCGAACAGCGAAACGAGGAGATTCCGATGACACAGCCCAGGATTCTGGTGACCGGCGCGACTGGCAAGGTCGGCGGCGCGGTGGTGACCCAACTGCACGCGGCGGGCGTGCCCGTGCGGGCGCTGGTGAGAGGGGAGGTGGACTTCCCGGCGGGTGTGCAGGCGGTACGCGGCGATCTCGGTGATCCCGCGTCGCTGGACGCGGCTTTGGAGGGCGTCGATTCGGTCTTCCTGGTGTGGCCGTTCCTGAGCGCCGAGGGCGCCTCGGACGTGATCGACGCGATCGGCAAGCGCGCCCGACGGGTGGTGTACCTGTCCTCCGAAGGGGTCGGGAGCGAGGCGGAGGAGCCGGGCGAGGCGATCACCATGTTCCACACGGAGCTGGAGCGGCTGATCGAGGCATCGGGCCTGGAGTGGACGGCGCTGCGGCCCACCGGGTTCGCGGGCAACACGCTGGGCTGGGCGGAGGAGATCCGCACTACCAGTGCGGTACGGGCGCCGCTGGCAAAGCTGGCCCGCCCGCTGATCCACGAGGCGGACATGGCCGCGGTCGCCGTTCAAGCGCTGACGACCGACGCCCTGCTCGGCGCCCGCCCCCTGATCACCGGCCCCGAACTGATCACCCACGAACGGCAGGTGGCGCTGATCAGCGAAGCGATCGGCCGGCCGGTGCGGTTCGAGGAAGTCACACTGGACGAGGCCATCGAACAGATGAAGGCCGCGGGCTACCCCCCAGAGCTGGTGGAGGCCGTGGTGCCGGCCCAGGCGGAGATGCTCGCCAATCCGGAGCCGGTCAACGATGAGGTGGAGCGCATCACGGGCACCCCGGCCCGGTCCTTCCGGGAGTGGGCGCTGGACCACGCGGCGGACTTCCGCTGAGAGGGACGGCAACACACGGTGACACAGACGACCGGAACACCGGTCCTCGGCTCGGCGTGGAAGCACCGGTACGCGAGATCGCGGCCAAGGCCGGGGTGGGGACGGGCACGATCTACCGCCACTTCCCCACCCGGGCGGACCTCGTCATCGCCGTCTACCGCCACCAGGTCGACGCCTGCGCCGAGGCCGGCCCAGCCCTGCTGTCGACCAGCCCGACACCCGGTGCCGCCCTGGGGCAGTGGGTCGACCTCTTCGTCGACTTCCTGGTCACCAACACGGACTGGCCGCCGCGACGCAGGGGGACAGCACTGGCTTCGAGACGCTGCACACCTACTTCCTCGACCGCCTCCTGCCCGTGTGCACCCAACTCCTCGACGCTGCCGCCGCCTCCGGCGAGATCGGCTCCGACCTCGACGCCTGCCACCTCACGCGCGGCATCGGAAACCTCTACGTCGGCGCCGACAGCGACCCCCGCTACGATGCGCGCCGACTGGTCGCGCTCCTCGTCGCAGGACTCCGTCAACCGCACTGACCGCCGCGCTCACCGTCCTTTCCCGGATCAAGATCAAAAGGAGCCGCGCGGAGATCGTGAAGTACAGGATCGGTTCGCAGAACCCGTTCTCACTCAAAGATGGGTTCGGGGTACTTCTGAGAATCGTTGGTGCCAGCCCCTGTGGACCTGGCGGTGCACCTTGCTGGAGGCGGCGCCCGACCGCCACCGCCACGTTCACGATGTGCTTGGCTCGTCTGATGACACACCAGGAAAAGGAAGTGCCCCTGCCGCCGGCCCACACGACCACCACCGGGGACCTGGGGTCCTTGCTGATTCAGCGACACAGCACACGCGACTTCGCGCCCCGGCCCCTGAGCCTCGCCCAAGTCGCCCACATGGCGTGGGCGGCGCAAGGGCGCACAACCGGTGGACGTCGCACGTGCCCATCGGCGCACGCGTTGTACCCCCTCACGCTCACCGTGGTCGCGGGTGACGTGGACGGTCTGACCGCCGGTACGTACCGGTACGACGCCGAACGGCACGCGCTGGCGCTGCTCGACGGCGGTGACCATCGCGACCGGGTCGCCGGGACCACCTTCGCCGACCACCTCTGGTTGCGCCAGGCCGCGGCACTGCTGCTGATCAGCGGCGACGTGGACGCGGCCACCCGGCATTTCGCCGAACAGCCACCGCGGGGGCGACGGGGAGAGCGATACGTATGGCTGGAAGCCGGGCACGCCAGCCAGAACGTCTACCTCCAGGCCGCCGAGACCGGCTTGGGCGCGGTGCTCGTCGCCGGGTTCGACGACGATCGGCTCCTCGGTCTCACCCCCGCCGTCGTACCCCCCGGCCAGCATCCACTGGCCCTGCTCGGGATCGGCCACCCAGCCGCCCAGCAGGACTGATCGCGCCGGTCCCGGCGGCGGCGTACCAGCCGAGCCGTCAGCCTGACGCGGCGTCCGCGGTACCGGTATCGCCCGTAGGAGGGGTTCCGCTCCCCCATACGGGCGGCTCTCCCCACCGGCGCCGCCCCACGAGGGGCAGAATGTCCGGGGGACCTGGCGTGCCAGGCACTCGACGAATGATCCAGCGGCCTACCCGGCCGCCCGTCGCCCCAGTCAGCTTGATCTTCAGCTTCAGCTCGTTGGGCAGCGAAGTCGAAGATCAAGCTGACTGTCCTTTTACGGCGCTTGGTGACTGCTTCCGTATGTGGGTGACTGCTGGCGAGCGTGGAGGTCAGCTAGGGCCGCCGCGCCACCTGGCAGTACTTCGGCGGCCTCTACGGCGAAAAACCGGTTTCGGGCTGGGGGCTTCCTTGCTAGGAAGGCGGCATGCGAGAGACGTTGAGGGCGAGCCACGTCGCCATCGTGACAGGAGCGAATCAGGGGATCGGAGCCGCGACGGCGAAGGCGCTCGCGGCCCGGGGAATCGCGGTGCTCTGCACCTACCTGCGGTTGCCCGGGCCCGATCAGGTGAACGCGACGGACCGCTATCACAGCGATCGATCCTCCGGTGCCGATGAAGTGGTGGCAGAGATCCGTCAGGCAGGCGGGCTGGCCGATGCTCTCGAAGCGGATCTCAGTGACCCCGTCGCACCCGGGATGCTCTTCGACGTCGCGGAGGATCGCCTCGGCCCGGTCGACATCCTGATCAACAACGCGTCGGGGTGGATTCAGGATTCCTTTACCCAGGACGCGGTCGACCAGTTGGGGCGGCCCCTGCGCCCCGTGACCGCGGAGACCTGGTCGCGGCAGTTCGCGGTTGACGCGATGGCTCCCGCACTGCTGATCAGCGAGCTGGCCCGGCGCCACCGGGCCCGCGGTGCGGACTGGGGGCGGATCGTGGGCCTGACGTCGGGAGGAGACCTCGGCTTTCCTGGTGAGGTCTCCTACGGTGCCGCGAAGGCCGCGCAGACCAACTACACCGTGTCCGCCGCCATGGAGCTGGCCGAGCTCGGCATCACCGCCAATGTGGTGCATCCGCCGGTGACCGACACCGGATGGGTCACTGACGAGGTACGGCGGCTCGTCGCATCGAGCAGTACCCATTTCCATGTCGCCGATCCGGCCGAGGTCGCGCAGACCATCGTGTTCCTCACGTCCGACGAGGCCGCACTCGTCACCGGCAATGTCATCACCCTGCGCTGAGGCCGTCGTGCTGTGGCCGCGCTGGTCACCTACGCCCGACGGGATCGGGTCGAGGACGTCGCCACCCGGGCCTCAGACGCCGAGGACTCCCGATGACCGCCCCTGGAGCGGTGCCGCCGCTTAAGGGGATGCCGTCACTCCAAGCCACGAGTAGCCTCGCGAGGTTGTATTCCGCGCCTTCAGGAAGAGACCGCCATGGTCCAACCGTTCCCGCCCATCGAACCGTACGCGCACGGCCTCCTGGATGTCGGCGACGGTCACCAGATCTACTGGGAGACCAGCGGCAACCCCGACGGAAAGGCGGCACTGTGCGTCCATGGCGGCCCCGGCAGCGGAGGACGCCGTGGCAGCCGTACGACGTTCGACCCCGAGGTCTACCGGATCGTCCTGTTCGACCAGCGCGGCTGCGGCGAGAGCCTGCCGCACGCCTCCGATCCGAGCGTCAGCCTGGAACACAACACCACCGAGCACCTGATCGCCGACATGGAGCGGCTCCGCGAGCACCTGGGCATCGAACGCTGGCTCCTCTACGGCGGTTCCTGGGGCTCGACGCTGATCCTCGCCTACGCCGAGCGCTATCCCCAGTGGGTCTCCGAGGTGATCCTCGTCGGCGTCACCACGACCAGGCCCGAGGAGACCGACTGGCTCTACCACGGTGTCGGACGCCTCCTGCCCGGCGCCTGGGAGGCGTTCCGCGACGCGCTTCCCGAGACGGACCGGGACGGCGACCTCGTGGCCGCGTACAACCGGCTGCTGAACAGCCCGGACGAGGCGGTGCGGGTCAAGGCGGTACGGGACTGGTGCGCCTGGGAGGACGCTGTCATCGCGCACGAGGCGCTGGGCAGTCCGGGATATTACAGCGACAAGCCCGACGACGCTCTGATGGCATTCGTCAGGATCTGCGCGCACTACTTCGCGAACGACGCCTGGCTTGAGGACGGACAGCTGTTGCGTGACGCGCACCGGTTGGCCCGGATTCCGGCGGTGCTGATCCACGGCCGGCTCGACCTGGGCAGCCCGCTGAAGACCGCGTGGGAGCTGGCCAAGGCGTGGCCGGACGCGGAGCTGAAGGTGATCGACGACTCGGGCCACACGGGCAGCCCCGCGATGCGGGACGCCATCCGCGAGGCGACGGAGCGGTTCGGCAAGACCGGGCGGTGACGGACTCCGCGTCGTCCGGCTTCCTCGACGTCTGGCTTCCTCGACGAGGAAGAGCGCCGAAGAAGGGGGCAGGGGAATCATGCACGGTCGGCATCGTTGACGGTCTGTCGGTGACCGGCACCGGGGCCGGTGGCCCGCCGGGTGCGTCACCCGGCGGGCCACCGGCCCTATCGCATTGCTCCGTGAGGTCAGCCGCACCGGCCCGTTGGCCGGGTGCGGGTCACCACGTCGGTCGTGCCGGTCGTCGCGTCCAGCCACACCACCTGGCTGCCCGCTACCGCGGCAGCCGATGCCTGCTCGCCGCGGTTGCAGGAGACCCGGCCCTTGCGGGTGCCCGGTTCCTGGGGCGAGCCGTTCGCAGCGAACTGGTAGAGCTTGGCGGTCGATTCGTTGCGGATCTCGTTGTCGGGGATGTACGTGCCGACCGTCACCGCGTCCTCGGACACCGTCACGTCGTACGCGTTCAGCGCCTCGGGCCCGGCCTGCGGGCTGAGGTCGACCACGCCGGAGCCGTCGAGCGCGGCACGGCGCAGGGCCGTCTTGCCCTCGGCCACACCCTCGTCGAGGAGCCAGAAGAGGTGCTCGCCGTTGATGGCTGTCGGGCCGAGCCGCGTGTCGTCGGCAGCCTGCTGGATCACCTTGTTCTCTCCGGTCGCGACATCGACGACGCGCGTGGTCAGCGCGTACTCGGCGGCGCGCACCCGGCGCCTCTCCTGGTAGGCGACCTTGCCGTTGCTCACCGACGAGGAGTGCGCGCGGTGGTAGGTGCCTCCGCCGATCTGGACCTTGTCCACCGGGTCCTTCAGGCTCAGGTAGGCCACCCCCTGGCGCCCGCCGTGGTTCATCATGTCGAAGGCGACCACGTCACCGTCGACGTCCACCGAACTGCCCACGGCCCGGCCGTCCCACAGCTTCTTCACGGGACCGCCCGCGAGCGGCCTGGCCAGGATGTCGACGCCGCCGGAGCCGTACGCCTGCCACACCACGGTCTTGCCGTCGGTAGCCGGATTGACGTGGTAGCGGCCGTCGTTGGGACTCATCAGCTTCGGCTGCCCCTTGCCGTCGGCGCGTCCGGCCCACACCGAGTACGGCTCGGAGCCCTCCTCGTTGGACTTGGACGCCGCCCACCAGCCGCCGCCCGCCCCGAGGTTCGTCCTGCTCGTGTTGACCCGGTCGAGAAGACGGTCGGAGTCCACGCCGAGGGACAGTTCCCAGCCGGGCACGATGCCGTGGGCGGTGAAGGCGCGCCGCAGTGCCTTCTGGCCGGCCGCCGCGACCTTGAGATCCTTCGCGGCCGCGAGCACGGCGGCCCGCCCCTCGGTGAAGCCGTCCAGCGGCGTGAGGTACTGGGTCAGCGCCTTGTAGACGATCTTGTCGGCGACGTCGGCGCCCAGATCCTCGCGAGCGTTCCACAGGGCGCCGCCGAAGATGGTCGAGTTGAGGTGGACGCCGCCGTTGTCGTTGGCGAAGCCGACGCCGATGAACGACTTGGCCGTGTTCCGCCCGTCATTGAGGTCGCGCAGCGCGCACTCACGGGGCGCCTTCGTCCGGCAGAGCCGCTCGCCGAGAAGACCCGCGTCCGGGTCGGTCTCCGGGGTGTCGTACACGTCCGCCTCGACGGCGTTGCCGAAGTAGTCGGAGATGGCCTCGTTCACGGCACCGGACTGGCCCGCGTACACGAGGTTCGCGGAGTGCTCGATCACGCCGTGTGTCATCTCGTGGCCGACGACGTCCATGCCCGCGGAGAGCGGCCGGTACTCGGCGTCGCCGCTGCCATACACCATCTTCTTGCCGTCCCAGAAGGCGTTGACGTACGGCTGCCCGTACCTGGTGACGCCCACCAGGGAATTGATGGCCATGCCCCGGCCGTCGAGACTGTTCCGGCCGTGCTTGTTCTTGAAGTAGTCGTAGACCTGCCCGGCGGCCCAGTGCGCGTCCACAGCGCCCGAATCGGTGGCCTCGGTGCCGAACGCGGGGGTCGGCGAGCCGAACTCCTGGATGCCCTCGGGCCACTGTCCGGACACGTCACTGGCCCACTTGTCGCGCGCGTCCCAGGTGGACAGGGACTTGTCGGCCCAGTCGTCGTCGGGGATGCGGGAGCGATCACGCAGCACGTACAGCCCGCGGGTCTCGTCGCGGTCCACGTCGAGGGCGACCGTCTTGCCGTCGAGTCTGACGCCGCTGCCCTTCTCAGCGGCGCCCGCCCGCTGCCGGGCGGTGCCCGCCGTTGGCTTCGCGTCTGTCGGGCTGGGTGCGCCGAACGTCTTGATACCGCTGTACTGGAGGACCGGATATCCGGCGCGGGCGTCGATGTAGACCTCGCGCTGCACGGGTTCACCGCTGGCCGGGTCGATGCCGCGCACGGTGACGTGCTGGGTGAGGACGCCTGCCCCCGTGGGCAGGACGACGAGCCCGCGGGCGGTGCCCTTGAGCGGGGATTCGCCCTCCTCCCCCTCGCGCGGCGACTTCCCGGCGAAGTGTTTGTCGCTGAGCTCGACGAGGACGGCGTCGACGGCACGCTCGACGGCGAGTTCCTCGCCGACCTCGGCCGTCGTGCCGGTGCGCAGCTCGGTGAAGTACTTGCCCGAGGTTCCGGTGACGACCCGTGTGCCGGCCTTCTTCTCCATGCGGACGACGTACTGGCCGCCCAGGACGGGCACGCCCCGGTACCGCTGCCGGAGCCGGACGGTCTCCTGACCGTCCGCGGCGGTGGTCCCAGCGGGCACCAGGTCGCGCTCCGCGTCCGCGATCCGGTACCGGCCCTGCTTGCCGTCCAGGTAGGCGCGAGCCGCACCCGCCGCGCTACCCGTGGCCGGGGCCTGCTCCCGGATGCCCTGCACCAGCGCCGGTGTCTCCGTCTCCTGCCCCGGGATCACCTCCCCCGGGCTCGGCGGTGATGCCGCCGCTGCCGGTGCGGCGTCGGCGGGAACCGCCGAGACGACGAGTGCGGCGGCGCTGAACAGCGCCGCCGCACCCGATATTCCGCTCAGCTGTGCTCTGCGACCGCCTCTGCGGCCTCTGACTCTTCTGGGGTGACGCACGTGTCCCAAACCCCCTCGCTAGCGGTGCCGGTGGCGGAACGCCGCCCGGCAGGGAGCCATCGAAGCGGTGAAGCACCGCCCCATCAATGAGGAGGGGGTGTCCACCGGTGACTTCCGGCCGGTTCGCGCCCAATGCCCCGGCTGGTCCGTTGGCAGTGCAATGGGGTTGAGCTGGGCGATGATGCCCCGCACCCACTTGCGGCCCGGTGGACGGCGGCGTGCGGGGCGCCGGGTGCCGGTGAGCCTCGATCACCGCTCCGTGTCGCTGACAGTCGCTGACAAAGGACCAGCGTCGGCAGCCACGTGGTGGCATGGTGACCGGATGAGTAATGATCATCAGCGGCTTGAGCCTCCACGTACGGCCGGTGAGCGCGCCTCGCTGACCGGCTTCCTGCGATATCAGCGCGGGACACTGGCCATGAAGTGCGCGGGCCTGACCGCCGGGCAGCTGAGGGAGAGGGCTGTTCCGCCGTCCGGCCTGTCGCTGCTCGGGCTGGTACGGCATGCGGCCGAGGTCGAGCGGAGCTGGTTCCAAGTCACCTGGCAGGGCGAGGACGCCCGGCCCTGTTGACCAAGGGCACAGGACGGCGCGTTCGCCGAGTTCGACGTCGACTCGGCCGATCCTGACGAGGCGTTCACGGTCTGGGAGGAGACGTGCGAGCGCTCGCGCGCCATCGTGGACGCCGCCGGCTCCCTGGACACCACTGTGCGGTGGCGCGACGAGGTGTTCTCGCTGCGCTATACCCTGACCCACATGATCGAGGAGTACGCGCGCCACAACGGTCACGCCGACCTGCTCCGTGAACGGATCGACGGGGACACGGGAGAGTAACCACGGACGTCCGGCCCGAACACCCGGAGCGCCGGACGGACGTGGACACCAGCCGCGCGCCCCGCAGGGCGCCACACAGCACGCCACTGACCAGCGGCGGCGAGTCTGACGCGCTCGAAGCAGCTCCCCGCCGCATGTGTGACCGAACGCACAACGCGCCACCTTGACCCTCACATCAATGTGAAGGTCCGAGTATCGGCTATCGGCGGCGAGAAACCGCAGCACACGACCAGCAAGCATGAGGTGAGAGTCGATGGACAACCAACTGTACGACTACAGCCCGATCGTCGAGCGCGAGCCGATCCGCTGGCCCGGTGGCGCCCGCGTCGCCTTCTACGTCGGACTCAACGTCGAGCACTACCAGGTCGACCGCCCCTCGACGAGCATCTTCCCGGGCACCGCCGGGCTCGCACCGGACCCGTTGAACTACGGCTGGCGCGACTACGGCCCCCGCGTGGGCATCTGGCGGCTGATGGAAAGCCTCGACCGGCATGGGATACGCGCGAGCGTGATGCTCAACTCCGACGTGGCCGACCGCTATCCGCAGATCATCCAGGCGGGCCGGGACAGGGACTGGGCGTGGGCCGCCCACGGCAAGAACAACTCCATCTTCCAGGCCGACATGACGCCCGACGAGGAGCGCGCCTACCTCACGGAGGTGATCGGCACCATCGAGAGGGCCGTCGGCCACCGGCCGCGCGGCTGGCTGGGACCGGCGCTCACCGAGACCTTCGAGACACCGGCGCTGCTCGCCGAACTCGGCCTGAGCTACGTCCTGGACTGGGCCAACGACGACCAGCCGTACCGGCTGAACGTCCCGGGGATGCTGAGCGTGCCGTACTCGATCGAGGTCAACGACATCAGCCTGTTCGTCGGCAAGAGCCTCAGCGGGCCGGACTTCGTACAGATCGTCAAAGACCAACTGGACCAGCTGTACGCCGATTCGGCGGACAGCGGCCGGGTGATGTCACTGGTCCTGCACCCCTTCGTCATCAACCAGCCGTTCCGCCAGAAGTACCTGGACCAGGCGCTCGAATACATCGCGAACCACTCCGGTGTGTGGCTCACGACCAGCGACGAGATCGCCGAGCACTACGCCCGGACCACCGCCCAGAGCGCTGCCCCGACCCCCCGGGCGTAACCACGATCGGCGACGGGCGGGCGGCACGGCACGGCACTCACGGCACAGTGTCGAGGGCGGACTGAGCCAGTCCGCCCTGCGGCGCGGGGCCGGCGGGACTCCGGGCCGCCCGACCGCACCCGCCGCGTACACCACCACCGGTCACCTGTGCCGCCGATCACCGTACTGCTGGATGCGGTCGGCCCTGGCTTTCTCCAGCTTGGGCGTTCCGTCGGCCAAGGCTGGTTATCGCGCGGCGAAATGGCGTTCGAGGGGCGTCGGGAACGGGGCATGCGTGAGAGCTCGGGGTGGGGACACATCCTTGCCCCCACCCCGAGCCGGGTGTTCAGCACCGATGGGTGCGTGGGGTGGCCGGGCGGGGCAGGAAGAACATCAGGGCCCACATGGCCAGCAGGCCGCCGATCACGTACGGAAGCGTCGCGGTGAAGGCGTTGACGACGTCAGTGCCGCGGGCGGTCGCGGTGTGGTCATGGGAGAAGAAGACCACCCCAGTGAGCACGACACCCAGGCTGATGCCGAGGTGGGTGGCGGTGTTGAACAGGCCGGAGGCCGATCCGGCGTGCGCGTCGTCGACGCGGCCCAGGGTGAGGTCGGTGAGCGGAGCGCCGATCATGCCCAGTCCAAGGCCCAGTGCCAGGGCCGGCAGGGCCATAGTGGTCATCGACAGGTTGGTGCCGTATGTGGTGGCCAGCAGGTGGAACGCGGCCAGGGCCAAGGCAGCGAGCAGTGCGCCGGCCTGAGGTGCGCGGCGTTGGTGCCGGGCGACGGCCGACATGGCCAGCCAGGCCCCGCCGATCTCGGCGAGCGTGAAGAGGAGGAAGCCGATCGCCGCCCGCGACGGGCTCAGGCCCAGGCCCTGCTGCATGAAGAGCGTCCAGCACATGAAGAACAGGCCGGACAGCAGACCGAGGACCAGCTGGGCGGTCATCCCTCCGGAGAACGGCCGCCCGGAGAACAGGGACAGCGCCACCAGCGGGGAGCCGCCCTGGCGGGTCTTGCTCCGCTGCTGGAAGACCAGGCCCACCAGCACGGCCAGACCTACAACCATGGCCGTGAACGTCCACCACGGCCAGTGGTGGGCGCCGCCCGCACTGAGGGGGTAGGCGATCAGCAGCAGCCCGAGCGCGGAGAGGACCATGCCCAGTGGGTCGAGGCGCAGGGCCTGCCTGTTACGGGACTCGGTCAGGTACCTGCGGCCGAGCAGGACAGTGGCGATGCCGAAGGGGACATTGATCAGGAAGATGGAACGCCAGCCGAGGCCGAACAGGTCGGCCTGGGTGAGGACGCCGCCCAGGGCAGGCCCGGCGACGCTGCCGACCGACATGACGGTCCCGTACAGGCCGAACGCCTTGGCGCGGTCGCTGCCGGTGAAGGTGACGTGCAGCGTGGCCAGGATTTGCGGGATCATCACCGCTGCCCCGGCGCCCTGCACCGCGCGGGCGGTGATCAGCGCGGTGGGGCCGGCGGCGAGGCTGCACAGCAGTGAGGCGGCGGTGAAGACGCCGGTGCCCAGCAGGAAGATCCGTTTGCGTCCGTAGAGGTCACCGAGGCGGCCGCCGGTGATCAACCCGAGGGCGAGCGCGAGCCCGTAGGCGGCGTGAATCCACTGCAGACCTGCGGCTGAAGCACCGGTGTTCGCCTGGATGGAGGGCAGGGCGGTGTCGACCACTGATGCGTCCAAGACGGCCATCAGTTCGCCGAGCAGCACCACGGTCAGCATGATCCGGCTGCCAGGGCGCGAAGAGGGTCCGGCGGAGATTCCACCCGAGCGAGGTGGGGCGTTACGGGTGTCACGAGACACGGAGAGGGGGTTCCTGTTCTGAACAGCAGGGAAACGGGCAGGCCAAGACCCGTGTACGCCTACTGCGCACAGGAGGATGTCACAGAGCCCAGGCCATCGGGAACACCGTCTTCACAGCGGACAGCACCAACCGCCTGTCAACGCAGGCGGGGTCCGCGGGCAGAGAGCCCGGGAAGAACGGCTACTGGGCCTGGGATATAGGTCATCACCTCGAAGGGCACGCACACGCCCACACAGGGCAAGAGAAGGACTCATCCAGCATAATCGTCCGCCCGCCACTGAGGCGAACAGGTTTCCGGGCCCGCCACGATGGTCCCCGGAGACCGGGACTACCCGCGCTGGGCGTCCCGCTGTTCCCAAGGCCGTGGTGCGACAAGTGGCCGGCGATCTTTCCGCGAGCTTCAGCAGAGCCTCCAGCCGGTGCGCCGGCCGACCAAGATCGTTCTCACCGGGATTTCCAGTATCTCAACTACTCACACCCGCTCTGGTGCCCGGACGGGCGGCCCAGGCGGCGGCACCCGGCTCCGATGCCTGCCGCCCCTCGCCTCCACCCTGCACGACCGGCCCCGGCCCCGCCTCGACGTTCCCGGGGTCCTGCTCGCCTGTGCGGCCTGACCGCTTTCGTCTACGGCCTCTCTCACGTATCCGAGGACGGCTACAGCACCGCCCTGTGGTGGGCCGCAGGTATCCTCGCCCTCGCCGCCCTCGCCGCCCTCGCCGCCCTCGCCGCCCTCGCCGCCCTCGCCGCCACCCTCCTCATCACCCACGACCCCCGCTCGCGCCCGGACACCGCCCAGCAGGACGAGGCGACCAAGGTTCCCGCCACCCGCAACCGATCCCGCCCACAGCCCCGCAGAGCACCACACACAAAGGAGAGTCATGTCTGCCTTCGACATCGAAATCAACGCCCTCACCGGCGCCCCCGCCCACCTCGACCAGTACAAGGGCAAGGCCGTCCTCATCGTCAACGTCGCTTCCCAGTGCGGCCTCACCCCCCAGTACGCCGCCTTGGAAAAGCTCCAGCAGACGTACGCGGCCCGCGGCTTCACCGTCCTGGGGGTGCCGTGCAACCAGTTCATGGGCCAGGAGCCCGGCACCCCGGAGGAGATCGCCACGTTCTGCTCCGCCACCTACGGCGCCACCTTCCCGATGACCGAAAAGACCGACGTCCACGGCCCGACCCGCCACCCCCTCTACGACCAACTGATCGACACTCCCGATGCCGAGGGGTACACCGGCGACGTGCGCTGGAACTTCGAGAAGTTCCTCATCGCCCCCGACGGCACCGTCGCCGCACGCTTCGCGCCCCAGACCGAACCCGACGCCGACGAGGTCACCACGGCCATCGACGCCGCCCTGCCCGTCTAGTAACGGCCACGCGCGCCGCTGCCGCTCACTCACGTTGCCCGGGCCACTGAAGCGTCTCGGGCAACGTCGTCTTCACCACGGGCCTCGACCAGGCCCGGAGCCCGGGTGTCACGCCGGGGCTCCGGCCGCCTCCCCCTGCGGGGTGCACGGGCCGGGCACCGCCGTGCCGCCACGGCCGTAGGTGTGGTTGACCCGCATGGCGCGGGCCTGTCCCGGCGCAAGGGTGGGGTGGCAGCGGCAGCGGGCCTGGATAGAGGTCTTCTCGTCCGCGCTGATGACGTGCTCGTCCTCGCCCAGCGGTTCGCCCTGCCAGGTGCGGGCGTAGAGGTCCAGCACCCAGGTGGTCTTGAGGTGGAAGTTCGGGTCGCTGACGAAGATCCAGGACTGGTGCTGCCACGGCTTGAGGTCGTCCTGCGCCAGCCAGCGGCGCCGTACGGTGGAGGCCGACAGGAAGGGCGCGATGCCCCGCGCGACGGCTTCACGGGCCAGTTCCGGGCATGACCAGTGCGAGAGCGGCACGCCGCTCTCGGCGGGGAGCTGGCAGGCCAGTGCCTTGATCTCGGCGGCCTGCACGGGGGTGAACGGGACCGGGCGGCCGCAGCGTTCACGGTCCCGGAGTCCGGGCAGTCCCGCCTGGGCGAAGCGGCCCCGCCAGCGACGCACGGTGTCGATGTGCAGCCCGGTCTCCCGCGCGATACGCGCGTTGGAACGTCCGCGCGCGGCATGCAGGACCACCTGGGCACGCACCCGTAGCCGGTGTTCGCTCCTGTGGCCGTAGGCCATCTTCTTCAACCGCATACGTTCAGCGGCGCTTGGGGCTGTCGGACAGGCCGGGGAAATGGGCATGGCGGACCGATCGTCACTTGGATCAAGAACAGGCCCAGTCTGCCCCGCCCGTCGCCCGGCGGGCCCGCCACGTCGCAGCGGGCACCGGTCAGGCAGGATGGCCGCCGTGCCCACATCGCCGCCCTCCACTCGCAGGTTCAAAGCAGCGGTGTCACGGATGGGGGCCGGGGCCACCGCTGGCAAGACGACAGGAGACATGATGAAGCGCATCGGGATCATCGGCGTGGGCGAGATCGGCCGCGCTATCGTGGACGGTCTGTGTGACGGCGTCGAGGAGCCGCCGGAGATCCACCTCTCGCCACGAGGAGCCCGTACAGCCGCCGCACTGTCCCAGCAGTATCCGAACGTGCGGGTGTGCACCGACAACCAGGACGTGGTGAACCGCTGCGAGTTGGTGATCCTCGCCGTCCGCCCCCAGGACCGTGCCGAGGCCCTTGCCGGGCTCCGGGTCGGCAGCGACAGGGTCGTGGTCAGCGTCATGACTGGCGTCGCCATCGGCGAGCTGCGCCAAACGCTCGGCACCGGCGCCCCCGTGGTGCGCGCCATCCCGCTGCCCGCCGCGCGCGAGCGCCGGTCCGTCACCGTGACCTGCCCCTCCCACCCGGCCGTGGACGACCTCTTCGGCGACCTCGGCGGGACGCTCCCCGTCGCGGACGAAGCGACCCTCAACGTCTTCCAGGCCCTGACGGCCACACTGACCTCCCATTACTGGTACCTGGCCACGCTCACCGCCTGGGCCGCCCGGCAGGGCATCCCCGCCGAGGGCGCGGATCGCTACATTCGCGGGCTCTTCCAGGGCGTCGGGCGCGCCTTGAGTGACGAGACCCGCTCCCTGCACCAGCTCGCGGCCGACCACGAGACACCAAAAGGAGCCAACGAACGCATCCGCACCACGTGGTTCGACACAGCCAACTCCGACGCCCTGGAGAAGGCACTTGACGCACTTCTCTCCGACCTCAACTAGTCAAGTGGGTTGACGGGGGCAGCAATCAGCGATGCGCTGCGGCCGCTGCACGTGACTTCCGCAGACGGCCCCGGACCGCACAGTATGAGGGCATCTTCCTGCCCACCGGCGCCTTCGCCGGCTCACCCGAGGACGCCCTAGTGGCCTCCACTCAGCGCCCCCAGCACCTGACGCACCGACACGCATGGTCCCGGCTCCGGAGTCAACCCCCGAAGGACTTCCGGAGCCGACCACTAAGTGACGCTATGTCATGCCACGCTCGTTGAGGGTCGGCAACGTGCGGGCCTGAGGGAGGGCAACGCGGCATGAAGCGAACAGAGGCATCGACACCCACCGTCGGCACGCCGCTCGCGAGCGGTTGCCAGTGTGGTCCTCACTGCACCGGCGGCTGCCAGCAAGGCGGCCCCTGCCAGTGCGGCGGCGGCTGCGGAGTGGCCGCGCACTGAGTGATGACCTGCCTCGGACGGTCCATCCACCGTCCGAGGCAGTTCCGGACGGGGCAGGCGTCGTCTCCACTGCTGGTGGGCTGTACTGGTGGGCTGTAGTTGGTGACACGACGGCAGAACGGTGGAATGTCCTCGTTCCCCTTCTCACCCGACGTCCACGCCCACGTTCGCGCCCCTGTGGGCAATCAGCGCGCTGTGGCCTCATGCCTCTACTCGGGGTGCCGGGCAAGAACACCGTCACCAGCCGCAAACGGTGATGAGTGCGCGCCGCAACCCTTCGCGCCGTTCATCCCACCCGGCCTCGCGACCATCGGCAGAGCGGCGTGTCGGCATCGGATCTCCGGCCCAGATCACTGGGTGGAGATCTTGTGGACGGTGGTGTCGTCGGAATTCAGCCGTCGCCCGTCCGCAGACAGCACTTCCAGTGCCCGGAGACGATGTCCCTGTCGGCGGTCGACCAACTCTGAGTGTGGTTCGCCGGGGGCGAAGAAGTTCTGTTCGCCCCACTGCCGCAGTGCCACGATGACGGGGAAGAGCGCCTGGCCCTTCGGAGTCAGTACGTACTCGCGGTAGGCGCTGCCGTCCGAGGCGGGGACGGATTCGAGGACACCGCCGGCGACCAGGGTGCGCAGACGCGCGGTGAGAATGTTTTTCGCCACGCCGAGGCTGCGTTGGAACTCCCCGAAGCGCCGGCTTCCGTCAAAGGCGTCCCGCACGATCAGCAGGGACCACCAGTCGCCGATCGCGTCCACCGACCGGGCGACAGGGCATTCGCTGTCATCGAAGCGCGTCCTGGTCACCATGGCGTCCCTCACTCTCCAAACGGTTGCAACATGCTACCAAAAAAGCTAGCGTCACCGTCGTCATTGGTAGCAATATGAAACCAGATGTGCGGAGGGGTGCTCATGCCCGGCGACAGTGAGGCTGTGACACGACGGACCGAGACCCGAAGCGGGGAAGATACCGGGGAAGGTAGCGGGAAAGGTTCCGCGTTCGCCCTTTCCCGTGGCGTCGTCATACTGTTCGCCGTCGCCTGCGGGGCCGCGGTGGCCAACATCTACTTCTCCCAGCCGCTCCTGGTGACCATGGGCCATGACCTCGCCATGAGCCCGGCACTTGTCGGCAGCGTGGTCACCCTCACGCATGTCGGATACGGTCTTGGACTCTTCTTCCTCGTGCCACTGGGCGACGTGGCCGACCGCAGACGGCTCATCGTGGCCCAGTTGCTGCTCCTGGTGATGGCGCTGGCCGTGGTGGCCGCCGCCCACACGGCGGCGATCCTGCTCGCGGGCATGGCCGCGACGGGACTCCTCGCGGTCGTCACGCAGACGCTGGTGGCCTTCGCGGCGTCACTGGCCCCACCCGCCGGGCGCGGACGGGTCGTCGGTCTGGTCACCAGCGGCGTGGTCATCGGCATCCTGCTCGCCCGCACCGCGTCCGGCCTCATGGCCGACCTTGCGGGCTGGCGCTCCGTCTACCTCGCCTCGGCGTCGCTCACCGCCCTGCTCGCCCTGGTCCTGTACCGAGTGCTGCCGCGCCACAGAGACGCTCCGCTGGCAACCCTGCGCTACCGGCAGCTCCTGCGCTCCACGATCACCTTGTTCGCACGGGAACGACTGCTGCGGCTCCGGGCCCTGCTCGGTCTGCTGATCTTCGCCGCCTTCAGCACCCTGTGGAGCAGCGTCGCGCTGCCGCTCAGCGAGGCCCCGTACTCTCTGCCGCACAGCGCGATCGGGGCGCTGGGACTGATCGGTGTCGCCGGCGCCCTGGCCGCGACCGTGGCGGGCCGCCTGAACGACCGCGGTCTCTCCCAGCGAACCACCGGCATCGCCCTGGCATTGCTCGCCGCCTCGTGGCTGCCCTTGGCCTTCACCCGCAGCTCGCTGTGGGCCCTGGTCGTAGGGGTGTTCCTTCTCGACCTCGCCGTGCAGGCGGTCCATGTCACCAACCAGACCCTGATCTACGCGCTGCACCCGGACGCGGGAAGCCGGTTGATCGGCGGGTACATGATCTTCTACTCGATCGGCAGCGCCACCGGCGCCATCGCCGCGACCTCCCTCTACACGATGGCCGGCTGGGGCGCCGTCTGCGCACTGGGGGCCGCGTTCAGCTGCCTCGGGCTCGCACTGTGGACGTTCACTCGACACAGCACCCCGGACCCCACCGCCAAGGTGACCTCCCGCAGCGAAACCTGAGCGTCCTCGCCGAACGTCGAATGACGGGCGCCGCAGACCAGCCGCAGATCAGAGGTCCGCCCACCGACCAGCGTGTCGGAGGCCGCGCCCAACCGCCTTCTCCTCCCCAGCCGTTGCCAGTGTGGCCCGCCGTTGCCTGCGTCCCGGCGACGTGCTCGGCGTGGTGACACCGCGCGTAGCAGCAGTTGCTTCGGAAGGAGTACGTCGACCGGGGTGCGCGGCTGGGCTGGCGTCCGGGCGCTTCAACGGCCGGAGCAGGCCCCGGAATCAAGGGATGCGCCCGCAGACGGCATGAGCACGCTAGCCGTGGGTAACCGGGCTGAAAGCCAGGAAGGACACGTGAACGATCATGCATTCCTTTGATTCCCCTTCCTCCAAGTACGAGCACGGTGGCGCCGAGGAGTCAGTGAGCGAGCTCGTCTCACGCGCGTCCCAGCAGTTGTCGCAACTGGTACGAGAGGAGCTACGGCTCGCGCAAGCGGAAGTCGCCGACAAGGGCAAGCGGTTCGGCATCGGCGGCGGCCTGTTCGGCGGAGCGGGTGCGGTCGCGTTCATCGCGCTGCAGGCGCTGGCGGCCACCGCCATCGCCGCGCTCGCCCTCGCCCTCCCCGTGTGGGCGTCTGCGCTGATCATCGCCGCCGTCCTGCTTCTGCTCGCCGCGGTCTTGGCGGTCACGGGCAAGAAACAGATGAGGCAGGCCACCCCGCCGATGCCCGAGCGAGCAGTCGACGGCGTCAAAACCGACGTCGCCACCATCAAGGAGAAGGCCAAGCGATGACCAAACAGTCCAACGACGACAGCGAGAAGAAGCCCACCCCCGAGGAACTGCGCGACAAGGCGCGAGAGACACGCGAGGAACTGGGCCGGACCGTGGAAGAACTGGCCGCCAAGGCAGATGTGAAGGCCCAGGCGAAGACCAAGGCGGCGACGGCCAAAGCTCAGCTCAAGGGCGTGACGGAGCAGGCCAAGCAGCAGGTTCAGCACTCGGCGGCGCACGTGGCGCAACTGGCTCAGGACAAGACGCCGCAGCCGGTGCGGGACAAGGCCGCCTCCGGCAAGGACAGGATCGCCGAAGCCGCTACGGCCGCCGCGGCGAAGGTCCAGGAGAAGACGCCTGAACCGGTGAGCGAGAAGGCCAGTCGCGCCACCGAGGCCGCCCGCCGCCGCCCCGGCCCGCTGCTGGCCGCGGCCGTGGTCGTTCTCATCCTCCTCGCCAAGCTGCGCCGCGACCGGAGGAAGCGATGAAGGCGTCGACGATCGCCTACAAGCCGTTGGGGCTGGCCCTGGGGGCGGCCAGCGGCTTGATCGCCAGCGCGGTGTTCAAGCAGACCTGGAAGACCCTGGCGCACGAGGACGACGCCCCGGATGCCACGGATGAGGACCGTACCTGGCAGGAAGTGCTGCTCGCGGCGGCGGTACAAGGAGCGATCTTCGCCCTCGTGAAGGCGGCCGTCGACCGCGGTGGCGCCACCGCGACCAGGCGCGTGACGGGGACCTGGCCCGGCTGACTCCCGAACACTACGGGGGCTGCCCGCCCCCAGCCCCGCTCGCCCAGCGCCCACCGCTGACCGCTGACCGCTGACCGCTGACCGCTGACCGCTGACCGGAAGACGTCACCAGAGCTTGTCGGTCTCCCCCGGATACAGCTCCATGCGGGCATGGTGGAACGAGGAAGCGAAAGCGAGTCAATTCCCTGAGGCGGCCCGGAGTCAGCCCTGAAGCGGCCCGGATGACCGCGCCCCCGCTCACGGCTTACGGCGGGCGGCTCACGAGGGGCGCGGTGTCCGCGCCCGGGGCTGCGGTCTCGTCAGGCAGCCATGCCGCCCGCGAGCAGGGGCGGTAGTTGCCCCAAGCGTGAGATCGTCCGCCAAGCCGCCGTCTCCTCGGCTGCTTCTGCCCCAGAACGATTGATCCAGACGGAGCGCTTGCCGGCTCTCACGGACGCCTGGACATCTTCTTCGACATGGTCGCCTACGTGCACGCACGCGTCCGGCCTGACGCCGAACCGTTCGGCGGCATAGCGGTAGATCGCGGGATCGGGCTTTCGGAAACCGCAGTCAGCGGCCACGACCATGACCTCGAACGCCGACTCCACACCCAGTGCCGACGGCTTGCTGTTCCCATTGGTGACAAGGCCGAGTCGGAATCCTCGGCGGCTGAGGCTGTCCAGGCAGGCTTTCGCGTCGTCATAGAGCGTCACCGAGGAATGGCGTGTGTGCATGTAGGCGTGGAACACACGTGCCGTCAGCTCCTCGTCGGCGGGTCGGCGCCCACCTCCCGGCTCGCCTCTTCGAAGGCCGCCCAGCGGATCGTTTCCATCGAGGCGTGGCTGAAGCCAGGGCGGGCGGCTACGTCCTCACGGATGCCCGCCAGCCAGCCCGCTGTCACCAGTGAACCGTCGCTCCGCACAAGACCTTCCGCAGCGAAACGCTGAGCCGCTAGCGCCAGTGCTTTCCTCATCGCGCTCTGGAAATCCCACAGCGTCTCGTCACCATCAAAGGTGACGATGGACACGACGTCTGTCACGTTCGGTCCTCCAACTGATCGTTGCTGAGCCGGGTCCTCGCCCGGGGGGACGTCCGGCGGCGTGCGCGCCACCGGACGCCTTCCCCTACCCGCGCCGCGTGATGACGACGCGGTCACACCAGCTTGCGACCAGGTACGGGGAACCACAGCGGGACGTCACCGCCTGGCCCGGATCGACTGCCTCGGCTCAGCGCTGGTCGAGGCTCGGTGCGCCGGTACGGAACCGCGCGGTTGTGGCATCGATGCTCCAGCGACGCAGTCCGGCCTTCTCCAGTACGCGGGCTGAGGCCGGGTTGGACAGCTCCACGTCGGCGTACACCGTGTGGACCTCCGGCGAGGTGAGCGCGAACTCCACGAGGGCCTGGGTGGCCTCTGGTGCGTAGCCTCGGCCACGGCGTGACGGCACGATTCCGTAGCCGATCTCCAGAGCACCGTCACTCGGCGGCCAGAGCAGGCTGATGCTGCCGACGACCAGGCCGCTGGTCCGCTCGGCGATCTGCCGGTGACCGTAGTCGTTCGACTGGTCCGGCCCTTCGGCTATGACGCCGGCGATGACACAGTCGCCCTCGGCGGGAAAGTCCTCCGCCCAGTGCGCCGACCGGCCGTTACCGAGGACGGCGGCGATCTCCTCAGCGGACCATTTCCGCAGGATGAGACGGTCGGTGACGAGGTTCGTACCGGTCAGAGAGAAAGAAGAGAACACGCGACACTCCTGGTCGTTGTGCAACGACCGGACCGCGATTCAACCGCGCGCGGCCCGGACAAGGGCAGGCTGAAGAAGCTCGGCGCGGGCCATATTCATCAACCTCCCTGGTCGCAGCGGTATCAGGTGTCACACGCGTCTCATAGCTCACGTGTGCGGCGACTGTATCAGAGGCTGCACCGGTCCCCCGTGGGGCGGCGGGCCTGGGCTTCGTCGTCACATTCGGCATGGTGGTGGGCGTGCCCGGCGTCGGTCGAATGACTGGTCCTAGGGCCGGACCTAGGACCGGCCCTAGGCCTTCAGCCTGTTACGCCGTCGCGGCACCCCGCCTACCGTCCTCGCCATGGATAAGACGGGCATTCTCGATGAGGCGCTCCAGCGACTGCACAGTTCAGGGCCAGAGCGGCTTGGGCGGCTCACCAATCACGCGCCGATGGCCGTTGAGGCCCTCGCCGCGCATGGCCAGGCCGGCTCGGTACACCGGTGGCTCGACCTGTACACGCGCAAGCTGGAGGAGTTCCCGTCGGGTGTCGAGCCAGTCACGTCCGCCAACTGGCGCTCCGCGCTGGGCGATCCGCGCCGCGCTGCCGACTGGATCGGCTACTTCGTCCGCGAGATCGCCGAGCGCCCTTGGCGCGACGTGCTGACCGAGTGGTGGCCCCGGCTCCTGCCCGGCATGTACGGCGGCTCGACGCACCCGGTGATCCGGGTAGGTCACGCCGTGCGCACTCTTCTGGTCAGCGAGGGCACCGAGCCGCGTCTGGCCGAGCTCGCCCACGGCCTCGGCTACTGGGCCGCGCGCTACCACTCCTTCGCGGACCTCGCCCCGCTGCCCGGCGCCGACAGCGCAGCCGCCGCCCTCGACGCGGTGACCCCCATCGCCGAACGGGACGGCGGCTTCGCCGCCCGGCTCTGCCGTGTCACGGGCCTGCCCATCTGGGCAGCCGCGATCACGGACGCGAACGAAGCGCGAGACCGCCTCACCGAGCTGGTGCGGGCAGCCACCCACCGATACGCGACTCACGGCCACGGCGAAGAGACGATGCTGGTCCACGCGGCCACGGCCCCCAACGCCGTGCTGCGCACCCTGCCCGCGCTCCCGCACGTCCTGTGGGCACCGAGCCTGCGTGCCGCCTGGACGGCATCGGCGGCGGTGACCGCGATGTACGCACCCCACACCCCGGTCGCGTACACCCCACAGGGCACCTTCACCCCCGAAGAGGTCTTCGAACGGGCCCTGGCGCACGGCGACGAACACGTCATCAAGCTGACCGACACAGCCCTCGACATCGGCGACGAACGGGCACTGGCGGCCGCTTTGCGTTCCATCGAACTGAGTGAGCCGCTGGTTTAGGGGGACGGGGTTCACGAGGGCCTGGGGCGCTTTCTTTTGGGCGGTGGATCGGCCCTATTCATCCGTTCGGGTGATCAGCGCATGTTCATACATTGGCTTGGGCAGCCCTCGGACGACTCGAACCAGCCGCCGAGTCAACGCCAACTCTCCGTTTACGAAAGGGCTTTCCCATGCCTCGTATCCCTCGTATCGCTGCCGTCATTCTCGGAGTCTCCACACTTGTCGGCGTACTCGCAGTGCCCGCGAGCGCTGCGGTACCCGCCGTCTCCGTTTCTGGTTCAGCCTCGCTCGCCGCTCAGGGTTCCGTGGAGGGCCCCTTGGGAACGGCTGAGGGAGACTGGGATTGGTCTTCGCGTACCAAGGCGCAAAGCCAAAACGGGTTGGCCGATATCACCACTGGCGGAAACCTGTGTGAGTCGGCGCTCGGAGTTCTGGCCCCCGCCAGCAATTGCGGCTCCGTCTAGAAAGCGAGCGGATTTGAAACGCTATCCCCGCCCTGTCAGATCCGGGGACCGGCTGGAACTGATAGGGCAGGGATGTTCCTATGGGCTGTCCCTTGTCGGACGCCGTGCTCACACCAGCCACGAGCAAGATCGTCCCATGGCGGCGTCGCTATGGGTCACGGAGCAGAGCCGCACCCTACGTGACGCGTGCGCAGCCGGAGGTCACCTCTACGTCGAGGTGGGGACAGGCTACGAGCAGGGTCTTGAACGGGCCTACTCGGTGCTGATGGAACCCGCCTGACTGTTGGCGGTCGCCGCCGGTAAGAAGCCGTTCGCGCTCCCGGTGACACGTCCTCTGCGCGATCGAACGGCGCGGCGCACCACCACGCCTTGAGCGGTCGGGATGCTGTCGTTCGCCGTGTCGCTTTCCAGGGGAAGGCGTTTGCCGGACATGAACGCTTTCGCTCCCGCCGTCCTGCGGTCCCTGGCTACCGTGCCGGGCGTCCTCCCAGGTGCAGGCTTCCTCCATGTCCTCAGGCTCCGTCTCCTCACACAGAGAGCTTTCGCACGCTTGGCAGCCGCCGTCGTAGTCGTGGTGGCCATCGCCCTTCCCGCGAGTGGCTATGCCGCCACCGCCGCGCCTGATCCCGTCAGGAATCCCGCGGCGGTTTCCGGGCCGGCCCTGCCTGCGGCGCGCCTGGAACCGGGCCCGGTGGAGAGGCTGTTCGGTTCGGAGAACCGGCGGCTGCCCACCAGTCGGCGGGTCGTCGCACTGACGTTCAACGCGGCCTGGAACGAGACCGGGGTCGACGCGGCGTTGCAGGTGCTGCGCCGGTACCAGGTGCCGGCCACGTTCTTCCTGACCGGGCAGTTCGCCGAGCGCCACCCCAGGGCGGCTCGGGCCATGGCGGCGGAGCACGGGATCGGCAACCACTCCCACAGCCACCCGGAGTTCGGCGGCCTCACCCCCCGGGAAGTGGCGGAGGAGGTTCTCCGCGCGGACCATGCGATCCGGCAAGCGACCGGGGCCGACCCTCTGCCGTTCTTCCGCTTCCCCTACAGCGCCACCACCCCGAAGGGGATCGCGCGGGTCAACGCGCTGGGCTTCGCGGACATCGAGTTCACCACCGACACCAACGGCTACCTTGGAACCGCCGGTGGCATGACCGTACAAAGGGTTGTCGACAGAACCCTGGACGCCCTGGCACCGGGGGCGATCGTACAGATGCACGTGGGCACCTTCGACGGACACCGGCATGCCCTCGACGTCCTCGCTCTTCCGCGGATCATCGACGCCCTCCACGCCAGCGGATACCGGATCGCTGACCTGAGGACTCTTCTCAGCAGCTGAGAACCCTGTCCTGCCGTTCAGGGTTGGAGCGCGCCGGTCCTTCGTACGACCGGAGGGGCCCGAGGACATCTCCCGCAACCCCGGCCCGCCGCCACCAGCCGAGCGCATCTCATCGGACCGTCCAGGTCAGACACCCGCCGGGCGGACGGGGCTGTCGCCGGTGGGCTGGGGATGTGCGTCGGGGGTGGTGAACCGATATCCGGCGTCCATGAGGCGAGGGAGGATGGTCTTCAAGGCGGTGACGGTCTGGGTGCGGTCGGCCAGGCCTTTGTTGTCGGGGATGCCGTTGAGGCTGAGGGTGCCGTCATGATTGAGGATGATCGATCCGGTCCGGGCGTTCTCCAGGGTCCGTTGGGCGATACGGTCGGCGCCCGGGTTGGCCCAGTCTTCCGGATCGACGGACCAGGAAATCGCGCGCATCTGAAGGTCGGCGCATACAGCCAGGGCTGTGGGAGCGAAGTGACCGCCGGGAGCGCGGAAGAGAACCGGGGGCTTGCCTTGGGTGGTGCGGGCGATGACGTCGTTCGTACGCTCGATCTGGGTGCGGACCTCGGTTGCGGGCAGGGTGCCGAGGTTGGGATGGGACCAGGTGTGGTTGCCCAGGACGTGCCCCGCATCGGCGACTTCGCGGACAGTGCCGGGGTAATTGGCGACGTTGGCACCGAGCATGAAGAACGTCGCCCTCACCCCGTAACGGCGCAGGACGGCCAGCACCTGCGGGGTGTACAGCGGACTCGGCCCGTCATCGAACGTCAGGGCCAGGGCCATGGGCCCCGCCCGCACATGCCGCTCCGGCCGCACCGGGATGTCCGGGCCCGGGACAACGGCGGCCCGCGCCGAGGCCTGGGCCTGGGCGCACAGCGAAAGCACGGTGACGCCGCCCGCTGTGAGGAAGCGGCGCCGTGGCAAAAGACCATATTCACCGATCATCACCTCAGCATTCCCGTTCCCGCCGGGCCGGGCGGACCGACGCGCCGCGAAAGCCTCGCGATGAACGGGCCGTAGGCGGCGGTCGCGGCGTAGGACACCTGCGCAAGGCCTTGCCCCAAGGCCTTGCGAGGGAAGGGGACACGCGCCCCGGCCGACCGGATGGCCCTGACGGGCCACCTCACCCAAACGCCGCGTGCTGCTCTTCACCGGATTGGGCGCCGCCTTGGTCCGGCCGGGTTCCCTGCCATTGGCGACCGCCATCGCGTTGACTCCCTGTTCGCCCGCCAACTGGCGGCCTGCCGATGGTGACGGCGCCGGCATTCCGAGCGGCGCTGGTATCGCGCCGCAGGGCTAGGGTCGCGGCCTGGTGTGGCAGGTGAAACTGTCCGCGGCGTCGGGGCTGCCGGTGCCGGTGTACTTCGGCCATGAGGGGTATTCGCACAGCGGCCGGGTCCGGCCGTTCGTTGCGGGGCCGACGTCGGTGACGACCGGCCGTGCGGGCACCTTGCCCTTCTCTGTCCAGCTCTCCAGAGCGCTCAGCGAGTCCCAGCTCGCCGTGAAGGACGCCTTGACGTTGGCGTGGTTGGCGCCAGGTATGAGGTAGAGCCGGGCGAAGTCGCGGGTGGCGTGCTTGCCCATGAGTTTCCGGACGCGCTGGACGTACTCGATCGTGGAGCGGTGGCTGACGAGTTCATCGGCCGTGCCGTGCAGGATGAGCAGCTTGCCTCCGGCTTTCGCGAATCGGCGCAGGTCGGGGTTGTTGACGTCCTGCAGTGCCGAGAGTTCGCTGATGCGCTGCTGCCACGAGCCGGGGTGGCGGGGGTCGAGGGTCAGCGAGTCGTGTGCGGGGTTGCGGGTGACGAAGTATTTCACCCACTGGTCCCAGAACTGGGGCCCGTAACCGCTGTCCTTCGGCATGGGGTGGCCGGGGGCCCGGATGCCCATGCCCAGCAGTGGGGTGGTCATGTCGGCGCCGGAGAGGAAGGGGAATCCGGGATAGCCGGTTTCACCACCCGCGAGGCGGTACGTCCATCGCAGCGGGGAGGAGAGCCTCTCGACGGCTTGGATCTGGCGGTCGGACAGACAGGTGTCCGCGGTGTCCTGACCGTTCGGACAGCGCAGCGTGCGGGGGTTGAAGCGGCAGCCGCGTTCGTCGGAGATAACGCCGTCACGCAGGCCGTCGTCGCCGTCGCAGGCGGCGATGACGGCGCGGTAGAGCAGGTTCTGCTCGGCGGGGTGGAGGAAGGCTCCTGGGCGGGAGAGGACCTGGACTTCGTACCCGAAGAACAGGTTGAGACTGGCGGCGTTCCAGGCCGGGTAGGCGGCGATGATGCCGTCGAAGTCCGTGGGCCACCGCTGTGCCACTGCGAGAGCTTCACGCCCGCCGCTCGATCCGCCTGCGAAGTAGCTGTTGATGGGCGTGGCGCCTGAGTAATGCGCGCGGATGATGAACTGTGCGGCGTCCCTGGTCTTCTTGAGCGCGTCGCCCGCGAAGTTGCGCACTGCTTCGTCGTTGACGCCGAAGGACCCGTCGAGCGAGGTGGCCGGTTGGAAGTCCGGGGCCGCCTGATGTCCGGAGTCGCCGGCGAAGGTGGCGTAGCCGCGGCTCAATGGGCGCGGCCGACCGGTCGGACCGAAGGGCACATTGCCGGCGACGTCGGGAATGGTGCCGTCGTAGCCTCCGCCGCCGAACATCATCGCCTTTCCGTTCCATCGCTCGGGCAGGGCGACCCGCATCCTGACGCTGGGGGCTTGGGGGTCCACGGGCCGGATGGCGGCGTCGACGCGGCAGTAGGCTCCCGTCGCCGCAGCTCCGCTGCCGGCCGAGGCGACCATGGTTGCTGCGGTCACCTCGCCTCCGGTGCTCGGCAGGCCGATCACCGAGGAAGGGATCTTCAGGCCCAGCAGGCCGCTGCACCGTGCTGGGTTCTGGGTGGCCCGCGCTGAGGGCATGAGTGTTCCGCTGACCAGCGTGAGCGCGAGCCCTGATGCGGCGAGGATCTTTCTCATGGCAGCCTCCTACGCTCGTGTGTCATGTCGCGAGGCGCACAGGCTATGAAGCCCGTCAGAGGGGTGCTACGGCTGGAGCCCACATACGGGCTACCTGCCCAGTGTGCTTTCGGGTGCGCTGAGCACCGTCGCCGCAGGCTGTGGCGTGGTGACGTGCAGCAGTCGCAGGGCGATCTGGATCTCCAGCAGCCTTTCCGGGTCTCGCCAGCCTTCCCCGAGAAGCTGGCCCACCCGGGCGAGACGTTGGGCAACGGTGTTCACGTGCAGGTGCAGCGAATGTGCCGTGTTCCGGGCGTGCTGGCCTGTCCGGCAGAACTCGTCGAGCGTGCGTACCAGATCGGAACGGTGGCGGCGGTCGTAGTCGATCACCGGGCCGATGACGGAGTCGATGAACGAGGCGATGGTGGTCGGCTGGCCGCTGAAGAGAGCTCCGACGAACCCGAGGCTCTGGGTGTCCGCGATGTCTCCGGTCTTGCCGAGGGCGATCAGGGCCCGCAGGCAGTTGTCCGCTTCCCGGTAGGCCGCGGCGACGTCGGAGATGTCCGCGGCGCGTGCGAGGCCGGCGGTGACGGGATGCCGTGAGGTTCGGGACAGTTCGCGAACGGCCCGACGCGCCACCGTGAGGGGATCGTCTCCGGGCAGCAGCAGGATGACGGTGTTGTGCTGATAGGACGCCAGGCCGTGGGACCGCCTGGCGAAGGCCGCGGTGGAGGCGTAGACCCGCTGCTGCGGTTCGTCGTCCAGGTGGGCGACCACCACGATCCGGCATGTGTCAAGGTCGACGTCGAGAAGGGCGGCCCGGTGCCGCAGGAGGTCGTAGTCCTTGGCGTGAGCGCCCAGCAGGTCACCCAGCAGTTCGCCGCGCACGCGGGCTTCCGCCTCCGCCATGCGTCTGCGCGTGACGAGGACGAGGGATGCCACCAGCGCGGCCCGCTCCAGGATGCGGCGGTCGGTGGTGTCGACTTCTGCCGTAGCGGCCATGACGATCGTTCCGAGGGGCTCGGATTCGGTGATCAAGGGAACGGCGCACTGGGTGCCGCGCAGCACCGTATGTCCGGCCTGCCAAGCGTCTGCGCTGCTCCTCCGCATGTCGTCGGCCGACGACGAACCCTGACCGCAGGACTGCGCCACGATGTCGCCGTCCTCGTCGAGAATGGTCACCGTTGCGGACACCGCGGACGCAGTCGCCTGCGCTACTTCGTCCACTCCCTTGCCCTGGATGACCAGCCTGGTCAGGCGTTCGTGGACTTCCGCGGTGCGTTCCAGGTCCGACATGTGGGAGCTGATCGTGCCGTTGGCCACCTGCAACTCCGCGACGGCCTCCTGCGCGGCGTGCAGCAGGCGGGCGTTCTCGATGGCCACGGCCGCGTGGGAACCGAGCATGATCAGAATACTGATGTCATGGCTGCTGAACCCCCGACGGCTGCGATGCGCGGCGAGCAGGACACCGATCACCCCCTGGTCGAGTTTGACCGGCACACCCAGCAGTGACTCGATCCGCTCCGCGGCGACTGTCCTGTCGATCTCGGGCGTACGGATGAACGAGTCGTCCGTGGAGTACGAGGTGACGGTGTAGGGCTCGCCGGTCCGCGCGACAATCCCTCCGACGCCGGTGCCGACCGGCAGCCGCAGCTCGCGCAGCAGACCGGAGATGTTGCCCGCCGCCGCCTTGATGTAGCTGTCTCCCCGCCCGCGGTCGCTGAGGCTGATGTACGCGAGGTCGCAGTCCAGCAGTCTGCGCGCACGGTCGGCGATCGCTTGGAGGATGCAGTCGAGATCCCGCAACGAAGCCAGGTCGCTCGCCGTGTCGTTGAGGAGCTGAAGGGCTGCCTCGTTGCGGCGATGCCGAAGGTGCCTCTCGCGCAGACGCAGCGCGGTGGCCCGCTCCTGCTCCAGCTCCGTGAGCCGGTCGAGCGGCTCACCGGCAGCACGGGCCGACGCCAGCACCTCATCGAAAGCGCTGACGTCGGCGTCCTCAAGCAGCAGCCTCAGGAAAGTGCCGCCGTACGATCCTGCCATCGCTCCTCCGCCAGGTGTGCTGCTCGAACGCGCCCGAGCCGATATGACGTGTGCGCATCCTGGCCTCCCGGGTTGCTGTTGTCACGGTGTCGCGTAGGCAATGGTGCCGACGGGCACGGCAGCCGTGTCGCGTAGGCAATGGTGCCGACGGGCACGGCAGCGCGACGTCTGAGCGCCGGCCGACACTTACAGCTCGGAAAGGTTTCGGCGGATGCCGGTATCCAGGCGCCGCGCCACTTCCTCGCTTTGCCCCGTCGGCCAGGGCAGCAGCCCCGTTCCCGAGACGCGGCCCCCGTGACCGACGTTGAGGGGCTCGTCGAGGGCGGGGAATGTGTGAGTCTCCGCCGACAAGCAGGGCGCAAGGCTGCTCAGAATGTTCCTGGTCAGGTGCAGACCGATGAAATCCGCGTTCTCCATGGGACCCACAGCCGACCAGCGCAGGCCCAGGCTGGCCCGCACGACCGTGTCGATCGTCGCCGGGTCACACACCTTCTGTTCCAGGAGATGCAAAGCCTCCCGCACGAGCGCGAACTGCAGCCGGTTTCCTATGAACCCGGGAACGTCCCTCTGAAGGCGCACCGTCGTCTTACCCAACCCGTCCAGCACATCGCACGCCCCCCGCACGAACCTGTCGTCCGTCATCGCTCCCGGGGCGACCTCGACCAGCGGGATGACATACGGCGGGTTCCACCAGTGGACTCCGACCAGCCGCTCGGGATACCGCATCCCCTTGGCCATTTCGGTGAGCGACAGCACCGAAGTGTTGGACCACACCGGCATCACCGGGGGAATCCCCGCTTCCAGCGCTGCGAGGACCTCGTACTTGAGGTCGAGGCGCTCGGGAACGGCTTCGACCACGATGTCCGCCTCTTGTGCGAGATCCGGCAGTGTCTCCGCCAGAGTGACGCGCTCCGCGACGAGCCGGACGTCGTGGGATGAGAGGTGGCAGCGTTCGAGAGCCCGCACGACCCGGTCGCTGACGGTGCCCAGAACCGCAGGGTCCACATCGTGCACGACTGCCCGGTGACCCGCCTGCGCGAAAGCGACGGCGATCCCGTGCCCCATGAGCCCACCGCCGATGATTCCGAATCGGATCATTGCCTGTCCTCCAAGAACGGATGAGGGTGTAAGCGGTGCATCGGGTCATCGCCGACGAGGTCAGAGGTGCTGCGCGCTGAGAAGGGGAGTGGCGAAGCCGTGATGCGCCGCGTGACGACGCTATGGCGGTGACACATGGAGAACGAGAGGACCGGTGCACATATGTAGCGCGGATGTTGTGGGTCGACCTCACACTCCGGGGATGTCCGCGGACCAGGGGTGCCGGGGGGCTTGAGACGCCGTGACGAGAACCCGTAATGGTCGCGCCGGACATACAAGCAGCGGAAGACTGTGCGCCGCTCCCATCAGCCCGCCTTGCGACGCGGTCCTACGGTGCTCCCTGTCCGTACCACTCCCCCACCACCCACCACCCCGTCCGCACCCGCCGGCGCGAGCCACTGCCCGCGCTCGGTGCGACGCAGGACGGGCAGGGAGGAACACCCGTGTTTCGCTACACATCTGCGCTCTCGGCGCCCCCCGGGACGGCATCGACGAACGCACGGAATCCGCAAAGAGCCCGTTCACGGCGCCTGCTGTCCGCTTCACTCGCGGCTCTGCTGACCGGCGGCCTGCTGAGCCTGGCTTCCCAGGCTTCCGGCGCGGCGTCCCCGTCCGCTGCCGCCGCGCATGACCCGGTGATCATGATCTCCGGGATGACGGGTACGCCGTCCAACATGGCCCCCATGAAGTCCAACCTGGAGAGCAACGGCTGGCCGACGAACAGGCTGTTCACCTGGACCGACAGCAGCCGGATGACACAGGACCTGGCCCAGGCCGCAAAGGAGATCTCGGCGAAGGTCGATCAGGTCCGCAACGACACCGGGGCTTCCACGGTGGTTCTGGCCACATGGTCCGCCTCCACATTGGCCGCTCGGTACTACATCAAGAACCTCGGCGGTGGAGACAAGGTCTCCCAGTACATCGCCTTCGCCGGGCCTCAGCACGGCACCACCAACAACGGCTGCCAGTGGTACGTCTCCTGCCAGCAGTTCGCCTCCCCCGACACGCCGTTCCTCAAGGAGCTCAACTCCCCGACCGAAGTCCCCTTCAACGACAAGGTCGACTACCTGACGATCAGGTCGACCAGGGACTACAACGCCGTACCCACCGACACCGCGATGCTCGCCGGTGCGCACGAGAACTACCTGATGAGCGGCCCGACGGCCCCCAACCACTTGGCGATCATCTCCGACAGCAAGGCGCTGACGAAGATGCGCTCGTTCATCACCGCACACGAGAGCAACTGACCTCCCCACCGCCCCGCTGAGGGCCAACACCGAGCCGTGCGGGCGCCGCCTTCCCCATGCCGCGCCCGCACGGTTCCCGCCCCTCGGCTGAGCAGATCCGCGCGACGGCCCGATGGGGCTCGGCTCGCCGACCCAAGGAACGCCGCCAAGCTCCCGCACGGAGTGCACCGCGTCCTGGTCCAGCACCATGACGAGCGAGCGGCCATACGGCACATACACTGCGCGGCCGTCTGCGCCCGGTCGTAGACGTGATCAGGTGAGCTGTCCGGTTCGGGGTCTGAGGCTGGGGAACGAGCTCAGCGCCAGTCACCGATCACCCAGGCCAGCAGGCGGGGATGGGGCGTCGACGCGTCGCACGGTGCGATCGTGTTGGTGGAGACGACGTCGTGGGTGAGGACCGCCTCGGCCGTCCGGGAGAGGTTGCCGGAGACGTCGCCGGGCTCCGCGATGGTGTCCGGGCCCTGGGCTGCGATAGCTGGTTCGGGTGTGTGGCAACCAACATGGGGAAGGGGCTGGCCGAGGTACCAGCCTCCGACGAAGACGGCGTACAGGACGGCGGTGGCCCCCAGGCGGCGCGGGGTTATCCAGGTAGGCACGCACAGAGTCTTCCACGACAGGGAGTTCGCCGCTGCCCCCATAGCCACCGGTGTTCGGCGGCCTCGCCGCTGGATTCGCCGTAGGGCGGCTTCACCGCCACCTTCGCCACGGCCCGCGAGGCGGTCGCCGCGGCAGAGGGTGGCGGTGCGCTGCCGTGCTCGTCGTTCGGCGACTCCGCGACTTCGCACCGTGGTCCGGCATACGCAGGGGCCCCTCTCGGCTCCGCGAGGGGCCCGGGGAATGCACCACCTGGCCCGTCAGGCCGTCCTCCACAGCCTCGAACCGCCGCTTCCCACCTATCAGCCATGGCTGGAGCGGCTCATCGAATGCGACCCCCGCCGCGTGCTCTTCGCACACGACTACTCTTGGTCAGCTTTGAAGACGGCCCCTGGGTGACCACCGACTTCCCGCGCCGACCGGATGTGGCGTTCAAGACGATGACGGACGTCACCACACCCGGCACCTGGTCAACCAGGCTCAGGCCACGTCGGGCTCTCCGCCATGTTGTGTGGGGTCAGGGGCCGGGGACGGCCTTGGCGCGGGGGTTGCGCTCGAAGACCGACCAGAACGAGGACGAGCAGTAGGTGCAGTTCGGGCCGAAGTACAGGCCACGAGCCTGCTCGTCGCGCATGAGGTGGAAGCGGAACCACGCGGTGACGGGGCCGTGCAGGTCGGGGATGCCGTAGTGGTCGGCGCCGCGTTGTTCGGCGTAGATGGCGGGCACCTGGGTGGCCTGGCTGTATGTCCTGCGGACCGTCGAGGGCGGCACGATGGTGTCGTTCTGACCGGCGTAGAACACCGCGGGGCCCCGCACCCGGCTGCCGCTGCTGAACGCAAGGGGGTAGATCGGCGCGATCGTGTCCACTCGGGGATCGGCCCCGGCGTCGACCGCCGCTCCGCCGCCGAAGGAGTGGCCGGTGGCTCCGACGTTGGCCAGGTCGACCTTGCCCTGGTAGACGCTGCCCACCCGGCCATTCTCGGTCGTCAGGTAGTCCAGCCCTCGCAGCATGGGGCCTCCGGTGCCCGCGTTGCCCTCCGCCGCGGCGACGATGAAGCCGTGTGAGGCGAGGTGGTTCAGCAGCGGGGCATACCGGTCGAGACCGGAGCGGGCGCCGTTGTTCCACAGGATGACCGGGTGTGTGGTGCAGCCCAGAGTGCCCAGGTCGACCGGCCGGAAGACGGTCGTGCCTCGGCCGTTGGACGCCGAGTTCACGGCGAACGGGCCGGGGGCGGCCCACTCGCCGTTGACCGACGGGCAGGTCGAGGCCGCCACGCCGGCCGCGGGTGTGCCCGTGACGCCACCCGCCACCAGCAGGGCCAGGGCTGCGAGTGCCGTGCCAATGGCCCGGCTCCCGCGACGGCGTTTCAGGGCGCAGGGTAGGGAAGCCATGAGTCTCCTCTGGTCGAAGAAGTACGGCCTGTGCGGGGAAAACGGAATGTGAGCGGCCGTACGACCCGACGCTAGGAAGGCTTTGACCCACGTCACATGTTCTGCGCACACACAAAGTCGCCCACCGCCATGTGCGCCTCCATGCACCTGGCCTCCTGCGCCGCGCAGCATGGATTCCCATGCCGCACCGCGACCGGCCGGGCCTGCGCGGTCCGCAGCGTCCGTTCGAAGGTGCCGTCCCTGACCCACCGGCGAAAGCGTGGACCGAGGCCATGCCACATTCCAGGCTGACCCCCGCAGCTTCCGCGGGACGTCTCCGGGGGGACTGCCGGGTTTTGTCACGCGCGTATCTAGACCTCTGAACTCCGCTGGTTCACGGTGGTTCCTCCTACCCGTGTGGAGGGAACCAGCAGTGAGACGAAGACGATTTGTGGCAGGGACGATCGGCACTCTCTCGGGGATCGCGCTCGGTTCGGGATCGGTCCGGGCCGACGCGCCGGCTCCCCGCACACAAGGCGGCCAGGCCGTGCCGGCGCCCCGTACGCAAGGCTGGCAGGCCGTGCCGGCGCCCGGCAGTACCCCGGCCGCGCAGTTGCGCCGCGTCGCCGCCGCCGGGCCCCAACTGGCCTGGGCCGTCGGAGAGGAGGGCCTCGCCGGGCCGTCGCAGGGACGCGGGCTGGCCATGCTGTGGAACGGTGGTGCCTGGTCGAAGACCGACCTGTCGCACCTGGACTACACCGGCAGACTGAGCGATGTCGCCGGTATCAGCTCCACCGAGGCCTGGAGTGTCGGACTGCCCGCTGGGAACGCGAGCCCGCTACTGCGCTGGGATGGAACCACCTGGCGCGAGGCCGCCTTCCCAGGCAGAGGCGAGCCGGGCGTCCGGCTGGACTCGGTGGCGGTCGGCCCCGACGGGCAGGTATGGATCTGCGGCACCCGCGGCGGCACCGCCCGCCTGTTGCACAGGGACGGGCGGAAGTGGCGATGGCTGGCCCCGCTGCCTGTCGCGAGCGCGAACCTGTACCGGGTCCTCGTGCGCTCGCCGGGCGAGGTCTGGGTGAGCGGCGACCAGGCGAACGGCGGAGGATGGACCGGACTGGTGGCCCGCTGGAACGGTGCCTGGACGGTCCTGCCCCCGATCGCAGGCGCCCGTCTGGGCATCAGCGATCTCCACCCGGCCGGTCCGGGCGACGTATGGGCGGTGGGCACCGAGGCCGGTGTCGGCGGACCACCGGGACGCCCCGGCAACCCCGCCCTGAACCACTGGAACGGCACGGCCTGGACGCGGGTGGAACCGGGCTTCACCATCGGGTCGTTGACCGGGATCGCGGGCGACGCACAGGGCCGCGCCGCATGGATAACGGGCTGGGACTACCGCGACCAGAGCCGCAGCACCTACCTGCGCCGGGACGGCACCACGTGGACCGTCGTACGAGGCCCGGCCGGCGCGGCGACCGCGCCCCACCTCAACGACGTGGCACCCATTCCCGGCACCACGGGATTCTGGTCAGTGGGCATGACGAGTCCCACCCCGGCCCCTCCGACCGAGGCCTACACAGAACGCCTCGAAGCCTGACCCGGCTCCGGGGCCAAGCCCTGCTCGATACTTGTCCTGGTTTCCCCGGCCCGGTGACCAGGACCTCACGGGCACGCGGCCGCATCCTCCGCTCGGAGGTGCCGTCCCTGGCCCACGTCGACGGCACGTTCCCAGTTCGCGTGCGACTGACGGAGTGCCGTTGCCCGGACGCGGCATGGGGCCACTCGCGGCCGCAGGCAGGCTACCTCCGATGGTGTTGTGTTTGCCGTCAAGTGATCTTGGGGGCGGTGGAAGGCGCCCGGGTGATCCGACACCATGAACCCCCGATGCCGAGCGGTCGTTCCTCCGACCATTGGTGCCTGAATCCTTACGGAGCCGGGCTGCTTCCGCGACGGCCGGTGCGGTCGAAGTTGTCCGGCGGCGGACTGTCCGCTCGTGGTGCCGGTACGGCAGGCTCCTCCTCACAGGCTTCTGACATCGTCGGCCGGGGAGCGACATGGGACAGCTCTTCGTTCAGCTGGGCAAGCGCGTGGACGCTGACGCCCACCATGAAATCGACGTCTACGGGCGCGAGGTCCCCGGGTACGGGGCGCGGTTGAGTGATCCACGCGTCCGGGCGGAGAGCCTCGACTACGCCGTGTGGCTGCGGCGCCGCACGCTCGACCTCGCGCCAGAGAGCCGGCCACTGACCGAGGAAGACCTCACCTTCATCGCGTCGATCGGACAGCGGCGTGGCGAGACGGGCGTATCTCTGGCCTCTCACCAGCGGGTGCTTGAACTGCACACGGGCTTGATGCTGCACGAGATCCATGAGGCGGCCAGTCCTGGTGACATGACCGACCTCATGCAGGCGATCAGCTGGTTCGCCCCGCAGGGCATCCGGGGCAGCGACGCCTATCTGCGCGGCTACGTGCAGGGACAGCAGCGCATACTGTCGCTCGTCAGCCGCATGCGGCAGCTTGCGGGAATGCTGCTCTCCGATCAGCCGGTCGCGCCCGAGTTCGCGCGTGCGATGGATGTACCCCTGCACGAGTACTACATCGTGACCGTCGTACGGATGCCGAGCGAACCTTTCGGGTCTGCGGGTGAGCAGCGCGAAGAGATCGTCGACATGTTGCTGCACCGCCACCGGGTGCCGATGGCGTGGGACACGCCCGATGAGTTCGTCGCGTTGGTGCCGACTGCCGGACCCGGTCGGACGGATACGGCGGACGCGGCGCATATGGCGGACATGACGGGTACGGAAAACGAGCGTGTTCTGTCCCTGGTGCGCGACTTCGCGGAGATGGTCGGCCGACCGTCCGCACCCGGTGCCTGCACCGGTCGTCTCTGCGCGCTGGCGGAGGCGCACGCCCGTGCACGGCAAGTCAGCCAGGTGGCGCCGCTGGAAAAGGTGCCGCGCGGCATACGCAGCATGCGCGACGTCTTCGTCGAACTCGCAGTCGCCCAGACACCGCGGATCGACCAATGGCTGCATGGCGTGGCACAACGACTCTGCCCCGGCCCCGACCTGCTCAGCACGCTCGACGCCTACTACCACCACAACATGAACCGCCTCAGGACCGCGGCGGCCCTGCACATCCATCCGCGCACCCTGGACTACCGCCTTCAACGGGTCCGCGATCTCACGGGGGTGGACCCCGGCTCCACGTACGGCGTACGCGTACTGAGCGCTGCCACCGCCCGGGCACTCGCAGGCGCCTGGCAGTGACCGGGCCGGTTCCCCCGTGTGACGCGACGATCGGCGCGCCTCGGCGCCCTGGCCTGTGCTCCTTCCCGTGTCCGAGCCTCGGCACCGCCTGCTCAGTTGCCGACGGGACCTCAGAAGCGCCAGTTGTCCGTATCCGGCTGCGGGCATGGCTGCGAGCAATGACGAATCGATCGCGGGTTCGAGGTGGAGAGTTAGCCCGGTATCACGAAGACCCCGACGGCCCCCGGTTGGGAGGCTTGCCTACCTCCGGGGGCCTTCGTCCCCACCGTGAAGTCTGGGAGAAGGGGAAATGACCACTTCTACGCGGTGCCGCCTGACCCTGGTGCTGGCCGGCGCGCTCGCCACCGGCATGGCTCTGGCTACGACAGGACCCGCGGGTGCGGCCTCGACCTCGACCGCTCGGGCCGCGACACCCACACCGGCCTACACCTGCAACGATCCGATCACCGGTATCACCTTCAACACCTCGTGGACGGGGACGGACGGCGACGACGTCGTCTGGGCCCAGCCCGGCGCGGTGCTCGCCACTCTCGGCGGCGACGACCTGGTGTTCACCGACCTCGTCAGCTCCAAGGTCATCGTCTGCCTGGGGGACGGTGCCGACTGGGCCGGCGGCAGCAGCGACCAGCCCTTCCCGCAGGGCGCGGGGTTCGGAATCCGTGGCGAGGGCGGACCGGACATCATCCGTGGCAGCACCGGCAGTGATTCCCTCGTCGGTGGCTACGGCAATGACGTCCTCGTTGGCGGGCCCGGAACAGACACCGTCGACGGTGGTCCCGGCATCGACGAGTGCGATGCCGAAGTAGAGAGGAACTGCGAGCGCTGACGCCCGGGCACACCGGGGCCGGCTGGCGCACCAGGGGACCTCGGGTCAGCGTGCAGGTGGGTGGAAAGCGGGCGCTGGGTGCCTCCCGGAGCGGTGGGCGCGGTGCTCAGCGCCTCGCTACTGGCCGGCCTGCGGCGTCCGGACGACTGCGGTCCCCCTCTCCAGGTCCACCGTTGTCCGGTTCGGCGGCGCCCCGTCCTCCTCATCGTCGCGGATCAACCATTGGCCCTGGACGACAACAGTGACGACTTCGACGGCATCGTCCTCGGACTCGAAGTGCGGTAAGGACCGCTGGGCAGCCAGCCGGGCCGCGCGTCCGCACCCGACCGACCACGCACCCTCACCGGGTGGGTGCGGAACGGACCACCCGCCCGGCCCGGTCCACGGGTACTACCGGCTGACGACCCCGGCAGCGGCAAGGCAGCCGGCGTCGGCGGCAGCGCCAACGGGGCGGCCGTGATGTCCGGCAGGCGGTCAGCAGCTCCTCCACCAGCCAGCAGCGGCGCCCGGGGAAGGTCTGATGAGGAGGCGACGCGTCCTTCGTCCCTGTCCGACCCGCGCTCGGCTCCCTGCGGGCGCCCGCGCGCGGATGTGCGGAGTCCGGCCGTCCGGGCAGCAGGTCATCGATCGACACCGCGTTCGAGGTAGATGCCGGTGAACACGGCGACTTTCGCGCGGAGGACCCATGGGTCGAAGGGTTTGCCGATGTAGTCGACCGCACCGGCGGCGTAGCCGCGGGCGGAGTGTTCGGGGTCGGTTCCCATCGCGGTGAGGAAGATGATGGGGACGTCACGGTTGCGGTTGCGGCGTTTGATGTGTGCGGCGGTCTCATAGCCGTCCATGTGGGGCATCTGCACGTCCATGATGATCACCGCGAAGTCGTCGTGGTCCAGCAGCGCTTTCAGCGCCTCACGACCGGAGGAGACGGCCACGAGTTCCTGGTCCAGCGTCGAGAGGACCGCGGTCATGGCCAGCAGGTTGTCCGACTGGTCGTCCACGATCAGGACCTTGGGCATGCTCGGTGGCACCGGGCCGGGCAACACGGACGTGGCCGGCAGGTCGGCGGTCTGCTGCACTTTCTCGATGGCCTCCATCTGACGCTCTAGAAGTTCGCAACGCTCCTCGGCCTGGTCACACTGCTTGTGTGCCGCGAGCAGCTCGGACGAAAGCCGGGCCACCTCGCCTTGCAGCGTG
The DNA here is from genome assembly GCF_059026195.1 of Streptomyces sp. A01. NCBI lineage: Bacteria > Bacillati > Actinomycetota > Actinomycetes > Kitasatosporales > Streptomycetaceae > Streptomyces > Streptomyces sp. A01. Next base: position 72,172 of record NZ_JBWLKN010000024.1, on the reverse strand, counting down.
TCGCGTTCGCGCAGCAGTTCCGAGATGTCAGGGGATGCCTGCGTCAGCCGGTCGGCCCGTTCGCGCTCCGCGCTCCATTCCGCCTCCAGCTGACTCAGGCGCACCTCCAGGTCGGCGATGCGGTGCTTGCGGTCAAGCAGCGCGTCACCCAGCACGTCGCCGCGGGCGGTGGAGCGGCGTGAGACCCGGTCGGCGTCCGCGAGCTGCTGTTCGAGGACCTCCACGGCGTGCTTGGGCGAGGGGCTGGTCGCGACAGCGGCGCGGTGCAGTCCCCGCACCAGTTCGATGGCCTCAGGCGTCGCTGGGCTCCCCCGGTGTTCGGCGAGGTCGGTGAACAGGTCCATCACCACTTCCCACGGTGGCACCCGTGTGCCGCTCAGGTACCGGGAGAACGTCCCAGCGTCCCGGACCCGGCGGGCCGCGTATCGCCGCACTGAGATATCCAGCCCGTCGAACAGCTCCCGCAACGCCTGAGCCAGGGCGCGGGACTCTTCGGTCAGGCAGGCGGCCAGCGGTCTGAGCTCACCCATGCTCGTTCCCGGAGTCCGGGCCCTCGTGCTGGAGCACGCGTTGCTCATCGTGTCTGTCCGGGGCCACCATCCGGTTGAATAAGGGGACCGCCGGGCCGGCTGCTGCCAGGCCGCACAGGACACTGCGGGCGGTGCTTTCGCCGGCCAGCATGGCCAGCACTCCTGCCCCCAGGCCCGTGAGTACGGCAAGCAACAGCACGAGCGTCGCTCTCAACGACAGCAGCGGATGTTCCATCACATCTCCTTCATCATCCGGCCGGGCACCCGGCAGGGGCTGACACCTCCGGACGGTCGTCGGGAGATGAGCCACAGCTTGGAGCGTGACGCGGGTGTTGCGCTCAGCAACCGTGATATCGGCAACACCGAGCGCCGTTGCCACCCCAACGCTCCCCCGCTGAGCAGCACTTGCTGCTGACCGGATGCCTGGACGGACGCGTCGCGCCGTCTGCGGGGGCAGGTGTTTCCTGCAACACCTGCGGGGTGCGCGGCTGACGGAGGTGGCTGCCTTGGCGTGGCTAGCTGGAGTGCGAGGCAGCGTTGTACGGGCGTACGAGAGCGGGGGGCGCGGCAAGGGGGACGGCGACGGTCCCGGTCGACGAACCGGCAGATGTCGCCACCGGGGAGGTCGCCGCCTGCGTCCAGGCCCTCCAGTACGGGCGCGGCGCGCTCGCGCTACGCGTGCGGCAGCGCGGCCGGTGGGAGCGCCTACGACATACGGAGTCGGCCCAGCGTCTCAGGCCGGGTCAGGACATCGCGCCGGCCAGGGGCGTCACAGAGGTCGCGGTTCGTGCGTGCGGTCCTGGCCTGACGGCCGTGCGTCATGGGTGTGCCACGTCGGGGATCAGGACCCATACCTCGCGACCGACGCGGCCGCGGCGGGTCCCCCACTCCTGGGACATCGCGTCCACGATCAGCAACCCACGGCCGGACTCCTCCAAAGCCGCGACGTCCACCTCGTGATCTGGGGCGATCGGGCGGCGAGCCCGGGGAACGGTGTCGCTCGCGGGACCCCACACGCCCAGTCGCACCCCGCCCGCGGTGCGGCGTATGTGGCACCACACCACGCACATCGGGCCGCCCCGGCGACCGTGCTCGACCGCGTTGGTCACCAGTTCGCTGACCAGGAGGGCCGCGCGCCCGATGGTGTGCTCGTCCAGGCCCCAGTGGCTCAGTGCGATACGTACGTGGTTCCGGGCGATGGCCGGGGCTCTCGGGCTCGGCGGGTAGCCAGCGGCAGCACGCGCGGCCCAGCTGCCCCGCCAGCTGCCCGGTTCGTTACGGAGGGGTTCCTCCGGGTAGCAGCCGCTCATACACTCACCATGCTCGCAGTTTGCGCGATTGGCAATATCGCACCCACAGGAATTGAGCAGCATGCCCCTGCACGGGGCGACAGCGAACCGAGAACCGGCACAGGGGGTAGGAATGGCACAACGGCCACGGCCCAGCCCCACGTTGGAGCATCGCGTGGTAGCGAAGAGGCTTCGCCGGGTACGTGAGGAGGTCGGCTGGAGCGTGGCCCAGGCCGCCGGGGCCGCGAGCATCGCCCACACCACGCTCTGGCGTATGGAGGAGGCCAAGACCTCGCTCGATCTGGGTCTGATCGAGCAGCTGCTCACCCTCTACGGCCTTTCCCCGGCTGAGCGGGAGCGGCTGGTGGAGCAGGCCGCTGGAGCGGCCCGGCCGGGCTGGTGGCACCAGCGCTACCAAGCCGTGATGCTCCGGGACTACCAGGATTGGCTCGCGCTGGAGAGCGCCGCCTCCTTCGTACGGATCTATGACCCCGCACTGGTGCCGGACCTGTTCCAGATCCCGGAGTACACCGCCGCCCTCCACCGCGCCCAGCACCCGGACCACACCACCGAACAGCTCGACCTGGCGGTGGAGCTCGTCGCCGAGCGCCAGCGGCGGCTGGAGCGCCGCCAGACCCGGATATGGGCGGTGATCTCCGCCGCCGCCCTGCACACCGCCATCGGCCCACCTGAGGTGATGCACACCCAGCTCCAGGTCCTGGAAGCTGCCCGCACCCGACCGCGCGTCACCCTCCAGATCCTGCCGCTGCACGCCGGCTGGCACCCGCTGACCGGCGCGCCGCCGCTGCGACTGCTGCGGCTGGACGCGGACGAGCTCGGCGACCAGGTCCTGCTCTTCCTGCCGGGCGCCACCACCATCATCAACGCTCCCGAGCAGGTCGCCATCTGGCGCCAGCGGCTCGACGCCACCTCCGCCGTAGCCCGCTTCTCCCCCGCCCTGCCGCCCGACCTCACCGCCCCGACCATCCCGTGAAGGAGCGTCACCCATGACCACTTCCACCGGCCCCGGGGGCCGGGCGCACCCGCCCACCGGCGTGGACGCCACCGTTGCCCACAGCGCCCGTGTCTACAACTGCTGGTTAGGAGGGACGTACTGGTACCCGGCCGACCGCGCGGCCGCCGAAGCGATAGCCGCACAGCTCCCCGAGGTCGGCTACCTGGTCACGGCCGCCCGCGAGTTCCTGTGGCGTACCGTGCGCTGGGCCGCCCGCGACGCGGGGGTGCGCCAGTTCCTCGACATCGGCGCCGGCCTGCCCGCCGAGCCGAACGTCCACCAGATCGTCCAGCGCCACGCGCCCGATGCCCGCGTGGTCTACGTCGACAACGATCCGATGGTGAGCATGTATCAGGAGGCGTACCTCGACAGCACCCTCGAAGGCCGCACCGCCTGCTTCATCGCCGACATGCGCGACACCGCCGACGTCCTGCGCCAAGCCGCCGACACGCTGGACTTCAACCGTCCCATCGCCCTGATCCTGTCGGACTCCCTGGGTCTGATCGCGGACGACACCGAGGTCTATACCCTGGTACGGCAGTTCGTGGACAGCGTCGCCTCCGGCAGCTACCTCATCCTCAGCCACTCCGCCCCCACCTCCCCCGCTGTCATCGCCTCCGAAGAGCAGTACAACCAGCAACCGGGCGTCATCCCCTTCACCTTGCGCAGCCGGAGCCAGATCGCCCGCGTCTTCGACGGCCTGGAGATGGTGGACCCCGGCCTGGTACTGATGCCCGACTGGCGCCCTGACGATGACACCCTCCCCGCCCGTGCGGGCATCGGCTACGGCGCCGTCGCCCGCGTCCGCTAGCCGCACCTCGCGCACTACCCTGCCTCAGCGCTCGGGCGACCGGGCGCTGAAGTGCTGCCCGGGGGTACGCCTCTGCGCCAGCCGGAATGCCGGCCAGAGTGAAGGGGGCGCACGAGCACTCATGCCTCCCACGAGGCGAAGCCGTGGGGGTGGCACCCGCACGGGGAGCAGCGCCTCCTTCCTGTTCGGGTCGGTGCAGGGGCCCGGTAGCAGTGCGACGCCCGCCTCACGGCCACTGTTGCGCTGGATGGGGGCCCCGACACGCAAGCGGAGGACTGGTCCAGCGGCTCGGCTCCGGACAGTGTTGAGATGGAGGGGCGCTGGGAGCCATCCGGTCCGAGGGAGGAGCCTTGGCAGGTCCGGCAGAAGCGGGCACCGCATCACTGTCCGGCAGCCGGTCGCTGCCGCCGGACGACGAGACGTGCGACCGGCAGGAGATCCGCGTCGCCGTGGTGATGAGCGGCGGGGTGAGCCTCGCGGTGTGGATGGGCGGGGTCACTCTTGAGCTGCACCGTCTGGCGATGGCCCGCCGCTGGGCCGAGCCCAGCTACCGGCCGCTGCTCGATCTCCTGCACGCCGACGCCCGCGTCGATGTCATCGCGGGGTCCTCCGCAGGCGGCCTCAACGGTGCGTTTCTCGCACTCGGCTTGGCGCGTGGCCGCGATATCGCCTCGATGCGCGATCTGTGGGCAGACAGAGGCGGACTGGAAAAGCTGCTGCGGGACCCCCTCCACAAGGACCCGCCGTCGTTGCTCACGGGCGATGACTACTTTCTCCGAGAACTCAAGAGCGCTCTGGAGGGCATCAGGACCTCTTCGCCGCCCCCCGTTGCCAGCGGAGGGGAAGGCGAGGGCGACCATCCCGTCGAGCTCATTCTGACCGGCACGTTGTGGCAGGGCCGGCAGACGTCGTTCAGCGACGACATGGGCGTACGCATCGCGGAGGTGGACCGGGACGCGAGGTTCCGTTTCAGCACGCACCGTACCGAAGACGGCAGTGCGGGTGATCTGACGTCTGACAGCGTGGTCGGGCAGCTCGCGGAAGCCGCGCGGTGCTCCTCCTCCTTCCCCGGTGCGTTCGAACCACGCTGGGTCGATGTGCCTCCACACGAAAAGGCCGGCGAGGGACCCTGGCCGTCAAGGGCCGGCCTGGTCGACTTCCGGAACTCGCAGTACGTCCTGGACGGCGGACTGCTGCTGAACAAGCCGATTCGCCCAGCCCTGGAAATGGTGTACCGGCAGCCCGCCCAGCTGCAGATCCGCCGCCTGCTCGCGTACGTCGTCCCCGACCCGGGCGAGGGCATGCCAGCTGACCAGGCAATGGCACCCGGGAGCGGACCACCGAAGGCACCGCAGGTCCTGATGCAGGTCCTCACCCGGCTGCGATCGACCGATTCGGTCTCCCGGGAGCTTGAGGAGATCCGCAAGCGCAACGAGGACGTCCGGCTACGCCGCCGGGCACGGACTCGATTCGCCACAGCGATGACGGGTGATGCCGGCACCGCCGACGCGTTGTCCCAGCGGGCATGGAACGGATACATCGAAGCCCGCGTCGAAAGCGCCGCTCGCACCATCGGTCAGCACCTCGCGGCGGGCCAGAAGGGCACGGAGGCAAGCGCGTGGAGCGAGCGCGAGCTGATCACACAGCTGCGCGAACTCATCCGGGCCAGGCGAGAGGGTCCCACGTCCTTCGTCCCCAGTGGTGACCTCACCTCCGCTCTCGACCGAGACGGACGGGAATGGGACTGGGGCCAGACAACCGTCCACAGGCTCGCCGACATGGTCATCGACGTACTCAAACGCGCCCTGTGGCTGGCTCCCATCGGCTCGGAGGCGCGCAAGGCCATCGTGCACGCGCGCCAACAGGTCCCCGAGACCTTCCAGGAGATCGGCCAGGACTCTCGCGATCTCACCAAGCACTGGACACAAGCGGCCACGCGCACCACTCAGCCGATGCCCCGGCGCAAGGAGGACGCCCTGGGCAGGGCGGCGAACAATGCCGAGCTGGCGCGATGGCTGGAGGACATCCTCGGGGAGTGGGACGCCGGCCAGGCACCGGGCAGCGGGACAGCGGCGCGCCGGCAACGGCAGTACGCCCAGGCTCACCACCTCGCCACCTGCTTGAAAGACTGTGCCGAGCACGTACGCGAGGTCGCACGCGAGGGGCATGACGCGCTCGACCCGCAAGGCGTGGAACGCGACCACCTGGCGGCCCTGTCGGACTACCTCCTCAGCGGGACAGGCACCACCTCGTCCGGCATCCTCCGGCGGATGCTGCGCCTGGACGTCGTGCTCCTGGCCTTCGCCGGCGCGAGCCGGAACGTCGAGCAGGAGGTGGAGCTCATCCAGTTCTCCTCCAACAACCCCGGTCGGCTGACCGGCAGACAGCTGCATCACTTCGGCGCCTTCTACCGCAGGTCCTGGCGGCTCAACGACTGGCTCCACGGGCGCATGGACGGCGCCGCGCATATCGTCCGCATGCTGCTGTCCATCGAACGGCTGCGCCAGCTCGGCTCAGGCCCGGCTCGCGAGAGAAAGGCCCGCGAGGAAAGGCTTGTCCGCCTGATCCGTGACTGCGTCGTACCCGGCCCGGACTCCCCTCACCGCGACTGGTTCCGCCATCACTGGAACGGCATCGAGGACACGTGCCGAAGCTTCATCCAGGACCGGATTGTCACCGATGCCCCATGCCCGGGGCCCTCGCTCCCGGGAGCCGCCGCTCAGCAGCCCGACTTCGGTGATCCAGCCGCCGCCGCGGCCGACCCGCGCTTTCGAAGCTGTGTGGAAGCGGTCACCCTGGCCATGCAGACGGGCATCCTCCACCAGGACCTCGGCCACCTGGCGAGCGCGATCGACAGCGAGGGCTACGACTGCCCCAAGTCGAGCAAGGCATGGCGGACGACCTACGGCAGACAACTCCTCGAACGCGACGGCACGCTGTCGCCGGACGACCTGAAGAACCTATGGGACGCGGCCCAGGGAATCGGCGGCCAAAGAATCGAGCACGAGGTGGGCGGCGACACCCTCGCGCTGACAGCGGCCCACACCGCCGCCGTCACCGCGAACACGGCGAGCACCCTCACCACAACCAAGCCACTCACCACGATCCTCAGCGCGTTCCGCGGTTACACACTGGCCGTTTGGGCCATGGTCTCCTTCCTCACCCGCGACAGCCGGTTCGGCAGAAGAACCGTCCAGCTCGCGGTGGCCGTCGGAGGCGTACTCCTCGCCGCAGCGATCTTCGTCCCCGCCATGCCGTTGGCCTTCACCCTCGCCGGAGTCCTGCTGCTGCTCTCCGGCTGGTCGGCCGCGGCCCTGCAGAGCAAGGCCACCCGCGGAGTGGGGTGGCGACTCTTCACCGCCGCGTTCGTCGCCGCACTGGCCCTGGCCGGTTACGGCTACTGGGACTGGAAACGCCACCACTTCGATTCCGAGATCTGGCGCTGGGCGATCAAGGCGGGCGTAGGCGGACTCATCGTGGTCCTCGGCTGGTGGATCTCCCAAGTACTGCGCGACACCAGCACGCGCGAGTCCCCCTACTCCGATGATGACCCCGCCGAGGCCCAGCGACGGGCACACCAGCGCGTTGAGGACATCTCCACCCAGCTGCGGCAGGCCAAGCGCGAGCACACCGCGGCAAAGAAGGCAGCGCGGCGCGCCCGCGCCCGCGAGGGAGCCAACGGGGGCTGAGGAGCGGGGGGTAGTGGGGGAAGGAGACTCCCAACGCGTGAGGGACCCTCTGGATACGTGGTCGTCACCACTATGGTGGTCTGGCCGGACATGATTCCCCGAGGTGCTCCGTACACTGCCACTCAACACCGGGGGGTGTGAGATGAGCGAGAGAGCGTACGCGCCCGGTCCCCGCGGACGGGGCACCGGTCCGGGGGCGTTCACGCCGGACGGGAACTCGGTCGAGTTGTACGCTCGGCTCCCAGCGGGAGCCGAGCCGGATGTCATCGCCACCGCCGTTCCGCCGGGAGCCTCCATCCTGGAACTGGGCTCGGGGTCAGGGCGGGTGACCCATACGTTGCTGGAGCGTGGCTACGAGGTCGTCACCGTGGACGAGTCGCGGGAGATGCTGGACCGAGTCAGAGGCGCCCGCACGGTGCACAGCTCAATCGAGGAACTCGACCTTGGCGAGCGGTTCGATGCCGTGCTGCTCGGTTCCTATCTGATCAACACCGCCGAGCCCGCGTCGTGTGCCGCCATGTTGCGGTGCTGCCGACGCCATGTCGCTCCGGGCGGCCGGGTGTTGGTGGAGCGCGAGGGACAGGACTGGTACGACGTTCGTCGGCGCCCGGACGGAGAGGGGCGGGCGGGCGTCCGTATGCGGATCGCCTCCATCGACCGGACCAAGCCCGGCGTCTCCGCCGTGCGGATCGAGTACGAGGCCGATGGCATGCGGTGGTCCCACTCCTTCCTCTCCCGGGATGTCCCGGACGAGACGCTGGAACGTCTGCTCGCGGCCGCCGGGCTCCGTCTCACCCGGTATCTCACCGAGGACCACAGCTGGGTGGAGGCGGTTCCCGTCTGATGACGGCCGCCCTCCTCCCACGCCAGGTGCCTGCCTCGCCAAGCGGCCAGTTCGATGACCGACGACGAATCCGCACGCGCGTCCGCGTGCGACGCTGCCGCTGTGGCCGGATCTGGCGCGGTCCGCCGGCTAGGGGATCGTGGTGCTGAGCGGCCAGCGGCGTATCCGGTACGGCGTCCACCACAGGAAGCGTCCTGCCCGGTGGAGCAGGTCGGCCCGCGTGTAGCGCGCGATGACCGGTTGCGCCAGGTGCGCCTCGGGTACGCCGCGCAGCAGGGGCTGGATGCCGTGGTCGTGCTGGCTGTTGCGGATGACCAGGCGTTTGAACGAGCCGGAGCGGCGGTCGCGGACCTCGATGAATCCGGGGCCGTGGCGGTAGCCGCACTTCGCGGCGTGGAAGGAGTCTCGCCATTGGGTCGCGATGTCGTCATCGGCGTAGTCGCAGAGTACGGCCGTCGGCGGGTGGAGGTGACTGAGCGGCCGCCAGTCGGCCGGTTCGGCCGGGCGACCGCCGGGCAGGCGCAGCGTCCAGTCGACGGCGATGCCGAAGCTGGTGAATTCCCGGACGGCGACGAGGGAGGCCACCGCGGCCGTGCCGTCGGGGTCCGACAGGTCGACGGTCTCGGGCAGCCGGACGTACTGGACCCCGTCGGCGGCGAGCCTCGGCACCGTACTGAGGGGATCGTCGCGGACGTCGACGCTGCCGGCGTACATCCCCGGGAGACGCCGTGCTGCCGGGTCGCGGTCCCTCCACAGCGGTAGGGGCACGGAGGCGGAGGACGGGGCGAAGGCCGGAACCGGACGCGTGCTCATCGGGGGCCTCCTGTGGTGGCCAGGGCCGCGGCGAGCGGCTCGGCGCGGTGGAGACGGCTGCCGTCCAGGCGCATCAGGTCCTGGTTGGCGACCGCCGGTGCGACGTGGATCAGCTGGCCCGCGTCGGTGAAGACCAGGCCGAGGGCGCGCCATCGTGCGAGCAGTTCGCCGATCCGGGCCTCGGTCGCCTCCTCGTGGCGGGCTGCGGCCTTGCGCAGCAGGGCAGCCGGGGTGTGCGGCGCGTCGAGGAGGCGGAAGACGGTCACCTCCAGCGGGTCGGTGAGGTCGAGCAGATGCCAGGTGAAACCGGGTCGGGTGTCGACGAGGACGATGTGGTCGCCGAGGTCGCAGTGGGTCAGGCGGCTGTGGAGATACGCGTCCTTCCAGTCGCTGATGGCCCGCCGCAGCCGGTCGAGGCGGTCCGAGGAGATGCCTCGCCGCGGTGAGTCGAAGATGTAGACGAGGTCGGCCAGTTCGGAGTCAGGGAGGTCGTAGATGTGGTGGTAGTGCGACGCGGGCCGCAGGTCGTCGAAGCCCAGTTCCGGCCGGTCGAAGTAGGGGCTGAAGCGTTCGACCTTGATGCGGGTGGCGTTGAAGGGTGGGGTGAGGTGGTGCAGGGCGGGCATCTGGTCGACCACGTCGTCGTAGTCCTCCGGGGGTTCTCCAGGGAAGCCGTAGAGGTAGTTCCAGTTCAGGTTGACGCCGACCGTTTCCGCGTCGCGCAGCAGCCGCACGTTCTGGCAGCCGGTCACGCCCTTGTCCATGATTTTCAGGACCCGGCTGCTGAGGTTCTCCACCCCGGCCTGTACGTAGCTGACTCCGGCCGCGTACAGGGTCTGGAGCTGTTCACGGCGCAGGTTCGACTTGATCTCGTAGCACAGCCGCAGGTCGTATCCGGATTCCTGGAGCCGGGGAACCATCGAGGTGAGGTAGGCCATGTCGAGGATGTTGTCGGTCACCCACACGTCCAGGATGCGGTAGCGCTCGACCAGGCCGAGGATCTCGTCGACGAACCGGCCCGCGTCCTTGCTGCGGAACTCCATGAACGAGCCGTTGAGTCCGCAGAACGTGCAGTGGTGCTTCTCGCCCCACCAGCAGCCGCGTGAGCCTTCCACGACGATGCGTGGTTCCACCCAGCTGCCCGCGGTGGACCGCGCGTGCTGGTCGAAGTAGTCGCCGTACTCGGGTGTGACGAGTGCCGCCGGGGGCAGGGGCTTGGCCTCTATCAGGTTGGTGACGCGGTCGCCGCGCGTGTCGTGCCAGCACAGGCCGGCGATCCCGGCGAGGTCGCCGTCGTCACCGTCCCGGAGGGCGGCGAGCAGCTGAGGGAACGTCGCCTCGCCCTCGCCTCGTACGACGAAGTCGATGAAGGGGAAGTTCCTGTGCAGGGCCGCGCCCTGCGGGCCGTCGCAGTTCGCGCCACCGAACACGGTCACGGTTCGCGGTGCCAGGGCCTTGACCGCGCGGGCCGCCGCCAGGGTGGCGGCGTTCTGCGCGAACGTGGTGGTGAAGCCGACGACATCGGGCGCGGTGGCGACGATCCGGGCGGCGGTCTCCTGGACGAACAGTGGCGCGAGTTCATGCAGTTCCTGAGCTTTGGCGAGCATGGACTCCGGTGCCCGCGCGCCGAGGGACTCGGTGAACTCCTCTACCTTCCAGCGGGGTTGCTGGTTCAGCGCCGCCGAGAAGATCCACTCACTGTGCCCGGAGAAGTACGAACTGGCACAGAAGTCGTACTCCTCGAACGTGAAGCCGGTACGAGCGGTCAGCCAGTCGACGTAGTCGAGGTTGGCGTGTATGACGTCGACGCGGGCGTCCGGGAAGAGGTCGAGAACCCGGCGCTTGAGAATACCGAGAGCAAGGGACGGCGCGTCAATCGCCGACCACGGCATGTCGACCAACACAATGCGCATGACAGTCTGTTCCCTTTCTCACCGGGGCCTTCCGGTCGAGGATCGGCGCCGCATGGGCCGGCGCCGCCTCACCAGAGCCCGCGCGTGGAGAGCGCGCGGCGGGCGGCGTCGCCCTCGGCCGTTGGGGTGGTCTCGAACGCCAAGGCGACACGCGCGGAGACCACTCCGCTCGCGACCCCGGCGGGTGTGGCGAAATACGCGTACGGCACGGGCTCGCCGCTCGCCGCCAGGGTGGCCGCCGTCTCGCGGGTCACCCACGAGGCGACGGAGCCGGGCGCGTACCGGCGCAGGGTCGCGTGGCCGCGGCCGGTCTCGACGATTGCCTCGGCGGCGATGGCGAACGACAGCGGCTGTTCGCAGACCAGTGCCGTGAAAAGGGCGAGCAGCAGTTCGTGAACCACGGTCTCGCGCAGGACGACGGTCTCGGCCACGCCACCGGCGGCGAGCCGGGTCCGCTGCGCGGCGACGAAGCCGAGCAGGTACGACGCGAACGCCTCCTCCGCCGACAGGCCGCGCCCGGTATAGGGGACGAGGCGGAACCTGCCGAAGTCCTCAGACCGCAGGAATCCGGTGAGCAGTTCCGCGTCCCCCACGCCCGCTGCCGCGAGGACGCGCAGGCTGCGCGGGAACGCGGACGCGATGCCGCCACCCCGGCCGAGCTTCCAGATCGAGGAACGGAACTGGCGGGCGGCGTTGTCGAGTTCCACGAGGTCGACCGTCGCAAGACATTCCAGCTCCCCGGCGCTCTCCGCCACCGCCTCGGCGTCTTCCGCCGCGAGCCGCGCTCTGAGGCGTTCGTCGAGCAGCAGTCGCATGAGCAGGTCGGTGAGCTGCTGTCCGTTCAGCGACGCGTCGAGAGGCGCCCTCATGCGGCCTCCTCACGCTGCCACGCGGCGACCAGCGCCTTGAGGCGGTCGTAGTTCCGCCGCGACTTCTCGACCAGTTGGCCGTCGTCGCGGAACACCGGGTCCTCGTACGTCACGCCGAGCAGGTTCGGGCAGCGGGGAAGCAGGTGGGCGGTGAGCTCAAGTTGCTCGTTCAGGAGTACGCCGTGATGCAGGTCGCGGAACTTGCCGCCCACGATCTGACAGCCGGACAGGTGGAGTTCGCGGCAGCGGCCCAGCGGCAGCGCCTCGATCCCGTCGAACATGTCCGGGCCGGTGCGCCCGCGAAGCCACTGGTAGCTGAGCAGGTGGCCGACGTCGAACGTCACCCACACATCGGCGTCTTCCGCCAGCCTGGCGAAGTACTCGAAGGCGTCGAGGTTTCCCAGGGCGAAGGACCCGCCCTCGGTGAAGCCGGGGAACTCGACGTGCAGCGGCGGGTCGAGGAGTTCGGCGGCCTCCGCCACGTTCCGGGTGGAGATGTCCAGGCCGGGCCGGGTCAGCGGCGGCGGCAGCGGATAGGGCAGCGGGTAGCCGCGCAGGCTCCAGATCCCCAGGTCCTCGACCACCCAGGCGAAGCCGTAGCGGGCGTGGAGTTCGTTGGTGAACTCGGCGACCGGCCGGCGGTCGTAGCGCTCGGGCGTGCCCATGTTCAGCTCGGTCTGGTGGAAGGCGCGAGGGAGCCCGGTGGGCAGCGGTTCCTGGAAGCGGTCGTACGCACCGACGTAGTCGGCCGCCCGCGGGGTGGCGCGCGAGCGCGGCTGGAAGGAGTGGGCCGCGTATCCGAAGTCCCCGCCGTGGCGCTGGAGGAAGGCGCGCACCCGGGGCGGGATGTCGCCTCCGTCGTCCGTCTCCTCGAAGCCGACACCCCGCCCGCCGAGGCCCTTGCCGGACCACGGCATGTCCATGAGCAGGCCGAGGCCCAGCCTGCGCGGGGGGCGGTCCTGACCGTCGCGTGTCCGGCCAGGGGCGGATGGTGTCCCGGCCCGCGAGGTGGCGTGGGGCGGTTCGGTCACGATGTCCTCCTGGCGTGCTCCATGCCCACGTCGGTGGAGGGCACCGGGTGCGGCTCGGCGGCCGCCACGTCGACCAGGCGGGCCAGCAGCCGTCGGCCGCGTTCAGTGCGCGCCGTGAGCAGGCCGTCGGGGTGCTGCTCGACATCACGGCGCGGGAGTGCGTAGAACTGCTCCCAGACGAGGTCGGCGATCGCGATCCGGCCCGCCACCGCGTCGATGGGGGCCGGCACGGTCCCGACCCACGGGTGCGGCCGCACGGCTTCGACCGCGCGCGGGTCGCCGCGACCGGACGCCAGGCGTGACGGCGGGTGGACGGTGCTCACCCGGCCCGGCCGGACCGAGTGGAACAGACGCGTCAGGCGGGCGAGGGCTTCCGCCCGCGTCGGGCCGCCGCGGACCGTCAGCGGGTAGCCGACCCGCCCAGCGAGGTAGCTGAGCTCGGGGTTGCCGGTGAGCAGGCCCGAGGTGTCCAGCGACAGACCGAGGCGTTCGGGGTCCTGCGCCAGCCTGCTGCCGGGCTCCGGCACCATGAGTTCCAGCGCGTCGATGCCGATGTGCTTCTCGTTCTCGACAAGGAACCGCATGGATGCCTCGAACTCGGCCGGGGTCTCGTCGAGCAGGTGGCCCATCACGGACAACCGCAGGGCGATGCCCGCCCTGGTGACGTTGTCGACGATCCGCTGGTAGTCGGCCGCGCGCACGCCCCGGTCCATCAGGTCGAGCAGCCGCTGGGAGTTCCCCTCGTATCCGACGGCGATCATCGCGCAGCCCGCGTCGGCGAGAGCGCGGCAGAACGCCGGGTCGGCCAGGTTGGACTCCAGTCGGCTGCGCACCCCGAACCGCACCGTCACACCGCGGTCGCGCACCTCGCGCATCGCCTTCGTGATCAGGCGGAGGTTGGTGTTCTCGTCCACGATCGCCACGGACCGGGTGCCTGTGTCACGGACCACGGTCTCCACGGCGTCGGCGATCTGCGTCGCGGTGGCCTGCTGGTACGCGCCGGGCGGGAGCGATCGGTTGCCGTACGCGCAGAAGACGCACCGTCCCCAGTAGCAGCCGACGCAGGAGATGATCGCCAGTTCCATGCCCTCGTTGAGGTACGAGCGGAACGGCAGCCCGGCGTAGTCGGGAGGCCCCAGGTCGCGGAAGCGCAAGGTCAGGGGGTGCCGGGACCGGTAGGTGGCGCCGGAGCACGGCAGCCAGGTCATGCCCGGGACCGCGGTCAGCGGGATCGTCCCGCCGAGGGCGGCGAGCCAGCGTTCGAGCGGTTCCTCGCCGCCGGTCCAGCACAGGGCGTCGACCGTGCCGCGGACTCCGGGCAGGACCGCCAGGTCCGCGTCCCGGAGCATGATCTGCTGGCCGCCGAGGCAGATCCTCACGTCCGGCCTGGACCGTCTGATCCAGGCGGCGATCAGCAGGGCGGGGCCGAGCTGGCTGAAGAAGGCCACTGACAGTCCGACCACGCGGGGAGAGTGGCGGGCCAGCAGTTCGTCAACCAGGCGGTGGAGCACCTCGACCGCGGCTCCGGACGCGGCGGGCGGCTGTGCCGCCGCCCGCCGCACGGCGCTGTCGAACTGATCGAGGTCACGCCATGCCGACGTGAGGAAGGTGTCACGCACCAGCAGTTCGAGCGCTTGCCTGGCCAGCCGGACGGAACGGGCGGCGCCGAGTTCGCCCGGTGACGTCTTCCCCATGACATGGGCGCGGAGCTCGCCGATGTGCCGGCCGAAGGCTTCGGCCATCTCCCGGCGGTACCAGCCACTCACACCGCCGCCGCCCTGGGCACGGACTGCCTGCCCCAGCAGTTCAGGCCGGCGCAGAAGCTCGTGCAGCAGGGCGATGTTCAGGTCGGCCTGATGAACGCGCCGACCCCGGCGCCGCAGGTGGCCGGTCAGGTAGGGCAGGCTCAGGTACGGAAAGAACCTGGCTTCCGTCTGCGGTGGAAAGAGCAGGAGCGCGTCAACGGGTTCGCCATGCGGCACGCTTGTGGACGACACGGGCCACCTCCTTGCCCATCGGACTCTCGTGAATCACGGTGAACCCGCGGCAGTCTGCGGACTTACCCGCGGAGGCAGAAGTCCGTTCGCGCTGCCGCTCCTTCTTCTCGTTCTTCGCGCCCGTCGCCGGACGGCAGAATTGCGGACAGCCCTTAGTCGGCGACGTCGTAGATGTCCTCCGCATAGATGTACGCGTAGGCGTGGTAAGCGCCACCGACTTTCAGCTCGCTGGAATCGATCACTTCCAGTTCGTCGAGTTCGGCGAATTCCTCCTCGACGCGCCCTTCGGGATACACAGCGGTCATGGTCCCTCCCTTGATCGGAAATGGCAGATTGCGGAGAAGAGATCGGTGTCGCACCGATCCGCGTCGCGCCGCCGCAGTGGGGGGCCTCACACGCTAGATGCGTGCTGCCAGGCGCCACAACGGCGGAGGTATCGCGAATTTGAGACATTGTTCGAGATCAGCTCGCCAGCCGGGCTATGAAGATTTGTTTCGCCAGGGTGCGAGGTGGCGGCTGTGGCCTGGCAGCGAGCGGTTCGTGATTCCCTTTTGCGCGCGGTAGGCACCGGCTGGTTCCCCGGTCTGCACAGCGCGGACTTCACCGGATAGCTTCTGACGGGAAGGGAAGGCGGACGACGGAGGAGGGCCACGTTGCATGAAGCCCATGACGGCGCGAGAATGGGATCTGACCTACCTTTTCGGTGATCCGGTCTGGGACGAGCCGCCCACCGGTCACCTCGCCGGCCTGTTCGCCCGGCACGCACCACCGCCCGTTGAAATACTGGACGTGGGATGTGGTCTTGGCGCCACCTCACGCTGGCTCGCCGAGCACGCCTACCAGGTCACCGGATGCGATTTCTCGCCGCGGGCGATCGAATCGGCACGCGCCAGGACACCGGATTCGCTGAACGCCCGGTTCACGGTGGCCGATATCACCGAGGTGCCGCCACCACTTCCGCCTTTTCCGGTGGTTCTGGAGCGCGGGGTGTTGCACGCCCTACCAGATGCGGCAGACCGGCGTTCCCTCGTCGGGGCTCTCGCGCGTGTCTGCCTCCCGGAGGGACTCTGGTTCCATGTGGGGGCCAGCGCGGCCACCCTGGACAAGGAAGTCCGCACGGTGCGAGGTCCTTCCCGCATGGCGGAGGAGACGTTTTTGACCCTGGTCGACCCTCTCTTCACCGTCCTGGAGATGGGTTATGCCCCGATCGGCAATCGTTCCGCCAGGTGGCAGGCCCGGCATGCCGTGCTGCGTCGCCGTGAGACGCGAGACGAAGACGCGCTGCCATGCCGGTCAGCCGAGGCCCGCCCAGAGGCGAACGGCCGTGAGGCGAGCGGGGCGCCCCGGTCAGGACCGTCCTCGTCGAGACGGGTGAGACGGCGGTCGCCAGCCCAGCATGGGGGCAGGAACCCGCAGCCGTCGTATGAGCGGGAGCACTCGTACGGGATGCGCCTGCCGGGGCCCCGTTGTTTCGCCAGATAGCCCCCGTCGACGACGTGGTCGCTGCCGGTGAGGCACGAGGCTTCGTCGGAGGCAAGGAAGGCGATCAGGTCGGCGACCTCGGCCGGTCGTGCCGTTCGCCGCAACGGGACGGAGGCCAGCAGTGCGTCGGTCGCACCGGGTGGCAAGGCCGCGACCATCAGGGGGTCCACGACGCCTGGCGAGACGGAGAGCGCCCGGATGCCGGAGTCCGCGTACTCCCGGGCGGCTGTGCGGGTCAGCGCCAGCACCCCCTGTTTGGCCGCGGCACAGGCGGCGTGGCCGCGGAAGCCCGAGTGGGCCGCCACGGAGGAGATGTTGACGACGACTCCGCCGCCCGCGGCGGCCATGGCGGGGAGCTGGCGCCGCATCGAGTGGAAGACGCCGTACAGATTCACCCGCGTCACGGCGTCGAACTCGTCGAGCGGGAACTCCCCCAGCGGCAGCAGGGCACCGTTGACGCCCGCGCTGTTGACGGCGATCCGCAGCCCGTCCCCGAGGCCGGACGCCTCGTGCACCGCCCGTTCGACCGAGGCCGCGTCGGTGACGGTCCACCCGCCGGGCCAGGGCCCGGCCGCCCGCGGCAGTGATCTGTCCGGCGATCCGGTCGGCGCCGCCCTCGTCGAGTTCGGCGACCAGGACCACGGCGCCCTCGGCGGCCAGCCGGCGCGCACAGGCCGCCCCGAGGACGCGCTGACGGTCCTGGTACCGGCCAGGAAGAGGGTGATCAGCTCGTCGACGACCTCCTCGTCGTCGCTCATCGCGCCGTCCGGCCCCTCCGCGAGCAGAGCATCGACAGCAGGTCGCCGCGGTCCCTTCCGTCGGACCGGTACTCGTCGATGATCCGGCGCTGGACCGCGAGCAACCGATCCAGCGGGCCTGCGTCCGGTGGCCGCCATTCCGGCAGCGCGGGGACACGCTCCGCCCACGCCTGGAGGGGGGACAGGGCCAGGCGCGTCGAGCGGTACTTGACGCCGAGCCAGCCCTTGACGGCGGCGCGCAGCTCCGGGCCCGGGTCGTCCGCGAAGAGCGTCCGCAGGAGGATGTCCATGGTGAGCCGGTTGATCTCCGGTACCAGGTCGAAGGCGGTGGCGGGCTTTCAGGAGGCCGCCCGTGCCACGGACCGCTCGGACATGATGTCCGTGTAACGGGCGATGCGCTCGGCGTGGAAGCCCGGCTGCATGAGCCGGCGCTGGCGGCGGTGGAAGTCGCCGGAGGCGGTGATCAGCCCGTTGCCCAGCGGTCGGCGCAGGGCGTCGACCATCGCTCCCTTGTCGAATCCCCGGGCCTGGACTGCCAGCACCTCCCTGATCATCTCCGGGGAGTTCACCACGTACACCGGTCGCGGACCGATGAAGATCTTCACCACGGGCCCGTACCGCCGAAGCCCTCGAACGAAGTCCAGGGCGTCGCGGTCGAGCCGCAGGGCGTGGCCGACCAGCGGCAGCCGGCCCCGAGCGGTGGGCGCCGCGGGCGCCTCACGTGCTGCCCTCGCGGCAACCTCCATGAGCGGCTACGCCCGGCGCGCACCGCCCGCAGCGTGTGGCGGCCCGCGCCCTGGCCTGGGCGGGCGTCCCCCGGAGGGGCCCGGCCCGGGCGGGCGTCACCCGGACGGACTGCTGCGGGCCGCGGCCAGCTCGGCCTCGCCCGCGCCACCCGGTCCAGCGCGGCACGGTGCTTTCGGATCAGGGGTCGCTGGATGGCCGTCGATTCGACGGCGAACCACTCGCGGACCAGACCGGTCCGCTTCTTGCACTCGACATCGGCCGTCGCGGTCGCGCGCTCCAGGCCTGACGCGTCGCGGCCACCCTCAAACCGCGGATCGGCCGGTGGATCGAGCGGGCCGGTGTAGTGGCGCTCTCCTGGTCACAGGGACCGCCTTCTTGCTGTTGGCCCCCGGATACCCCTGGTACACCCTGCTGCTGGCCGCGCTGGACGGCCGATGGGATGGATCGGCGTGGCCATCGCGGGCGCCGCCAAGTACGTCACCGGCCGGGCCGTCACCGACGCCGCCGGACTGGGCACGTGGGCCTACGCGTTCGCCGCGGTGCTCGTCGTGGTGGGCTGGCTGCTGCGCCGCACGGCGAGGGACCGGCCATGGCTGCCCTCCGCAGGCCGCACTTGCGCAGAGCGGCCTTTGTGAGGCCCCGCTTTCGTCAGCGTGCCCGGTGTCCTGCGCCTGTGGTGACTTCCTGGTTGGCCGTGACGGCGTCCCCGTGCTGGCTGCTGGTCGAGGGGGCGGTTCTGAGGAGCGGGCGGGAGGCTTGCCCTACAGGAGGACCGCTGGCGTCGACCATGTGGCCGGGCTTCTCATCACCGACGCCTTTACCTCGCCCGCCCGCTCGTACGCAAGAGAACTGAGGCCCGGGGCCTGGGTTTCGGGTGACCTACTTCCGCGGCGTGACCTCTGGTACGGCCGCCCCGCGGGCCGCTCCGACCTCGAACGTCACATGCGTCAGGCCGGTCGGTGCCTCCGCTCCCACCCGTAGCGGCGCCCACAGAGTCGCGAACTCGCCGGGGTTGAGATCCAGAGGAATCCGGGCCGTCAGTGTGGCCCTGTCCACCGACAGCTCACCCACGGTCCACCAGTTCTGCGGCAGCCCGTTGCGCCCCCAGTACAGCTTGGGCTCGGTGAACGCCATCCCTTGCGGCGCGCGGACGGTGACGGTCTGTGTGCCGACGCGCTCCACGCCGGTGTTCTTCACCGTCACGCTCGGCCAGAAGCTCTCCTCACCCTGCGCCACCATCTGCGGGCTGCGCCGGTCGGTAACGGTGAGCGAGACCCGGGCCCACTCCGGCAGGTAGCCCTGGCACCGGAAGTAGATGCTGCCGACCTGGAAGGCGTCCTCGGGCTTGCTCGGGTCCCAGCCGTACTGGTGGCTGAAGGTGTCCTGGCCCTCGGCCGCCTGCGGCCACACCAGGAAACGGTAGTAGCCGGGCTTGTCGCCAAGTTCGCCCATGTGGAAGGCGGGCAGGTCCACCCAGTCCGACTTGGCGCTGTCATTGCGCGCCCGCAGGTACTGCTTCTTCGGCAGCGGGGTGAGGCGCGAGGGCTCGCCGTCCTCGTGGACCAGCTGGTAGTAGACGTAGCCGTCGGCCTCGTCGGGCAGGCGCGGGTTGACCAGGTTGATGAAGAGCGTCCGGTCGTGCACGAGGCCGCTGTCGGTGACGTAGCCGAAGCCGGCCTGGCTCTGGCCCTTCTGGTCCGGGTAGCGGTCCCAGTTGCTGTCGTAGGGCAGCCGGACGAACGGGCGGCCGGTGCCCTCGGGGTAGCTCTTGTCCCAGTTCGGGTTCAGCGCCTCGACGCGGGGAGCGACCGTGCGCACGCCGCCGTTGTCCAGCGTGACCTCGATCTTGATCGGGTAGGTCTGGACGTTCTCACCGCGGACCGTCTTGTCGACGTTCAGGTCGCCGCGGAGGGTGAAGGTGATCAGGTCCCGGTCGCCGACCGTGACGGTGTCGACGACCTCGTACTCCTGGCCCGTGCCGCCCTCGCCGCGCTCCTTCTTGCCGGCGTCGCTGTCGACCGTCCCCTCGCCGTCCCAGTCGTACTTGATTCCCTTGATCTTCACGCCCTTGGGTGCCGATAACCGGCCGTCGTAGCGGAACTCGCTGTCCCAGGTCGCGAAGCGGTTGGCGTATCCGAGGGTGCGGATCTCCGGACCACCGGCGTTGTCGCCGGCCGCAAACTGCTGCGCGTTGTCGGTGGCGCTCATTGCTCTCCTCTTCCGTCGAGGCCCATCTGCACTGTCCGTGGGCCGGTCCGCCATCCGAGGGGAACGACGGCCGCGGCCCGACCGTGATCGGCACTTCGGACGGTAGTGCTGCCGTCACAGAGACGTAACTTTCTTTCACGCCAACCAAGCCCCCCGGCCCCACGGCTTCCGCGGCTCCCGTCAGCCCGGTCGGCAGGCCCTCCTCACACCCGTCATTTCTCCGGGGTGAACGACCTTCTCCTCTGACGCGCCCGTCACTACTCTTGCCGCCGCTAGTTCCCTCTGTAGTTCCTCTTGTAGTTCCTCTTGCGGAAGCGGCAATTGAAGGAGTGACAGAAGTGACAGAGACGAGCGACGCCGGCTGCCCATCGGCCCAGGGTCCGCCGCGCAGGAGTGTCCTGCGGTACGGGGCGGCCACCGCCGGCGCCCTGGGTCTTGGCTTCGGCGGGCCCGGGTGGGCGACAGCGGCGGGCGGGGCGGCCGGGCGGCGCGTGGCGGTGCTCGGCGCGGGCCCCGCCGGGCTGACCGCGGCGCACGAGCTCGCCGAGCGGGGCTTCGAGGTGACGGTGTACGAGCGGCGCCCCGTACTCGGAGGCAAGGCCCGCAGCATCCCGGTGGCGGGCACCGCCAGTGGCGGCCGTCGTGATCTCCCGGGCGAGCACGGCCACCGTGGAGTCTTCGGCTTCTACCATAATCTGCCCGACACCCTGCGGCGGATTCCGGTGCCTGGCAACGCCCATGGCGTACACGACAATCTCATCCAGGTCCCCTGGATCTGTTTCGCCCGCTCAGCCGGGCGTGAGGACCTCCCGCTGCCCACCACGCCGTTCGGCCCCGACACCCTCGATATCGGCGCTCTGCAACGACTGATCGTCGGGGTCGTACAGCAGATCGTCCGGCTGCCGCCGCATGAGGCCGCGTTCTTCGCCCGACAGACGGCGATCCTGATGACGAGCAGCGACGCCCGCCGCTACGGCCAGTGGGAGCACACCAAGTGGCTGGACTTCCTCAAGGCGAAAGGCAAGTCCGAGGACTACCGGAAACTGTTCGGCGGCGGGGCGCAAGTCATCCAGGCGCTCAAGCCGGAGGACGCCAGCACCCGCACCTGCGGTCAGGGCCTTGAGGCGATCGTGTTCGATCTGCTCCAACGGGGCAGCGACGGCCCCGCCGACCGCATCTTCCGCGCGCCCACCAGCGAGGCATGGATCGATCCGTGGGGCCGCCATCTGCGGGACCTCGGGGTCAACTTCGCGATGGAGCACGCCGTCGAGTCCCTGGAGTACGACCGGGGCCGGATCGTCGCGGCGAAGGCGCGTACGGCGAACGGCATGGTGCGAATCGAGGCCGACTGGTTCGTGGTGGCGGTGCCGGTCGAGCGGGCCGTGCCGCTGTGGAACGAGGCGATCCTCGCGGCCGAGCCCCGGCTGGCGGCCATGCGGCGGCTGAGGACCACCTGGTCGCATGGCATCCAGTACTTCCTGCGTGAGCCAGTGCCCGTCGTCAAGGGTCATGTGGCCTACCTCGACTCCCCCTGGGCACTGGTGTCCATCAGCCAGTCGCAGTTCTGGCGCTCACCCTTCGCGGACACCTGGGGCGACGGCGAGGCCCGCGACTCGTTCTCCGTCGTCATCTCCAACTGGGAAGAACCGGGCCTCGTCCACGGAAAGCCCGCCAAGCGATGCTCGCGTAAGGAGGTCGCCGAGGAGGTATGGGCCCAGTTGAAGGCCGCGCTGGAGGACACCGGGCGGCGCTATCTGCCCGACGACATCCTGCATTCCTGGTTCCTGGACCCGGCGATCACCGAGTCCGGTGACGGCCTCGTCAACGACGAGCCGTATCTGCTCAACGACGTCGGCTCCTGGGACCACCGCCCCGAGGCGGCCACCTCCATCCCCAATCTCTTCCTGGCCGCCGACTACGTCCGTACGTACAGCAACGTGGACTTCACGTCCATGGAGACCGCCAACGAGGCGGGCCGCCGGGCGGCGAACGCCCTGCTGGACGCGGCCGACTCCGGCGCGTCCCGGGCCCGTCTCTTCGAGGGATACCGGCCGCCGGAGTTCCAGGCCGCCAGGCGCCTGGACGCCACGCGCTACCGGCTCGGGCTGCCGCATCTGCTGGACATCGGGAGTCCGTTGTGAGGCAGTGAGGCTCTGGCTCACCTTCCGTCGACGGTGACCGAACGTAAGGGGTCAGGGGCTCACTACGCTGCGCCCTACGACCAGCAGGAAGAGGCCGCGGTGAGCCAGTACTACGACATGGGCGACCAGACCCTGTGGAACCCGTCCAACGGGGTCTCCCGGCTGTTCATGAGCCAGGTACACGTCTACGAAGCCGAACTGGATATGCCGTCCGGCATCGGGCCTATGCAGGCTGACACCAGGGGCCGTTCGCTGCCAGCGGGGTGAGGTGACCCCGCCACCGCCGCTGGCAGCAGGCGCGGGCGGGCGACCGTGTGATCAGACGGAGCGGAGGAGGCCGTTCATGCCACGACCTCCCGTTCGGCGTCGAGAGGGACCGTGTCCAGGTGCCAGTGCAGGTCGCGGATGCCGGGCTCCAGGGACAGCCGCGCGATGAGCTGTTCCAGGGCGCGGGTGGGGTCTCCGGTGACGGCGGCGACGGTCTGCAGTCCGGTCGTGTCGTCGCCCTCTCGCCGCACTCGCAGGCCGATGGGGGTGAGCTCGCCGCCTGCCAGGGACTGCAGCAGAAGGGCGCGGATGTGTGTCTCCTCGGTGCGGTCGCACACCAGATGGATGGTGGCGCGTACGCCTTCGGTATCCGGGTCATCCTGCGGCACGCGGTCGATCAGCCGCCCGGCGGGACGCAGGAGGAGATGGACGGCGAGGACCGCGATGGTGCCGATGAGGGCGAGATCCAGGCGGCCCGAGGCCGCGAGTACGCCGACGGCGGCCGAGCACCACAGGGTGGCCGCGGTGTTGAGGCCGTGTACGGAGGCGCCGTCGCGCAGGATGACGCCGCCGCCGAGGAAGCCGATGCCGGAGACGACGTACGAGGCGACTCGCGTGGGGCTGCTGGCGTCGCCGACCGCCTCGCTGTAGAGGACGAAGAGGGTCGCACCGGCGGCGACGAGGGCGTTGGTGCGCAGCCCGGCCATGCGGGCGCGCCACTGCCGCTCGACGCCGATCAGTGCGCCGCAGCCGACGCCGGTGGCGAGCCGGAGTGCGAAGTCGAAGGTGGTCAGGTCGGCCATGGGGGCCTCCTCTCGCCCTGCGCGGGGCAGGGCGGCCGAGGACGCGGCGCAAGGAGGTGAGGTGGGGTGGCTACCGCGTGCCGGAAGGGTGCGTGGACATGGGGATGCGGGACCGGTGACGGCCCGGCCTACTGTGACTGCGATCCATGTCTCTCGCCTCCTTCCCGGCTTCCCGGCTTCCCGGCTTCCCGGCTTCCCGGCTTCCCGTGACGATCTCCCGGAGTCTAACGTCGCATTTGCACATCGGTGCAACTATTTGACGCAACCTTGACTGGTGCCTTTCTCCCTACGAGCTGCCCCTGCACACGGTCGCGGAAAGTGAGGAGAATCGATCGCCCACCACGCCCAAGGAGTCATCAACGTGACAACCCAGCCCGGCCTGCTCCCGGAGCCACCGCCCACCGACACCGCGCAACGCGAGAACAGGCGCCCCGATCTCGTCAAGGTGGTGATGGTCCAGCCATCGATTCGCCTCCGGGTCACCCGGCAGGAGCTCTTCTTCGGGTTGACGTTCGGATCGTTCCGCCTCGACATCGACGTTTCACCGCTCGTAGGGCGTGTGAGCAGGCATCTCCGACGTTCAGCCCAGGGCTCTGACCTGCCTACAAGGCCATAA
Organism: Streptomyces sp. A01; assembly: GCF_059026195.1. Lineage (NCBI taxonomy): Bacteria > Bacillati > Actinomycetota > Actinomycetes > Kitasatosporales > Streptomycetaceae > Streptomyces > Streptomyces sp. A01. The sequence goes on along the minus strand of NZ_JBWLKN010000024.1, from coordinate 48,349 downwards.
GGAGGCCGATCCGCCGTTCAGTGGGCCGGGCCGCGCCGCACTTCAGGGCCGACGCCCGCCGGAGGTCGGCGGCTACCCCGTCGGGGCGGAAGCGCCGTCTTCCCCGGTCGCTGGAATGGACTGCCAGATCGGGCAGGAGCACGGGCCGCGGGCCAGCATGGAGCGCGCTCCACTGTTGTCTGACGCCCGGAGCCCTTGGAGGAACCGTGCCGGCTAGTCCCCTGGCGGATGTCGTTGTCGTGGGCAATGGGGTGCTGGGCCTGTCCGTCGCCGTTGAGGTGGCCCGGCGCGACGCGACGCTTCGCGTCACCGTGGTGGGGCCATCCGGGAGGGATGGGGCGGCGTCGGCCGCGGCCGGGGCGATGCTCAACTGCTTCGGCGAGGTCACCTCGTATACCAGCCGCCATCCAGCCGCCGAGGCCAAGTTCGCGATCGCCCGGGAGGCCCTCGACGCCTGGCCCGCACGGCTGGAGGAGCTCGCCGAGACGGCGGGACCGCAGGCCGAGGCGCTTCGCGCCTGCCACGTGCCGGGGACGTCCGTGCTCCTGGGAGGGCAATCCGGACGGGTCGCCGCCCGGAACTACGACGCGATCCGCGCCGCCCTGATCGCCCACGGCGAGCCGTACGACGAAGTCGACCCGACAGGCATCGAGGGCCTGTCGCCCGTGCCGGCCGCGCGCCCCTTCCGCGCGCTGCACCTGCACCGGGAAGGAGCCGTCGATGCCCGCCTCGTCCTCGCCGCACTGGAGGCGGCCGCCCGCCACCACGGTGTCACGACCGTTGCCGCCACGGTCACTTCGCTGACCACAGCGGGGAGCCGCGTACGCGGTGTCCAGCTGGCCGACGGCACCGAACTGGCCGCAGGCGCCGTCGTCCTGGCGGCGGGCAGCGCGAGCGGCGCCCTCGCCGCCGACGTGCTGCCTCTGGGTGCCGTCCCACCTCTGCTGCACGGCACCGGCCTGGCCCTGCTGACCGAACCCGCCGCACCGGACCTCCGCCACGTCATCCGCACCCCCAACCGCGCGGCGACGTGCGGCATCCACACGGTCCCCCTGCCCGCGACGCGGCAGCAGTACGTCGGCGCCACCACCGTCATCACCAGCACCCCTGCCCGGGGGCCCGAGTTCGGCGCCAGTCAGGCGCTGATGCGCCTGGTGTGCGAGCAACTCGACCGCCGTATCGTCGCGGCGCCCATCACCGGCTGGCTGCTGGGCGTGCGGCCCATCACGCTGGACTGCTTCCCCCTCATCGGCCCCTGTGGCGTCGACGGCCTGATCTTCGCGACCGGCACCTACCGGGACGGCTTCCACTGCTCCCCCGTCATCTCCCGGCACGTCGCCGACCTGCTGCTGGACCCCGCCGGCGCGGCAGACGACGCCCGTTTCGCATGGTTCGCTCCCGAGCGGCTCCCCATCGAGATCCTGTCCGTGGCGGAATCCCTGGCCGAGACCGCCGTCCACAGTGTCGACTCCGCGCACGAATACGGCCTCTCGATGCCCTGGTTCCTCGACGACGACTTGGTCGCCGCCCATGACGGGCGGCGAATCGAGCGGGTCTACGAGGAGCTGGACCATCCCATCGCGTTCACACCGGAGATCACTCTCTCCCTACGGGACCTCACCGACACCCCGCACCTGGCCAGCCTGAAGACATACCTACGAGCGGCCCGCAGCCACCACGGCGCCGACCGACCCGACCAACCCGTGCAGGCCACAGCAAACTAGTAGCGCCGCCGCACAGCGACGGCCGGAGCAACGGCCAGAGCGAGGAGTGCTGCGGCAGTCGTGCCGATCGCAGTCAGCCACTCCGCGGGAGTAGTGGCTTTTGTAGCAGGTGCCCATTCCCTGGCATACACATGGACGCAGCATGAACCAGGTTCCGGAGCGCCTTGTCGCTCAGCGCCAGAACGCTCCCGCGTCGACGGGCGAGCCCGATAAGACACCAACCATGTGCCGAATGTGCCAGAAGTAGTTCGACCATGTCTGAGCTGCGAAGAAAAGTCGGCCACTCCGGATAACCCTCACACCCAGCGCCAGCGCTACCCGTTGATGTCACATCAGCATCCTCGTTGCGTAGGACACACACCACCTGGGCTTGGAGAACAGGAAGGAACTTGGCTGGATTGCTGCGCACCGCCCGCGGGTTAACGAGGAGTGATTGACTGCGTACACCCGGGTGTGGTGATATTCCAGCGAACGGTTAGTTGCCCTCGCCACGCAGTGGGCCGCAGTGCCAGCAGTGAGGCAGGCGCAAGACAGGCCAGCCGGGAACTGCTGCCCGCCACACCCGAATCACTCAGCTACCGCTCCGAAAGTCGAAGTCAACGCCGACATGAAACAGCACCATTTTCTGTGCTCGCGAGACAGAAGTTTCGCTGACATGTGGTACGGAGACCGACGAAAGAAGGTAGAAAGACGTGAAAAGAACTCTGCTTGCTGGCGTTGTCGCGGCGGCATGCGTGACGGCGACCACGATTGTTTCGGGAGCGACGCAGGCCAGCGCCAATCCCAACGACTGCCCCAACGGTTACGTATGCGTTTGGGGTGACAGCAATTACGAAGGGCGTTTCCTCTTCGTACCTGGAACCAACCGTTCCAACGTCGGAAATCACTTGAACGATCTGACCACGTCCCTCTGGAACCGCACTGGTTCCCGGGTCTGTTTCTACGACCACGCAGACTACCGTGGGTCCGTTCTGGCGATAGTGAGTCCAGGCGAGTCGCGAGGCAACATCGGATCGACAGCCAACGACAGAATCTCCTCCTGGCGAGCCTGCTAGGCCCCAACAGTAAAGCCGGCCCACCTGGGTTCGGCTGATGATCGGAATTCCGCCGCCTGCTTTCATGAAAACTGCTTTCATGAAAACTGAAGCTACGGCGAGCGGAAGCAGGCCGAGCGGAGATCTAGCCGGTTGTCCGCTCGGCCTGCCCACGACTTCCTGACGCACCCCCGCACCGGACCGCACTACGCCACCCCGCGCACCTTGTGCCGCTGCGGAGAGCACACCCTGCGGCGCCGCGGAGCTGGCGCCACCCACGCCCACCCCCGTCCGTGTGCCGGGGCCGTTGCCGGACAGCTCGGACAGGCGTGGCGCATCGCATCGGACGGCGGGATCAGGGGGTCAGGGCGCGCCGCCGGGACTGTGTGTGATACGCGCCGGTGAACAGCCCGGCCATGCGTTTCAGCTGCTCCAGGACCCCGATGCGCTGCCCTTGGAGCAGTTGCAGCGCGGGGAACCGGCCGGGTTCGAAGAGGAGGATGTTCAGTGACCCGCCGTACTTGAAGTTCCCGATCCTCTCTCCCTTCTCCACCGGGATCGGAATCCCGTGCGGGGCCTTGAACTTGTCCAGGAAGTTCACGGAGGCGATCGAGTTGAGGCCGACGGGCACCAGTCCGACGTACCCTTCGCCATCCGGTTCTCCCGAGGAATCCAGGTACTCCGTCTTGATGATGACGCATCCCCGGCGGAAGTTGTCGAACATCTGGTAGTCGTAGCCGTAGCCGACGTTCCCCTTGTTCAGCAGTTCGGGGAAGTCCCGCATCCCGTAGTAGACACCGCTGATGTCATCGCGGGCTTCTACCACCTCACCTCCTACCGGGCTGTGATACCAGTGGTAGCTGTCCGGCATCAGGATGCACGACACCGCCGTGCCGCCGATGAAGTTGTCGGCGTATCCGGAATCGTAGAGCAATTGCCTGACGTTCATGGTCACCGTTTTGACCGGGATCGGAGTGGTCTCGGTCAGCTCATCAACGATCATGTTGATGACGCAGTCGGCCGGGGCGACCACCACACTGCCGTCGTCCTCGGCGTCGATCGGCCGCCTCCCCTCCTTGATCTCCCGGACGAAGAACTCATTGAAGTTCGGCCAGTCCTCGATCTTGTAGTCGGCCATACGCTTCGGTCCGAGCTCGTCGACCCATTTCTTGATAAGTTTCTTCGAGTCCGACGCGTCCATTTGCAGACCTTGCAGGTGTGTGAAGTCGGCAGTCATCTTGTACCCCGGGCCACACGTGACAAAGACCATGCCGTAGTCGTTCTCGTAGTTGATCCAGCTGAACTTCTCGATGTAGTCCAGCCCGTTATAGACCCCCGACTGCCATGCGTACCATTCCTTGAAGAAGTCGCACAGGAACTGGATGTCCTTGTTCTTCCAGTCGCAGCGCACGTTATCCGGCGTGTCAGCGGGGTAGGGCACCACGTTTTTGACCGCCGCGTCGTACATGGTCTTGAAACCCGCATGGTCGGTTTCATACCATCTTTTGATTCTCCCGAGAAACTCTTCGAGGTCCTTGGAATACCACCCGATGTCCTGCGTCACGTTCCTGTCGCCTTCCACGTGAGGGATGTTGCTCCCGCCATCCCTCACCAGGCGCAGTGGGTCTGGAGTCATTCGTCTCTTGGTGTTGCTCCGATGCGGTGGAAAACCATTCGCTTGGAGGCGCTGGTCCCCGCAAGGGCGACTTCACCGTGCCGAGCACACGCCCGGCTGGCCCGTCGCCAGCCTTCCGTGCGCAGGCGCGAGGACCGTGCGACCGGTATCCCAGTGCGGGCTCGGGGCCTGCCGTGGGCTGGTGACACGATCCTCGCGCCGTTCACGTTCGTCGTTCGCGCGGTTCGCGCACTGGGTCAGCCCATGTGGACGGGGGCAGCGCCTTCGGTGTGCTGCTGCTTCTTCGCATTGATGGCCAGGACCGTGACGACCAGGCCGGCCACGAACATGACACCGGCGGCGGCGAAAGCCATGGTGTAGCCGTGAGTCAGGGCCTCCGAGGCGCGCGCTATGAGGCCGGCGTCCCCGGTGGCCAGGCCCCCGTAGAGGGCTTTGGCCGCGTGGGGCAGCTCATCGTTGGCTGCCGAGGTGGAGATCGTGGACAGGACCGCCAGACCCAGCGCTCCGCCGATCTGCTGAGCGGTGTTCAGCAACGCTGAGGCGATGCCGGTCTCCTGGTGACGGACCCCACTGACCGCGCCCAGGGTCATCGGCACGAAGCTCATGCCCAGGCCGAGGGCGGTGGCGAACATGGCCGGCATCAGGTGCCCGGCGTAGGAGGAGTCCGGCTCCAGTGTGGCGAACCAGAACATGCCCGCGGCCGCCAAAGCCAGTCCAGGGCCCGCGATGACTCGGGGCGCGATGTGGGTCACCAGCTTGGAGCTGATGGCGGCAGCGATGCCCATGCCAATACTGAAGGGCAGGTAGGCGAGGCCGGTCTTGACCGGGCTGTAGTGCAGGATCAGCTGCATGTAGAGGGTGAGGAAGTAGAAGGTGGCCATCATGCCGGAGCCGATGAACAGCATGGTGGCGTAACTGCCCCACCGGTTGCGGTCCTTGAGCAGCCCGAGCGGCAGCATGGGGTGCGTCGTGCGGGTCTGGACGAGCAGAAACGCGACCAGCAGGACGGCCGCGGTGGCGAAGGAGGCCAGGGTGAAGCTGTCGGTCCAGCCGTGTTCGCCGCCGCGCGTGATGCCGTAGACCAGGGCTATCAGCCCGCCGGTGCCGGTGATCGCGCCGGGGATGTCCAGGCGGCCGGGGTGACGCTCGGCCTCGACAAGGGTCCGGGTTCCGACCAGGACGGCCAGGCCGATGGGAATGTTGACGAAGAACACCCAGCGCCAGTCCAGGGCGTCGGTGAGCAGACCGCCCAGCAGCAGGCCCACCGTGGCGCCGATCCCGGCCATGGCCGCGTAGACGCCCATCGCCTTGTTACGCGGCTTGCCCTCCGGGAACGTCGTGGCGATCAGGGACAGGGCGCTGGGCGCGGCGATGGCCGCGCCGACGCCCTGCAGGATGCGCGCACCGATCAGCAGGCCCTCGTTCGGGGCCAGTCCGCCCAGCAGTGAGGCCAGTGTGAACAGGGCGATGCCCACCTGGAACATCCGCCGCCGCCCGAACAGGTCACCGGCCCGGCCACCGAGCAGCAGCAGCCCGCCGAAGGCGAGGGCGTAGGAGTTGACGATCCATGCCAGGTTCGCGTCGGACACGCTCAGGGCGGTCTGGATGCTCGGCAGGGCGATGTTCGTGATGGTGCCGTCGAGGACCACCATCAGCTGAGCCGCTGCGATCACGAACAAGGCCAGACCGAGATGTCGGCTCTTGGGTGACGCGCCGGATGTGTCCGGCGCTGGGGCAGTCGCCGTCGTGGCCTCAACAGGCATCGAAGAACTCCAGGGAGTGGTTTGGATCATCATTCGCCGGACCACGGAAAAGACGTTTCAGGGTCGGCTCCACCTACCGGAGGTGAAGCGAGGGTGAACCACTGAAAGGAGCGGTAGGCCGGCCTGCAATCCGAGCGCAGCGCACCAGTACGGCACACGTACTGAACTCGGGACGGAAGAAAACCGTACCATCCGATCGCCCCGATTGCGGAATCCCTGGATATGGTCGCCCGCACGCTTGACATTCCCGCCAGAGGTGTGTGCACAGGTCTGCGGAAACACCCTGGAAAGGATTTGCGTTCCCGGTGAAAGTATGGACAAGACGGAGGAGGCATTTCATTGCCCAGACTTTTCCGGGAAATGCAAATCTGACACTGGGCGTGTCACTCAGACCGGCCGCGCACGCACGAACGAGTCCCTTCACATGCCGCTGTGCCCAAGCGCCTGGCGGCCGTGCGGGGCGGCGCTGGTGACGCGGAGCGCCGGGTTTGCGAGCCCCACCGCGACCTCGCGCAGCGGTCCCGGCAAGACGGGAGCGCTGCCGGCGAGCGTTGAGACGCCGACCGGAATATGGGCGACAGAATGAGACCGAGCAGGGGCCAGGCCACGGCGATCCCCGTTGCTTACGTCATACACCTACCGCGGACACACATGCCCGGCCATTACGTCGTTACGGCCTTCGCAGGCAGGCCGCTTATGCCCCGGGGATGGTCCGAGCCGTTAGGCCAGGTGAAACAGGCGCGACTTACGACGGCGCTGATTGCTTTACGGAAGACCGGCCCCGCCTTGGCCCGACCCGGCCCTACCTCGGCTCGGCCAATGAGCGGCAACAGTCCGGTTCGCGGGCCGTCCACCCTGGTCCGATGCGCAGGGTTCGCCGGATTCCCTCAGGCGCCGGTGAGGGGGCGTCCATGCGTTCGCTGGCCACCCCACCGGTGGCGGCGCCGGCCCATCGCGGACCGTGGACGCGCATGGCGCCGACGGCACCAGAACGGCTGAGGTGCCGGGAGCTGTACGTGCGGCTGCGGGGGCACTGCGGCACGTACAGCGGGTAGGTGCCGGGGTAGCTCACCGCCCACCGTGTGCCCGCGCCGAAGAGTCCCGTCCAGCTAGACGGTCATCCGAGGACGAGCGGGAGTTGCCCGGCCAGCTCGCCCAGTTCGGCCTTCTCCGCGTCGGTCGGGGCACGCCGTCCGGTGCCGACCAGCAGCGCGTCCTTGTCGGAGAACGACGCGGGGAATCCGGTCCCGGCGATCTTCTCCAGCATCTCGCGGGACCGGGCAAGCCCCTCCGCGGGCGGTTCCGCCGCGTCCGGGAGGTGCGACGTCCCAGTACGTCACCGCGTCGCGGGTCGGTTCCGTTTCGGCGGGGGTCACGAGGGTGATCAGGACGTCCTGAGCGTCGATGACCAGATGACACACCAGGTCCCGCACGAGCCAGCCGGTACAGCCGGACGGCTGTGCGAAGTCCTCGTCCGGGAGCTCGGCGACCGCCGTGCGCAACGCCGTCCAAGAGCGTGAGAAGAGATCCACATCGGCAAGGTAATGCGGTGCCGCAATGGCGGACAACCGCATTTCGGCGGTCCGCTCGCGCGCCCGGACAGTCGGTTTCGCGTACCCAGACGGTCGGTTCGTGTCAGAGGCGGAGGAGGAAACGGGGGAGGAGGAGGTGGGTGAGGAGGTGCTGTCTGCGGCGTCGTCGGCCTGGTCGGCCTGGTCGGCCCGGCGTATGGCGAAGCGAGAGAATCGGCTCGGCGTGCTCGGCGTGCTCGGCGTGCTCGACGTGCTCGACGTGCTCGACGTGGGAGACGTGGGAGACGTGGGAGACGTGGGAGACGTGGGAGACGTGGGAGACGTGGGAGACGTGGGAGACGTGGGAGAAGCGGAGGTGCGTCTCGGCCCCGGCGTGGTCGCGGCTCATGTCTTCTCTATGTCCGGCACCGATGAGATCGTTGCACCGGCCGCCAGAAGTTTCTCCGCCAGCACGCGACAGCGCTTCCCGAGCCCGGGAGGGTCGAGTACCTCGAAGTCGTGCCCCAGCAGGAGCACGTGCATGAGCACGAAGTCGAGGTTGCCGGCGCCACTGAGCACCTCGCAGAGCTCGCTCCCCCGCCGTCGTACGACGGCCGCCGACGCCGGGATCTGCGCGCGCACCGTGTCGGCAGACGCGTGCACGAGGAAGTGCGCCTGGTGGGCGTAGACCCGGCTCGCCACGCCCTCTTGTACGTACGTCGCCGCGTCGGGCGCCGCGCGCGGGCGGAAACGCCAGGTCCGTGCGGACACCTCGGTCATCCGGTCGACGCGGAAGTTGCGCCAGTCGTCGCGATCGAGGTCGTAGGCGAGGAGGTACCAGCGCCGGTCGGAGGCGACCAGGCGGTAGGGCTCGACCCGCCGCCGTACCCCGCTCCCTGGGGGCACCTGCCGGTCGACGTCTCGGGGAGCGTAGTCGAAGCCGGCCTCGACCTCGTCGCGGCAGGCTCTGGCCAGCGTCATGAGCACTTCGGGGTCGACCGGGGTACGGCCGCCGCCGAAGAACTCCACCGAGCCGGAGAGGGCGCGCACCTCGTGCCGCAACCGGATGGGCAGCACCTGGTCGAGCTTGGTCAGCGCCCGGAGTGCGGCGTCGCCGGCGCTGGCGACCGCGCCGCCCGCGCCGGCGAGCAGCGAGACCGCGGTCGCGATCGCCTCCTCGTCGTCGAGAAGCAACGGCGGCAGGTCCTGCCCCGGGCCGAGCTGGTAGCCGCCGCCGACACCCTGGCTGGCATGCACCGGATAGCCGAGCGTGCGCAGCCGCTCGACGTCGCGCCGTACCGTGCGCGGTGTGACCCCGAGCCGGTCTGCGAGCTCGGGGCCGGTCCAGATCTGGCGCTGCTGCAGCAGCCCGAGCAGGGTGAGCACCCGCTCCGTCGTACCCCGCTCGGCACCGATTGCCTCATCCATGTCGCCCACCCTGCCAGAAATAGCGGACCGATCCTGTCCGCTAGGGGTGCCAGGGTGGCTCCATGGACGCAGACGAACTCGACTGGAACCGGACGCTGCGCGAGCAGTGGGAGTTCCACTGGAACCATCAGCTCCGAGCCCGACTCGACGGCCTCACCGACGACGAGTACTTCTGGTCGCCGGTGCCGGACGCCTGGAGCGTGCGGCCGCGCGGCAGCTCGACGGTGCCCGGGCGGTTCGGTGCCGGGGACTTCACGGTGGACTACACCTTCCCGGAGCCGGTCCCCGCCGCCTTCACCACGATCGCCTGGCGGCTCGCTCACGTCATCGTCGGCGTGCTCGCCACGCGTAACGCGGCGCACTTCGGCGCGCCGGCGGCGTCGTACGAGACGTGGGAGTACACCGGCAGCGCGGCCACCGCACTCGACCAGCTCAACGCCCAGCTCGACGCCTGGCTGGCCGGGGTGCGCGGCCTCAGCGACGCTGAACTCCGGGCCCCGGTCGGCGCGACGGAGCCCTTCCCCGAGGTGTCCATGGCCGAACTGGTGCTGCACATCCACCGCGAGCTGATCCACCACTTGTCCGAGGTCTGCCTGCTGCGCGACCTCTACGCGCACAGGAAACCCGCTACGAACGGAGCAATCCGATGAGCCGCCACATCCAGGTCACCTTCGACGCCCACGACCCGCGGGCGCTGTCGTCCTTCTGGCGCGACGTACTGGGCTACGTCCACCCTGGTCCGCCCGGAGTCGACCTGCCCGAGGGCGCCGACCCATCCCCAAGTTCTCGGCTTCGCTCGAACAGGGCAGACCCCTTTGCCGCGTGGGACGACTTTTTGGCGCGAATCGGCGTACCGGAGGAGCAGCGCAACACGAAGTCGGCCATCGAGGACCCGGACGGGCACGGCCCACGCCTGTTCTTCCAGCAGGTGCCGGAGGACAAGGTCGCCAAGAACCGCGTCCACCTCGACGTCCGCGCGGCTCCCGGACTGGAGGGAGAGGAGCGGATGGCGGCCCTGGAGACCGAGTGCGACCGGCTTCTCGCGCTGGGAGCGACGCGGGTACGTCGCGATGAGCCCGCTCCCCCGATGAGCGCCGGCTACATCGTGATGGCCGACCCTGAGGGCAACGAGTTCTGCCTGGACTGACGCGGCTCCGCTGTGGTCGCGGAAAGCCGCGGCCGGTCGCAGCCGGTCGCGCGGCCGAGGCAGCCGGCTGCGACGCGGTGCTCCAGCAGGGGGGGCGGGCGCGAGGCCCTGAACCGCTCGGTGGCCTGCCGGAGGCGGCGTAAGGATCAACGGAGGACGCCGCCCTCGTCAGGCGTCAGCGTCAGGCGTCAGGCGTCAGGCGTGGAGCATCACGCGGACGAGGATCGCGGGCAGCCCCCTTCAGACAGCTTCGCTTCCCGATCGGGCGGCTTCGTCGTCGGCTCGGCCCAGCAGCATGCGTTGCATCCCCGAGGCGGCGGACAGCAAAGGCTCGCGCCAGCGTTCCACCCGTTGGGGAGCCCGCGCGGAGACGCCCAGGGCCGCGACCGCGTAGCCGTTCCCGCCGAGTACCGGCGCGGCGATGGACGTCACCTCCCAGCTGCCGGGCTCGGGCAGTACGGCGCATCCCTGGCGCCGTACTTTGCGCAGCGTTTCGTCCAGCGTCCCGGCAGTTGCGCGGCCCGCGTGCCGGTGGTGCTCGTTCTCCCGGTAGGCCAGCAGCGCGAGGCCCGCGGCCGACTGGTCCATGGGCTGCCGCATGGGAGGGCGCGGGCCCCTCTCGCCCCTGGGCAGGGACGGCGACACGAACCGCTCCACGTACACCGCGTCACCGTCGTCCGCGACCGCCACGAACACATCGGCCCGCGTCGCCTGGTACAAAGCGTGCAGGTAAGGGAGCGCGACCTCCCGCAGCCGCGTGCGGGCGGCGGTCAGGCTTCCCAGCTCCCAGATGCGCAGCCCTATGCGGTAGCGGCCGTCGGACCCGCGTTCCACGGCTCGCCATTTCTCCAGTTCGGACAGCAGCCGGTGGACCGTGGCGATGGGAATCCCGGCCCGGCGCGCGATCTCCGTAAGGGACAGATTCTGATGCCACGCATCGAACGTCCCCAGTACCGCCAGCACCCGACTGGTGACCGACTCTCCGACCTGTTGAGCATTGCCCGCCATCCCCCTGGCCTTTCTCCCGAGCATCTGGACGCTCAGGGGCGGGTGCGGTTCGCACAGCCGAGCCCCCGTCAAAGCCGATACGTCCACGAGGGAACAGCCCCCTGGGAGCGAACGTAAGAGGCGTCGGCGCGCGTTGGCCACCGTCATTGAACGGATGCGTTTCGGCTTCCTCTCGCGCCTCCCATTCGTTCGGCCCGGTGCGGTCGGTACTCGTACCGCTCTGAACGATGTGCGTTCCCTCCCGTCACCGCTCCGCGTCCTGTGAGGCGGCGCCTGTCCTCACGGGCGACGTGAGGGTGCGGCATGCAAGGCGTCCGGCGGGAGGCGGCGCCCGCTCAGTGGAACCGCGCGAACCGGGTTTTCGATGAGTGGAAGTCCCCGGCCGGAAGGCCTGCCGCCGTTGCTGATGATGTCCGGGTCCTGTCAGGCCCGTAGGTGGAGGTGCGCCCTGTGGCAACCGATGTGGTGGAGGCGGCGCGGCTGCTGCTCGACGCGGAGGATTCCGCGACCGCGCTGGCGCCGCTGACCGCGAAATGGCCGGAGTTGGACGTGGAGTCGGCGTATCTGGTGCAGGACGCGGCGCTGCGGGTGCGGCTGGCTCGCGGAGAGCGGCTGGTGGGGGTGAAGCTCGGATTGACCTCCCGGGCCAAGCAGCGGCGGATGGGGGTGTCGGAGCCGCTGGTCGCCTGGCTCACCGATCGGATGGTGCGGCCGAGCGGCGCGGCCGTCCCCGTAGGGGGGTTGATCCATCCCCGCGTGGAGCCGGAGATCGCGTACGAGATGGCGGCGCCCCTGGACGGGACGGCGGACGAGGCGCGTGCCCGGCGGGCGATCGGCGGGGTACGGGCCGGTCTGGAGGTCATCGACAGCCGGTTCCTCGACTACCGGTTCACGCTCCCGGACGTGGTCGCGGACAACGGGTCCAGCGCCTTCTACGCCCTCGGTGACGGGGGCGGTGAGCCGGACGCCAGTCGCGACCTGCGGGAGGAGAGCTGCCGGATCGAGGTCGACGGCGGTGTGGCGGGCAGCGGGGCCGGGGCCGATGTGCTCGGCGATCCGGTGCGCGCGCTGGTGTTCGCCGCGCGGGTGCTGGCCCGCCGCGGGCTGCGGATCGAGCCGGGATGGACGGTGCTGACCGGCGGTGTGACCGACGCCGCGCCCTTCGCGGCCGGTTCGACGGCCACCGCGGTCTTCTCCTCGCTCGGGTCGGTCTCGCTGACCGCCACGGGAGATCGCTCATGAGCGGGGAGCTCTTCGGGCACGTCATCGACGGGAAGGAAACCGAGGCGAGCGACGGGCGGCGCTTCGACTCGGTCGATCCGTGGCGGTGCGCCGCCTGGGCGGACGTGGCGGAGGGCGGGCGCGAGGACGCGGACCGGGCCGTGTCCGCGGCCAGGCAGGCCTTCGACTCCGGGGAGTGGCCGCGCATGGGCCACGCGGTCCGGGGCCGGATACTGCACCGGTTGGCCGACCTGATCGAGGAGCGCGCCGGAGAACTGGCGGCCGCCGACAGCCGGGACATGGGACGGCCCCTGGCGCAGGCGCGGTCCAAGGACGTGCCACGAGCCGCGGCCAACTTCCGGTTCTTCGCTGACCACGCGCGGCTGACGGCCTCCGAGGCACTGCCGGCCGACAACGGGACGCACATCTACACCCGGTACGAGCCAGCGGGCGTGGTCGCGGCCGTCGCGCCGTGGAACTTCCCGCTGATGCTGGAGAGTTGGAAGGTCGCACCGGCGCTCGCGTACGGCAACACCGTGGTCCTCAAGCCCGCCGAGCAGAGCCCCGCCTCCGCGACCGTACTCGCCCGGCTCGCCCTGGAGGCGGGGATGCCGCCGGGGGTGCTCAACGTGCTGCATGGGCACGGGCCCGCGGGGGCCGGGGAGTTCCTGGTGTCGCACCCGGGCGTCGACCGGATCACCTTCACCGGCGAGTCCGCCACCGGGCGCGCCATCGCCCGGGCGGCCGCGGACCGGTTGACGCCGCTCAGCCTGGAGCTCGGCGGCAAGGCCGCGAACCTGGTCTTCGCCGACTGCGACCTGGACCGGGCGGTGTCCTGGTCGGTGTCCGCCGCCTACATGAACGCCGGGCAGGTGTGTCTGGCGGGCAGCCGGATCTACGTGCAACGCGCGGTTCACGAGGAGTTCCTGGCACGATTCGCCGCTGCCGCGGATGCGCTGCGCGTGGGCGACCCGGCGCAGGCCGACACCGACATCGGGCCCCTCGCGTCGGCGGAGCACCAGACGAAGGTACGAGGATTCCTGGGCCGCCTCGACGGAGGCCCCGAGGGGCGGCTCCTGGTGGGCGGCCCCGACCCGGACGACGCACGGCTGATCCGGCCGGCCGTGGTCGTTGACGCCGCCGCCGAAGCCGCCGTCCTCCAGCGGGAGATCTTCGGTCCGGTGGCCGTGGTCACCCCCTTCGACACGGAGGAAGAGGCCATTCGCCTGGCGAACACCACCCCGTACGGGCTCAACGCCATGGTGTTCACCGAGGACCTGCGGCGGGCCCACCGGACGGCGGCGGCGCTGCGCGGCGGAACCGTCTGGGTGAACTGCTACTTCATACGGGACCTGCGCGCGCCGTTCGGTGGCGTCGGGGAGTCCGGCATCGGGCGTGAAGGGGGCGCCCACAGCCGGGAGTTCTTCACCGAGCCGAAGGCCGTGGTGATGGACATCGACGGGACGGTCAGCCCGGCGGCGACGGGGGCGGCGCGATGAGCGCGGCGCGGCGGTACGAGGCCGGCGCCCTGGACAGCTACGCGTTGCAGCGAGCCGTCTTCGACCGGATACGGCGGGGAGCGTCGGCTGTGGTCCCGCCCGACCTGCCGGAGTCCGATACGGCGCTGCTCCAGGCCGGGGATCTGCGCGGACTGGCGGACCGGGGTGTGCACCCGGTGCTCATCAACGCGCTCGCGCGCTCGCTGGGCATCACCCGCGACGGCTACCGGCGGATGCTGGCCACGGGCCGCCACGGGAGCTCCGCGCGGGGCGCACAGGGGGTGACGCCATGGCGCGCGTCGTAGCGGCGTTCGCCGCCTCCCACGCGCCGATGATGCTGGCGGCCGCCGACTCCGCGCCGCGCGGGCAGGCCGAGCGGTTCACCGGGGCGCTGGAGCGGGCCGCCTGGCGGGCGCGCGAGGCGGGGGCGGAGGCCGTGGTGATGCTCTCCAACGAGCACTTCACCAACTTCTTCCTGGAGAACTTCCCCCAGTGCTGCATCGGCCTGTCCGAGCAGCACTCCGGCCCCGCCGAGCCGTGGCTGCCGATCCCGCGGGGGGAGGTGCCCGGACACGGTGCCCTGGCCCGCTCCGTGGCCGACGGGCTGCTCGGGCAGGGCTGGATGACCTCCTTCTCGGAGCGCCTCGACCTTGACCACGGCGTCATGACGATCTACCACGCTCTCGCTCCGACGGGTGAGCTGCCGCTCGTGCCGGTCCTGCAGAACTGCGCGGTCGCGCCGATGCTGCCCCTGCGTGCCTGGTACGACTTCGGGCGTGCGCTGGGCCTCGCCATCGAGAACTGCGCGGCCGTCGACCGGGTGGCCGTGGTGGCCGCCGGGGGGCTGTCGCACTGGATCGGCACCGAGCGCACCGGGGACATCGACGAGGGCTTCGACCGCTGGTTCCTGGAACGGCTGGAACGCGGCGCCCTGGACGAGGTGTGGAGCCTGCGCGACGCCGAGCTGGAGCAGGCGGGCAACGGGGCGCACGAGATCCGCAGCTGGCTCGCGCTGGCGGGCGCGGTGGCCGGTCCGGTCACGGTGACGGCGTACGAGCCGATCCACGCGTGGGTGACCGGGATGGCGGTCGCCGAGTGGAGTGTGGCGCCGGCGCCGGAGGCCGGACGGTGAGCGGCGCGGGCCGGGCGGTGCGCGCCGAGAACCCTACCGCGCGCGGCCACTACGACATCCACTCCCACGCCATGCCGCTGCCCATCCTGCGCTTCCTGGCCGACCGGCGCCTCGCCGACCTCTCCCGGCTGGCCTCCGGCGTGGTCCAGTTGGACCGCCGGGTGTCCGGGCTGGGGCAAGATGACGTACCCGTCCCCTGCCCGCCGGAGCAGTACGACGTGGCGGCGCGGTTGGCCCGTATGGACGAGGCAGGCGTGCACCGACAGGCGGTCTCGCTGCCGCCGTTCCTGACCTGCTCGACGGCCCTGCACGAGGTGTTCGTACGGGAGATCATCGCCGAGGGGAACGACGCGCTGGCCGGATTCTGTGCGTCGGCCCCGGAGCGGCTGACACCTTTGGGGACGGTGCCGATCGGGTCCAGGGCCGCGGCCACCGAGGCGGATCGGTGTCTGCGGGAGCTGGGCATGCCGGGCCTGGCGTGCGGCACCCGGGGGCTCGGCCGCGAGTGCGACGACCCGGTCAACGACCGTCTGTGGGAACTGCTCGGGCGGACCAGGGTCTTCACCCTGCTGCATCCGTCCACCGCCCCGGCACTGGAGCGGCTGGACCGCTACTGGCTGCCGCAACTGGTGGGCTATCCGATGGAGACGGCACTGGCCGTGTCCCGCCTGCTGCTGGGCGGCACCCTGGAGCGCCACGAGCCCGTGCTGTGCCTGGCGCACGGAGGGGGCTGTCTGCCCGCACTGCGCGGCCGACTCGACCTGGGCTGGCGCACCAAGCCCGCGGCGCGCCGCACCCTGCGGCCGCCGAGCTGGACACTCGACCGCCTCTACTACGACACCGCTGTGTTCTCCTCCGCCCAACTGGCCGCCCTGGTCGCCGAGGTGGGCGCCGGGCAGGTGCTGCTCGGCACCGACGCGCCGTTCGACCTCAGCGACCGGGAACCGATGCGCACGGTCGCCGCGCTGGGCTTGGGCCCCGACGAGTCCGCCCTGATCCTCCACCGCAACGCGACCCGGCTGCTGCGTCCGCAGCGGCCGGACGCCCCTCCGCACCCCAACACCCACAAGGAGTCACCCGTGACCAGCCGTACCGCCGCCGGACGCCCCGCCTTCGACCTGATCCGGGGCCACGTCCTGACCTCGACCTTCGCCGCGCTCGACATGACCGGCTCCCTCACCCGGCTCGCCGAGCGGGGACTGACCGCGGCGGAGGCCGGCGCGAACCGGTTCCTGTCCGAGGGACTGTTCCGCTACCTGTCGCAGCGCGGTGTGCTGCGTCTGGACGGCGACCGCTATCACCTGACCGAGCTGGGCCGGAGCCTGTACGAGGACCGGGGCTATCTGGTGTGGCTGGCGGGCGGCTACAGCGAGCCCCTGCGCCGCTTCGGCGACCTGCTGACCAACGCGGCCACCTACCGCGAGGAGGTGCTGCGGGACGGCAAGTGGGTGGCGGTCGGCTCGGCGCTGCTCGGCAAGCAGGACGTGCAGCCCGAGGTGGTCAAGCTGCTCAGCGGGCTGGAGTTCGACCGGGTCGCCGACATCGGCTGCGGGAACGCGCACTTCCTGATCACGCTGCACGACCAGCTCGGCTGCCGGGGACTGGGCGTGGACATCAGCCCGGAGGCGGTGGCCGAGGCCCGGCGCGAGATCGAGGCGGCGGGCAAGGGCGCGGTCATCGACGTCATCGAGGCCGACGGCAGCGACGTCGCGTCGATCCGGGGGCTGGAGGACGTCCAGCTGGCGGTCACCTTCTTCTTCCTGCACGAGGTCTACGAGAAGGGCTTCGACGCGCTCGTGGCCTACCTGCGGGAGCTGACCGACCGCCTGCCCGTGGGCGCCCATGTGCTGGCGGCCGAGGTCACCGCCGCGCCCAGCTCCAAGGCCACCGACGACGTCTTCGGCCCCGAGTTCGCCCTGGTGCACGCCGTGATGGGCCAGTACCTGCTGGACGAGGGCGGCTGGAGCCGGGCCTTCACCGAGGCGGGCCTGACGGTGAAGGGCCTGGTCCGCCCGGCCATGCCCGACGGCCTCCTGATCCTCGCGCAGAAGAGGACCTGACCCGAAGTGGCCAGCACCGAGGTGCGAAGTGCGCCGTCCGAGGGGCGGCGCACGCGGGTCGGGTCCGTCCTCAGCGCGATGACACTGCGCTCCGCCGAGCTTGAGGACAGAGTGCGGGCGGCTGCCGCCGCCGGATTCGACGGGATCGGACTGCGGGTCGACGACTACGTCCGGGCCCGCTCCCGGGGCTGGTCCGACGAGACCGTACGGGAGCTGCTGACTCGTCACCGGCTCCAGGTGTGCGAAGTGGAGCTGCTGCGCTCATGGGCCAGGCCGGGCAGCGTGGCGGCGCGGGAAGAGGAGGACACGGTCTTCCACATGGCCGAAGCGTTCGGCGCCCGCGCCGTCAACGCCGGTCTGCCCGACACGGAGGCCGAGGAGGTGGACCTGGCACCCGAGTACGCCCGCCTGTGCCGACGGGCCGAGGAGTCGGAGCTGGTCGTACCGCTGGAGTTCATGCCGTACGGGGGTGTCCCCTCCCTGCGCCGGGCACTGGAGATCGTCGAACGCTCCGACCGGCCCAACGGCGGGCTGCTGATCGACACCTGGCACTGCGAGCGGACAGGAGTCGGGGCCGAGGACATCGCGGCGCTGGCCACCGACGCGGTGCTCTCCGTGCAGATCTGCGACACGCGTCCCGATCCCCACCCGGACCCACGCCACGAGGCCAGGCACCTGCGGCTGCTGCCGGGCGAGGGGACCGCCGACATCCACGGCGTCCTGAGGGCGCTGCTGCTCTCGCGGCGGGTGACGTCGATCGCCGTCGAGGTGATGTCCGACGAACTGGACGCCATGGACTGCGCGGTAGTGGCACGCCTGGCGCGGGCGTCCCTGAGCAGGGCGCTGGCCGGGGGTGGTTGGGCGGTCTAGCGGGGTACGCCGTCTGCCGCAGGTTCCGCTGTACGGTCCGTACAGCGGAACCCTCGTGCGTACAGCGGACCCTCGTCAGGCCCAGTCGGGCTTGCCGGGGCGGGGCCTTCGGGGCTCACCGCCCGGGTGCCGGCTCCGGTCCGTCTTCCGGGGGCCGAGGGGCAGGAGGATGCGGGACTCCAGGCGTTCGTAGACGATGGAGGTACGGACGTCGGCGACTTCCCGCCGCTCCGTCAGCTCGTCGATGACGAAGTCGTACAGGTAGTCGGTGTCGGGCACCGCCATGTGGATCAGGAAGTCGTCGCTGCCGGTGGTCACGAATATGCCCACCACCTCCGGGCGCATCCGCACCCACTCGCGGAACCCCTCCAGGACCTTGCGGGACGGTGGCCGGATTCGCACGGAGATCAGGGCCTGGATCGGGCGGCCGATGGCTTCGAGGTCCACCTCGGCGGTGAAGCCCTTGAGGACCCCGCGGCGCTGGAGGGAGCGCAGGCGTTCCAGTGAGGTGGACGGCGCCACACCGGCGGTGGCGGCCAGGTCCCGATTGGTCTGGCGACCGTCCCGCTGTATCTCGCGCAGCAGCAGGCAGTCGAGGTCGTCCAGTTCCACCCGTTCCCCCCGGAACTCCACACAGCACGGCATCTCAGAGGCAGGATGCCCCAGCGTGGGATGAGTTCATATCTGTTTGTCAAGAGTGACCGGATTCAGGTCACGGTCGTGCGGCGGGGAGGACGCGCCGGATGCGGGCCCGTCGAAGACGCCCGGAGGATCGCTTGGCGTACTCACGGACGACCATCGCATCCAAAGCCACAGGCGGCGCGGGGCGCCGGGTGGCACGCTCACTGATACCAGCCCTACGAGCAGCAGGGCCATCCCTGTTCCGGCCAGTGCGGACAGCCGTTCGCCCAGCACCAGCAGACCGAGTACGGCGGCCACGAGCGGCTCCGCCAGGCTGAGCGTGCCCGCCGTGCCGGCGGTCACCCGGCGCAGCCCGTTCACGAAGAGCATGTACGCGGCGGCGGTGGCGGCCACCCCCAGCCAGACCAGGAGCAGCGGGCCGGAGCCGGTCGCGAGCCCGTCGCTGTCCCGTACGACGGCCGGCAGCAGGACGACGCCCCCGGCCAGCAGGGTCAAGGAGACGGCGGCCGGCATGTTGGCCCCGCGATCGGAGAGCCGCTTCGCGGCCACCGTGTACAGGCCGTAGCAGATACCGGAGACAACGCCGAGGACCACACCGGCGACGGCCACCTGTGAGCTGCCCGGACCGAGCAGCAGGGCGCATCCGACGATCGCCGAGGCGGTGCCGATCGTCCAGGCCGTAGTGATCCGTTCACCGGTGACCACCCGGGAGCAGAGCCCGGTGGCGACGGGGGCGACCCCGAGGGCCACGGCCGTGGCCAGGGCGGCACCGGTCCGGCTGACGGCGAACATGAATCCGGCTTGGTAGACGGCGGTCGCGAGGGCGGCGAGCGCGATCCACGGCCACACCGGCCGGGTCAGCAGCAACCGCAGCCCCGCGCTCCAGCCGGGCGTGAGCAGCGCCGCCAGGGCAAGCACCAGACCGCCGATGAGCAGCCGTAACGCCCCCAGGGCCACCGGGTCGGCGCCGGAATCGGCCCAGACCTGCGCGGGCCCGACAGTTCCCCAGAGACAGGCCGCGGCGAGGACGGGCAGAGTTCCCCCGTAGAGGCGAGCGCGAGCGTGAGATTCGGTCATGGACGGGGATGCTAGGTATCCATACCGCGGGCGTCCACGCGTACCGAACTTCGTTCGTCGGTCGGGGAGTTCGGCCGCCGAGCTTCGAATGGCGGGGCGCCGAGCGGGCCGTACGGGGCACTGAAGTACGGCTTGACGCACGCCTTGACGCACGGCCTGTCGCGCGCCCGGCGACGGCCCACCGCGTACGTGGCATCCGCGGCCCGCTGGGCGCCCCGCACGCGGCTCACCGGGTGCGGGGCAGCCAGCCCGGCCGGCGCCGCTCGTACGCTTCGATCGCCTCGTCGTGCAGGAGCGTGGCCCCGATCTCGTCGAGCCCGTTGAGGAGCCGGTACTTGTTGTACTCGTCCAGGGCGAAAGGGACGCGGACACCGACCGCGCCCGCCCGGCACTGTTCGAGGTCGACGGTGAAGACGGTGGTGGGGTCCGCTTCCACGAGCGCCCAGAACCGCTCGGTCGCCGCCTGCGTGATCCGGACCGGGAGCAGCCCGTTGCCGATGGCGTTGCCCCAGAAGATGTCGCTGAACGACGGTGCCAGGACGGCCCGGAACCCGTGATCCATCAGGGCCCATACGGCGTGCTCCCGGGAGGAGCCGATCCCGAAGCCCGCTCCGGCGATCAGCACGCTCCCCCGCGCGTACTCGGGCCGGGCCAGGAGATAGCCGGGGTCATCCCGCCACTCGGCGAAGAGCGCGTCGGCGTACCCGGTGCGCCCGATGCGTTTGCAGTACTCGCCCGGGATGATCTGGTCGGTGTCGACATTGGTACGGCGCAACGGCACCGCCGTCCCCTGGTGCACGGTGAACTTCCGCATCTCTTCCGCTCCTTGTCGCCGGTCCGCGGAACGACCGTAGAAACGGATCAGTGCGTACGGCGGAAGCTCTTGCACTGAGTGGAAACCCCACGCCACCGCCCCGATGCCGTGTGCTCGAATGCGGTGGCCGGGGGCGAGTCCCCCGTCCTCGTCTTCCCCTTTCCCTTTCCCTTTCCGGTCGACCGTGGAGCACCGACATGCCGCTGATCGAGGTGACCGTGGCCGAGGGCCGCCCCGCGGAGCAGTTGCGCGGGCTGATGGCCGCCGTGCACCGCGTGGTGCGCGACTCCCTGGGGGTGACGGACGGACAGATCCGGGTCCTGGTCCGTGAGGTCCCCGCGCGACTGTGGTCGGCGGGTGGTGTGACGCTCGCCGAGCGTGCCGCGTCAGGCCACACCA
Organism: Streptomyces sp. A01; assembly: GCF_059026195.1. Taxonomy (NCBI): domain Bacteria; kingdom Bacillati; phylum Actinomycetota; class Actinomycetes; order Kitasatosporales; family Streptomycetaceae; genus Streptomyces; species Streptomyces sp. A01. The sequence goes on along the minus strand of NZ_JBWLKN010000024.1, from coordinate 27,384 downwards.
CTGAGGAGCAGCCCACATCAGCAGTCGACCAGAAGGGTGGATGCCCCGCATGAGGGATGTCGCGATCCAGCAGCCCAGCGGTATGCCCGTCTCCCGTTACCGGGCTTATCCGCCGATCGACCTTCCGGACCGCAGCTGGCCGGACACCGTCATCACCCGGGCCCCGCAGTGGTGCTCGGTCGACCTGCGGGACGGCAACCAGGCATTGGCCGACCCGATGGACCCGGCACGCAAACTGCGCATGTTCCGCCTCCTGGTGGCCCTGGGCTACAAGGAGATCGAGATCGGCTACCCCACCGCGAGCCAGGCGGACTTCGATTTCGCCCGCACCCTCGTCGAGGAGGACCTGATCCCCGAGGACGTCATCGTCCAGGTGGTCACACCGTCGCGGGAGGACTTCATCGAGCGCACCTTCGAGGCCCTGGGCGGGGCACGGAACGCCGTCATCAACCTGTACAACTCGACCTCCACGCTCCAGCGCAGGGTCGTGTTCCAGCTCGACCGGGCCGGGGTGCGGGACCTGGCGGTGGCGGGCGCGCGGCAGTGTGTGAAGCAGGCCGACGCCATGCCGGGGACCGAGTTCACGTTCCAGTACTCGGTGGAGTCGTACACCGGCACCGAACTGGACTTCGCCCTGGAGATCTGCAACTCCGTCAACGAGGTCTGGCAGCCGGCGCCGGACCATCCCACCATCATGAACCTGCCCGCGACGGTGGAGACGTCCACGCCCAATGTGTACGCGGACTCGATCGAGTGGATGCACCGGAACCTCGACAACCGCGGGTCGGTGGTGCTGTCGCTGCATCCGCACAACGACCGGGGCACGGGCATCGCGGCGGCCGAACTGGGATACATGGCGGGAGCCGACCGCATCGAGGGCTGCCTCTTCGGCAACGGCGAGCGCACCGGCAACGTCTGCCTGGTGACCCTGGCACTGAACCTGCTCACCCAGGGCGTCGACCCGATGATCGACCTCTCCGACATCGACGCGGTCAAGCGGGAGGTGGAGGAGTGCAACCGGCTGCCGGTCCACCCGCGCCACCCCTACGGCGGGGAACTGGTGTACACCGCGTTCTCCGGGACCCACCAGGATGCCATCAAGAAGGGCATGGAGGCGCTCGCGCGCGACGCCCGCGCGGCGGGGGTCCCGCTCGGCGCGTACCCGTGGGCCGTGCCGTATCTGCCGCTGGACCCGAAGGACGTCGGGCGTACCTATGAAGCGGTGGTGCGGGTCAACTCCCAGTCCGGCAAGGCCGGACCGGCCTATGTGCTCCAGCAGATCCACGGTTTCGACCTGCCCCGCGGGTTGCAGATCGAGTTCGGGCGGCTGGTGCAGCGGCGGATCGACGAGGTGGGCGGTGAGGTCACCGCCGACAAGCTGCTGGAGCTGTTCGAGGAGGAGTACCTGACCCCGGTGCCCGCCGTCCGCCCCGAGCGGCCCGGGGTGCCCGTCACCGTGCTGGAGTCGCACACCCGGCCCCGGACGACCGGGACCGCCGAGCGGACCATCGCCTACGCCCGGTGCGAGGTCGAGGGCCGCGAACTGTGGAGCGTCGGCCTCGGAGACGGCCCCGAACAGGCCATGGCCGCCGCCCGCGAGCGGGCACTCGGCGTCGCGACCGGTGAGCGATGAGGGCACCCCCACAGAGTTCGTACCGGCCGTAGCGGACGACTCCCTTCGGCAAGGCGCGAGCAACCCAACCCCAACACCGACGACCCGAAAGGAAGGAGGAATGCCATGAGGATCGAGCCCGTGCACGAGGAGGGCCTCGTCAAGGAGTGGCACACCAACGTCATCTGACGAGCCGCCCGTACTGAGGACCGTGGCGGGGAGCCGGCCGGCAGGCTCCCCGCCACGGTCCGCCCCCCATCACCACCCACCACCACCGCGCCACTCACCTAAGGAGAAGCTGGATGCGGCGCCCCCGGATCAAGGAATTCCTGCGGATCTACCACGTCGAAGGCGAGCCCCACCTGTACATAGGGATCGGACCGGAGAAGTTCCGGATCACCGATCCGACCGAGGAGATGGTCTCCTTCGTCCTGGCGCTCGACGGCTCCCGCACCCTCGACGACCTCCGCGAGCGCTACCCGGAGACCGACGACTGGCTGGCGGCCCTCGACTCCCAGGGCGTCCTGGACGACGCGGCGGTCACCCCGCCGCTCGACGCGGACGACCTGCGGCGCTGGAGCCGGCAGATCAACCACCTGCGGCTGTACGACCGTGACGACTGGGACGGCTACACGGGCATGCGCCGACTGCGCGACGCCCGGATCGTGATCATCGGCACGGGAGCGGGCGGCACCACTCTCCTGCGGCTGCTGAACGCGGCGGGCATCGGCACGCTGGAGGCGGTCGACTTCGACACCTTCGCCGAGGAGAATCTGCCCACCCACCCCACCTTCGACGAGCAGGACGTCGGCGTACCGAAGCTGAAGGCGCTGGAGCGTCACCTGGCCCTGCAGAACTCCCGGTCGCGCTTCCTCCCCCATCACACGCGCGTCGAGTCCGCCGACGACATCGTCAAGCTGGTCGACGGAGCCGACTTCTTCTTCAACGCCTACGACCGCCCCCGCAACAAGGCCATCCGCTGGTCCAACGAAGCCAGCCTGCGCACCGGGGTGCCCTTCGGGCAGATCGGCATCACCAACAAGGGCGCCCGGGTCGGCCCGACCATGATCCCGGGCCGGACTCCGTGCATGGAATGTGTCGGCATCCGCGACCTCGACGTCCTGCGCCCGGAGACGTCGGGCAGCCTCACCGGGACGCTGGTGTCGATGGTCGCGGGCATCGCCGTGAACGAGGTCATCGGCCTGGTGTCCGGGGCCAAGGACACCTCCCGCACCGCCGGACAGAGCCTGTACGTCAACGCGGAGACCCTGACCTTCGACTTCACCCCGTTCGCGTTCCGTGACGGCTGCCCGTGCCGGGAAGGCCGACCGCCGAGGTGACCGCCACTCAGGGGAACGCGCCAGGCGCCTCCGAGTGGGCCGGGGTACGGCTCCTGGCTCGCTCGTGGGTGCCGACCGCGCTCGGCTCGTCCATGCTGGCCTGGGAGATCCCCCTGGTCGTGGCGATCACGGCGCGGATGCCCGACGGAGCGTCCGCACTGGCGGCGCTGGGCGCCGGACTGTCCGTGCTCTTCGTCGTCAACTCCCCCGCCCTGGCACTGGCGCCCCTGGTCGTGGCGGAGCTGTCCGCCCACGGGACGCGCACCTTGCTGCGTCGGTCCTTCGGCACCGGGCTCGCGGGGTGCGTGGCCATGCTGGCGCTCGCCGCCGTACCAGGTCTCTCGTCGGGATTCCCCGATCTCCTGGGCCTGCCCGCGAACCTCCACGACGCCTTCCGGACCTGCCTTCTCTGCTTCACGACAGCTCCGCTGGCGGTGGCGCTGCGCCGCTACCTCCACGGCCGCCTGATCGACCGTGACACCACCCGCCCCATCGCGACGGCGACCGGTGTGCGCATCGCGGCGACCACCCTCATCGGCCTGGCCGCCTGGCAGACCGGCCTCCCCGCGGCCGCGACGGGCGGCGTAGCCCTGTCCGGGGGCGCCTGGGCGGAAGCCGCCTGCCTGGGCCTGGCAGCCCGCGGGCTGCCCGCCGCGCCCGGCGGCGGCGCCTCGGTCGGTCGGCTCCTCGTCCAGCACGCCCGGATCACCTCGACGGTGCTGCTCAACATGAGCCCCGCGCTGATCACCACGGTCGTCCTGACCCGTTCCGCCTCGGCGGCGGACTCGCTGACCGTGTGGCCGGCGCTCTACGGTCTTGCCTCCCTGGGCATGGTGCCACTGTCGGACCTGGACACGGTGGGGGCGGCGTTCCTACGACGCTCAGGGCGCCCGGAAACACTGCTCCGCTTCACCGTCCTCCTGGCGGCGGCCTTGCTCGCCCTGTCCTTCCTCGTGGCACTGACCCCGCTGGCCCGCCTGTACCTGGCCGACTTCAGCAACGTGCCCAGCGGTCCGACCGACCTCGGCCTGCGCTGGATCGCCGTACTGGCCATAGTCCCCGCCCTGTGGGCCGTACGCGGCAGATTGCGGGCCCTGGCCATCGCCGGAAAAGCCACCCGCGCACTCCCCCGAGCCGCCCTCACCCACTTACTGGGCCTGGTGGGCTGCGGCCTGCTGCTGTCCCGGACCACCCTGCCCGGCGTTGCCTGCGTCTCGCTGGCTCTCGCCGGCGCCGTGGTGCTGGAGATCCTGGCGCTGAAGAGCTTGGCGCGCCGCTCGCTCTCTTCCGCTTCCGCTTCCGCTTCCGGGTGAAGGGAAACGGCCTGCGGCCAGGATCATCACGCCCCTTCGGGGCGGGCTCAGTTCCCTTCGTACCGCCGCGGAACGCTTGTACGAGGTCACCTTGCTTTGGCTGGTGACAGTGTGTAGGTGCGGCTCGCGGTGTAGAAGTCCAGTGCGGCGACCCTTTGTTCGCGCGGGCCGTGGCTGGAGGACTTGGCGCCGCCGAACGGCAGGTGGAAGTCGACACCGCTGGACGGCGCGTTGACGCGGATCATGCCGGTGTCGAGCTGGTCGAGTCCGTACAGCGCCGTGTCCAGGTCCTCCGTGTGCACCGAGGTGACCAGGCCGTACGGGACGGAGTTGGCGACGCGTACCGCGTGGGCCAGGTCGTCGGCCGACAGCAGGGCCGCGACAGGGCCGAAGACCTCCTCACGCAGCAGCCGGTGGCCGGTCGGCACCTGCTCGGCCAGGGTGGGGGTCGCGTACCAGCCGGAGACATCGGGGACGGTGCCGCCGGTGAGCACGGACACGCCGCCCCAGGCGTCGCTGACCTGCCTGCGGGCGTGCTCGGAGATGAGCGGTCCGCACACCGTGGCGGGGTCGGCCGGGTCGCCCACGGGCACGGTCCGCAGCGCTTCCGCGAGCGCTTCGCGCAGCGGCCCAAGGGCGGCGCCGACGGCGATGACCCGGCTGGTCGCGGTGCACTTCTGTCCCGCGTATCCGGCGATCGCGGCGGCGATGTGCGCGGCGGCCCGCTCGGCGTCAGCGTCCGGCAGGACGATCGCCGCGTTGAGGCCGCCCATCTCCGTCTGGACGGGGACGCCTCGGGCGGTGGCCGTTCGGACGACCGTCTGGCCGACCGCGGTCGAGCCGGTGAAGGAGACGACATCGGCGGCCGAGACGACGGCGTCGCCTTCGGCGGCTCCGCCGGGGACGACCGTGCACACCCTGGCGGGCAGGGCCCGCTGGAGGATCTCGGCGAGGCGCTGGGCGCATGCCGTGGCCTCGGGTGCGGGCTTGAGCACGACCGTGTTGCCGACCGCGAGCGCCGGGGCGGCCTTCCAGCTGGGGATGGCGAAGGGTCGGCGGGGTCGGCCGGATCGCGGGAGACAACCGGGGACAGGGTGGTGGTCACAGCAGGAAACCCCCGGGAAAGGGGTCGTCCGGGTCGAGGAGGTACTGGGCGGTCCCGGTGATCCAGGCGCGCCCGCTGATGGTGGGGACGACGGCCGGCACCCCGCCGACCCGCGTCTCCCCGACGAGCCGGCCGGTGAAGCGCGTACCGATGAAGGACTCGTTGACGAAGTCGCTGTGCAGCGCCAGCTCGCCGCGGGCGTGCAGCTGCGCCATGCGCGCCGAGGTGCCGGTGCCGCAGGGCGAACGGTCGAACCAGCCGGGGTGGATGGCCATGGCGTGCCGGGAGCGCACGGCGTCGGAGCCCGGGGCGGCGAGATACACGTGTTTGACGCCGCCGATCTCGGGGCTTTCGGGGTGGACGGGCCGGTCGGTGCCGTTGATGGCGTCCATGATGGCGAGTCCGGCGGCCAGCAGTTCGTCCTTGCGGGCGCGGTCGAACGGCAGGCCCAGCGCGGCGAGTTCGACGAAGGCGTAGAAGTTGCCGCCGAAGGCGAGGTCGTACGTCACCGTGCCGTGGCCGGGAACGCCCACCTTCCGGTCCAGGCCCGCGCAGAACGCGGGCACATTGGTCAGTGTCACCGACGTCGCGGCCCCGTCGTGGATCGTCACGTCGACGGAGACCAGGCCCGCCGGGGTGTCGAGGCGGACGGTGGTGACCGGTTCGGTGACGGGCACCATCCCGGTCTCGACCAGCACGGTCGCCACGCCGATCGTGCCGTGCCCGCACATCGGCAGCAGCCCGGACACCTCGATGAACAGCACACCGTAGTCGGCGTCGGGGCGGAGGGGCGGCTGGAGGATCGCGCCGCTCATCGCGGAGTGGCCGCGCGGCTCGTACATCAGCAGCGTACGGAGGTGGTCCAGGTGCTCGATGAAGTGCAGCCTGCGCTCGGCCATCGTGGCGCCGGGGATCACCCCGACACCACCGGTGATCACGCGGGTGGGCATGCCTTCGGTATGCGAGTCGACGGCGTGGAAGACATGACGAGTACGCACGGGGGGTTCCTTTCGGCGGTCAGCGGTGGCCGTCGGCGACGGCCTTCTCGGTCGCGGTCCGCACCGCGGCCTCCGCCTCCCCGGCGAGCGGCGCGCGCGGCGGCCGGACCGGGCCGCCATGGCGCCCGACCATGTCCATGGACAACTTGATCGACTGGACGAACTCGGTCTTGGAGTCCCAGCGCAGCAGCGAGTGCAGCGACCTGTACAGGGGCAGCGCCGTGGCCAGATCACCGGCGACGGCGGCGTGGTACAGCTCGGCGCAGGTGGCGGGGAAGGCGTTCGGGTATCCGGCGACCCAGCCGACGGCCCCGGCCACGGCGAGTTCGAGCAGGACGTCGTCGGCACCGATCAGCAGGTCGAGATCGGGGGCGAGTTCGGCGAGCTGGTACGCGCGGCGGACGTCGCCGCTGAACTCCTTCACGGCCACGATGTGCCCGTCACCGTGCAGCCGGGCGAGGAGGGCGGGGGTGAGGTCGACCCTGGTGTCGAGGGGGTTGTTGTACGCGACGACGGGCACCCCGGCCCTGGCCACCTCGGCGTAGTGGGCGCGTACGGACTCCGCGTCGGCGCGGTAGGCGTTCGGTGGCAGGAGGAGGACCGAGCCGCATCCGGCCTCGCCCGCCTGTTCGGCCCAGCGGCGGGCCTCGGCGCTTCCGTACGCGGCGACTCCGGGCATCACCCGGGTCCCGTCGCCCGCTGCCTCGACGGCGATACGGACCACCCGGGCGCGCTCGTCGTCGGTGAGGGTCTGGTACTCACCGAGCGAGCCGTTGGGGACCACGCCGTCGCAACCGTTCCCGATCAGCCAGCGGACGTGCTCGGCGTAGGCGTCCTCGTCGACGGAGAGGTCCGCGCGGAGGGGGAGCGCGGTGGCGACCATGATGCCGCGCCAGGGTCGGGTGGTGTTCCAGGTGGTGGCGGTCATGCCGGTAAGCCCTTCTGACGTGTGACTCTTGCTTGGAGCCAGGGGGTGGGGGACTACGGGGTCCCATGGGGCGTGAGTGAAAGGTGATCAGCAGTCGGCTTCGGCCGATTCCGTGAGCGAGCCGAGTACCCCGAGCGGAACGGGGACGGCCAGCGGGCGGCGCTCGTCCGACGGCGGTACCGCACCGTCGCCTCCGGTCGCCAGGCAGCCCACGGCCGCACCGCACACGCGGCCCTGACACCACCCCATCCCGGCCCGGGTGAGGAGCTTGACGGTCCGCGCGTCGCGGGCTCCGAAGTCGGTGACCGCCTCACGGACCTGCCCGGCGGTCACCTCCTCGCAGCGGCACACCTCGGTGTCGTCGGCCAGCCACTCCCTCCAGCCCGGGCCGGGTGCGTGGGCCACCGCCATGGCGCCCGCGAAGGAGCGCAGGCGATCCCGGCCGCGGCGCAGTCGCGCCATGCGCGCGGGCTCGGCGAGCGCGGGCCGCCCGGTCAGCCGGGCGGCGACGGCGATCCCCGCCAGTTCGCCCTCCGCCCGGGCCAGTCGCGCGCCGCCGACCCCGCCGGTCTCCCCCGCCGCCCACACGCCGGGCACCGAGGTCTCCTGGACGCCGTCCAGGACGAGGGCGGAGGTTCCGTCCGCGGTACGGCGGGTCGCGCACCCGAGGCCGACGGCGAGTTCGATCTGCGGGGCCAGGCCGTGCCCCACGGCCAGCGCGTCGCACGCGATCCGGCGGCCCGTCCCCCGCACGGGCCGCCAGTCGCGGTCGAGCCGGGAGACGGTGACCGCCTCCACCCGCTCACCGCCGTGCACCTCGGTGACCGCGCTGCGGGTCCGCAGCCGCACCCCGTGGCGCAGCAGCGCCGATCCGTGGACCACCGCCTCGGCGAGCTTGTGCGGATTGGTGGCCAGGACCCGCGGGAAGCGGGCGTATCTCAGGTAGCCGGACGCCTCCACCACGGCGGGGACGCGCGCCCCGGCGGTGGCGAGCGAGGAGGCCACAGCGAGCAGCAGCGGCCCGCTGCCCGCGACGACGACCCGTCTGCCGGGCAGCACCAGCCCCGACTTGAGCATCGCCTGGGCGCCCCCGGCGCCCACGACCCCCGGCAGGGTCCAGCCGGGGAAGGGCAGGTGGCGCTCGTACGCCCCGGTCGCGATGAGGATCGCCCGCGCGGTGACGCACACCGGCCGCCCGCCCGTCCCATCCGCGCCGGTGACGGCATGCACCGCCCACAGGTCACCCCTCAGGTCACTTCTGTGCCGCGTCACCGTCCACACGTGGTGTGCGGCAAGGTGGGTGATACCGCTGCTCGCCCTCTGGCGCCGCCGCAGATCCGCGAAGGCCGCCCAGTCGTGGTGCAGGGCCTCGGGCCGGGCCGCTCCGAGAGCGGACTCCGGAGTGCGGTAGAACTGGCCTCCGACGGAGCCGGACGCGTCCAGTACGGCGACCGACAGCCCGTGGTCGGCGGCGGTGACGGCGCCGGACAGGCCGGCGGAGCCCGCGCCGATCACCGCGAGGTCGTACGGTTCAGACACCGAGTCCGGCACGGCCGTGTCCTTCCTGGGTGGTGACGGCGTCCCCCGGCCGGGCCGGCACCAGGCAGGCCCGGCGGTTGGGCTCATCGTTGATGGTGGCGAGGCAGTCGTAGCACTGGCCGATGCCGCAGAACGCGCCCCTGGGGCGGCCGCCGTTCCGCGTGGTGCGCCAGGCGACGATGCCGGCGCTCCACAGTGCGGCGGCGACGGACTGCCCTGGCAGGGCGGTCACCGTACGGCCGTCCATGGTGATCTCGAACGGCGGATCGGGGTGTGCCCCGACCAGGTCGGCGGGGGTACGGGCCACGGTGGCCCTCCTCTCGTCGCAGACGGGCTCAGGTGGGCGGGCTCAGGTGGCGGAGGCGAAGCGCTCCGGCCTGAACGGGTTGATGTCGAGCGGCGGCGCTTCGCCGGTCAGTGACCGGGCGACGATCAGTCCGGTCGCCGGCGCAAGCCCGATCCCCGCACCCTCGTGGCCGCAGGCATGCAGCAGGCCGGGGACGCGCGGGTCGGGGCCGATGGCGGGCAGGTGGTCCGGCGTATAGGGGCGGAAGCCCGCGTACGTACGCGTCGCCCGCACCCCGGCCAGGACCGGGAACAGCGCCGTGGCCTGGGCCGCGAGGCGCCGCAGCACCTCGACCGACAGCGTCCGGTCGAACCCGACGCGTTCGCGGCTGGCACCGATCAGGATTGGACCCGCCGGGGTGCCTTCGACCACGGCCGAGGTCTGCAACGCGGCGGACCCACTGGCCACATCGGCGACGTAGTCGGCCGCGTACACCTTGTGGCGCACCACGCGGGGCAGCGGCTCGGTGACCAGGACGAATCCCCGGCGGGGCAGAACGGGCAGGTCGACGTCCGCGAGGCGGGCGAGTTCACCGCCCCAGGTGCCGGCGGCGTTGACCACGTACGGAGCGTGCACCGCCCCGGCCGCCGTCCGCACCCCTTGTATCTCGCCGGCCGACCCGGTGAGCAGGCCGGTGACCTCCTCGCCGAGTCGCAGCCGGACCCGGTCACCGCCGGCGCGCAGCAGGTGCGCGGCGGCCAGCGCCGGCATGACCTGGGCGTCCTGCGGATAGTGGAAGCCGCCCGCCAGGCCGTCGGCGAGGTGGGGCTCCAGGTCGCGCAGGCGGTCGGCCGGGACCTCGTCCGCCGTGACGCCGGCCTTCCGCTGCCGGAGCGCGAAGTCCCGCAGGGCGGCCATCGCGGTCCGGTCGGAGGCGACGACCAGTCCCCCCTTGGGTTCGAACTCGATCCCCGCCGGTAGCACTTCGGCCAGCTCCTGCCACATCCGGTTGGACAGCAGGGCGAGTTCGAGCTCGGGCCCCGGTTCCTTGTCGGAGACCAGCAGGTTGCCCTCACCGGCCCCCGTGGTACCGCCCGCCACGGGACCCCGGTCGAGCACGGTGACACGGAGGCCGGACTGGGCGGCGTAATAGGCGCAGGCCGCACCGACGACACCGGCCCCGATGACGATGACGTCCGAGGAGTTTCTCGTGAGCACGACAGTAATATTTCACATTGCACTTGCCGTGCCAAGGGTGCGCGCGAGCCCCGCCGCCGCGAATCTCCGGGCCGGGCGAGACACGGCAATGGCCTGCCACGTTCCCGAGATGCCCGAACGCGGCGGCGCCCTGGACCCCCGGACACCCGTCTGCCCGGCTCTCACGGCATGGCGACGCGGACCGTCTCGCCGTAGCTGTCAGCGCTCGGCGGTCCGCTCGCCGCGCACGGAGACGAGATCCCGCGCAGCGTCAGCGCCGGCAATCCGGACACCCGCGCCGACAGCCCGGCGGTCAGCCTCCCAGCGAAAGCGGCACCCCCGCTTCGCCCAACTGGCGGACGCCTGACCGGAATCCGGCCTCTCATCTAGGTCTGCTGGGCACGATCGGAGATCGTTTAAGGCCACTCCGGGGAGTCCTTTCAGCCAAGCCGAAAGCCATGGGAACATCCGTGCGCTTTCCTCGTTCTGTCCTTGTGAAGATCCATTCGCTATGTGCCGCTGGTTCGACACAGCTGAGGAAGAGCTCCATGACTGATCGTGTACGGCTCCCGCTCACCGCGTACCAGCGGGACGTCTGGTTCGCGGACGCCCTCTCGCCGGAATCGCCGCAGTTCTCGATCGTGCTGCGGGAGCGGTTCTCCGGGGACGTCGACCTGGAGGCGCTGCGGGCCGCCGTACGGCACGTCCTGGCGCACAACGACGCGCTACGGCTCCGGTTCGGGAGCGACGACGGCCGCCCCTACCAGTGGCTGGAGCCCGAGGAGCCGCAGCTGTCGGTGCTGGACTTCCGCGCCGAGACCGATGCCGAGGCCGCCTGCCTGGCCTGGGCCGACGCCAGCAGGTCGGTCCGGCTGCCGGTCCTGGGCGGACGGGTGTACGAGGCGGCGCTGTTGCGGGCGAGCGACACCATCGTGCACTTCCAGCTCACGGCGCACCACCTGATCATGGACGGCTGGTCGCTGAGCCAATTCCGCGAGCAACTCCTGGACCGCTATGCGGTGCTCACGGGGGCGCGGAGCGAGGAGGCCGGAGCCTCCGCCGCACCGTCGTTCCTGGACTTCATCGACGAAGACGTCCGCTACCGGGAGTCGGAGACCTTCGCCCGGGACCACCGGTTCCTCCACACCGCGCTCTCAGGAACCCGACCGCGGCTGTTCGCCAGGAAGAGCGACGCGCCCGCGCGCGGGCGCACCTCCTTCGTCGTCGAAGGCGAGCTCGTCGCCCGCGTTCTGGCGGGCGGCAACTCGCCGTTCTCCGTCATCGCGGCGGCGTTCGGAGCCTGTCTGGCGAGCCTGCACCAGGCCGACGAGGCGATACTCGGCGTCCCCCTGCTGAACCGGCACACGCCCCAGCAGCGCCAGGTGCTCGGCCCCTTCACCAACATGCTGCCGCTGCGCGTCAGGACCGACGGCAGCCCGTCGATGTCCGAACTGACCAAGCAGGTGCGGGCCTCGGTCCGCGGGCTCCAGGAGCACCAGCGGATCACGCTCACGGACGTGCTGCGCGAGCACTCCGCCGCGGGCTCCGGCCAGCTGTTCGACGTGACGCTCACCTACGTGCGCGCCCCCATGCCGCCGAGCGTTCCAGGGCTGTCGGTGGACACCGGCATGGCGCAGGAACTCCTTGAGGCCAACGTACTGGCGATCAGCCTCCACGCCTACGACGGGGGCAGCGAGGTCCGGGTCGACCTCGTGTACGCCGCCGATGTCTTCGACGAGGACCTGCCCATCACCGAGGTCGTCGCGGCGGTCCGGGCACTGATCGAGCAGGCGGTCGAGCAGCCGGATATCCCCGTGGGCACGGTGCCCGTACCGGCCGCCGCCCGTACCGGTTCCGGCGTGACCGCCGGGCTGCCCAGCGCCCGGCCGCGGCCCGCGGACGCCCTGCCGGACTCCGATGGAGGCGGCCCCCGCACCGAGATCGAGGCCGAACTGGCCGCGATCTGGGCGGAGGTGCTGGACGTGCCCTCGGTCGGCATCCACGACAACTACTTCGTCCTCGGCGGCGACTCGATCACGATGCTGCGCATCCGCGCCGGGGGTGAGCGGCGCGGAATCCACTTCTCCGTCACCGACATCATCAAGGGCCCCACGGTGGCGGAGCTGGCCCAGCGGGCGGTCCGGCGCTCCGCGAAGGAGCCCACGGAGACCGCGGTGGCCCCGTTCGAGCTGGTCCCGGCCGTGGACCGGGGGCGGCTCACCGCCTTCGAGGACGCTTTCCCGCTCACCCGTGTACAGCTCGGGTTGCTCTACCACAGCCGCCGCCACGAGAACTCGGCCGTCTACAACGACGTCTTCCAGTACTCCCTCGCCGTGGACTGGCACGAGAACGCGTTCCGGACGGCCTTCGCCAGGCTGGTCCAGCGCCACCCCGTGCTGCGCTCCTCCTTCGACCTGGCCTCCTACTCGCAGCCGCTCCAGCTCATACACCACCAGGTGGAGGGCGCGCTGAACATCGTGGACCTGCGCGACCGGCCGACGAGCGAGGCCGCCGCCGCGATCCGCTCGCACGTCGAGGAACGGCGCTTCACCCGGTACGAGTTCGAGCGGGCGCCGCTCCACCTGTTCCAGGCGCACGTGTGCGCCGACTCCGTCGAGCTGGTGCTCAGCTTCCACCACGCGATCCTGGACGGGGGCAGCGTGGCGAACATGATCGCCGAACTCTTCCAGGACTACGCGCACACCATCGGCGCGGACGTGGCGGCGGTCCCAGGCGGCGAACTGCCCTCACCGGCCAACCACGTCCGCGAGGAACTGCGCGCCCTGGACTCGGCGGACAGCCGCGAGTACTGGCGCGGCACGCTGAGCGGCGCGCCCCTGCCGCAGCTGGACGGCTTCCGCGCGTCCGTGGCGCCCAGCCGTCCGGAACTGGTCGTACACGACGCGGAGCTGCCCGAGGCCCTTCAGGCAGCGGTCCGCGCTTTCGCCCGGGAGCACGAACTGCCGGTGAAGTCCGTGCTGTTCGCCGCCCACTGCCTCACCATGGGAGCACAGTTCTCGGCTCAGGACCTGGTCACCGGGCTGGTCACCCACGGAAGGCCCGAGCTGCCCGACGCGGAGCGCATCCTCGGCCTGTTCCTGAACACCGTGCCGGTCCGGGCCAACCTGACGGGACTGACCTGGCTGGAGACGGTACGTACGCTCTTCGCCCAGGAGCAGGACAGCCACCCGCACCGGCGTTATCCGCTGAGCGCCATCCAGAGCGACGACGGCGACGGATTCGTCCTGGAGTCCGCGTTCAACTACGTGCATTTCCATGTGCTGGCCACGGTGCTGCGGCTGCCCGACGTGCGGCTGCTGGACTTCCGTACGTGGGAGGAGACCAACTTCAAGATCCTGGTCAACGCCTACGTCGACCCGCTCGACGAGAGCATCCGGCTGCGTACCGACTTCGACGGGACCGTCTTCACCACCGATCACGCCGAGCTGTTCGTCAGCACGTACATCCAGGTGCTGGGTCGGATGACCGCCCGTCCAGGCGAGACGGTGGACTTCGGTTTCCTGGCGCCGGAACCCACCGCCGTCGTGCCCCCGGCCGCCGAGGTGCTGCCGGACGTGGTGGCCCTCTTCGCCAAGCAGGCCGAGCGGACCCCGGACGCCGTCGCGGTGGCCTTCGACGGCGGCCGGTGGACCTATCGGGAGCTGCGACATGCCGCCGACCGGGTCGCCGGGCACCTGCGCGCCGCCGGGACCACGACCGGTGACCGGGTGGCCATCGCGCTGGACAGGTCGCCGGAGCTGATCGCGGTGGTTCTGGGCATCGCCAAGGCGGGTGCGGCCAGTGTTCCGCTGGACACCGGCTATCCGGTGGAGCGGCTGCGCATGATGCTGGAGCAGGCCCGGCCCGTCCGCGTCATCAGCGACGACGAGCACGCCCACCTCGTCGACGACCCGCGGACACTGCTGCCGGTGGAGACCGCCACCGGTCAGGACCACCACGGCGGTCAGGACATGGCAGCGGCGGCCGTCTCCGCCGCTGCCATCTCCCCTGAGGACATCGCGTACATCCTGTTCACCTCCGGCTCCACCGGTGTGCCGAAGGGGGTGCGGATGCCGCACCGCTCACTGGCGAACCTGGTCGCCTGGCAGAACAGCGCGCCCAGCGGCGCACCCGGCGGCACGACCTTGCAGTTCGCGCCGCTGAGCTTCGACGTCGCCTTCCAGGAGATCTTCTCCACACTGACCTCCGGCGGTGCGCTCCAGCTGATCTCCGAGGACCAGCGGCGGGACGCCCGTGCCCTGCTCGAACTGCTCGACACAGCCCGGGTGGAGCGGGTGTTCCTGCCCTACGTCGCGCTCCAGCAGCTCGCCGAGACCTCCCACGCGCTCGGCCTGGTCCCGGGCCACCTGCGGGTCGTGGTCTCCTCGGGCGAGCAGCTCCGGGTGACCGAGGAGATCCGGCGGCTGTGCGCGGCGCTGCCCGGCGTGCTGCTGGAGAACCAGTACGGCCCGACCGAGACGCATGTGGTCACCAGCTTCACCATGACCGGAGCGGCCAGCGCGTTCCCCTCGCTGCCGCCCATCGGCTCGCCGATCGCGGGCACCGCGGCGCACGTGCTGGACGAGCGGCTACGGCCGGTGCCCGTCGGAGGCCGGGGCGAGATCCACCTGGACGGCGCGTGCCTGGCCGAGGGGTACCTCGGCCAGCCGGAGCTGACCGCCGAGCGGTTCGTGCCGCATCCGTTCACCGGGCAGGGTTCGCTGTACCGCACCGGTGACCTCGGCCGCGTACTGCCCGGCGGTGACATCGTCTTCCTCGGCCGCGCCGACTCGCAGCTGAAGGTGCGGGGCTTCCGGGTGGAGCCCGCCGAGGTGGAACTCGCGATCACCGACCACCCCGACCGCTTCCCCGGCATCCGCGAGGTCGCGGTGGTCGCTCGCCAGCGGGAGGGTACGGACACCTTCCTCGCCGCCTTCCTGGTAGCCGACGACGCCGCGGCCGTCGACCTGGACCAGGTGCGCGCGGGTCTGCGCAGGACACTGCCCGAGCACATGGTGCCCTCCCACACGCAGTGGCTGCCGAGCCTGCCGCTGACCCCGAGCGGGAAACGCGACGACGCGGCGCTGCGCCGCGTGCCCTTGCGGACCGGTACGTCCGACGAGGCCGCCGCACCCCGCGACGAATACGAGCGGACCCTCGCGGAGATCCTGGCCGAGCTGCTCCAACTGCCCGCCGTGGGCGTGCACAGCGACTTCTTCGACCTGGGCGGCACCTCGCTGACCGCGATGCGCCTGGTCGTGCTGATCAAGCAGCGCTACGGGGTGGACATCCCCATGGCGCGGTTCGTCACCACGCCCACGGTCAGCGGTCTGGCCGAGCTCCTGCGCTCCGGTGCCGCGCGCTCCACGTTCAACCCGCTGGTGCCGTTCCGGACCGAAGGCGACCGGCCGCCGATGTTCTTCGTACACCCGGCGGGCGGCAACGTGCTGTGCTTCGCCCAGCTGGTCCGGCATCTCCCGGCCGACCAGCCGTTCTACGGACTCCAAGCCGCCGGGACCGAACTGGGCAGCGAGCCGCTGCGCTCGGTGGAGGAGCTGGCGGCCAGCTACCTGAAGGCGATCCAGGAGGTGCAGCCGAAGGGTCCTTACACGCTGGGCGGGTGGTCCTTCGGGGGCTTCGTGGCGCTGGAGATGGCCCGGCAGCTCCAACAGGCAGGTGAGCGGACCGCCCACGTGATTCTGCTGGACACGGTCGCGCTGGAGCCCGGCAAGCTCATCAGCATCGACGAGGACGCCCTGCTGACCTGGTTCTTCTGGGAGCTGCTCTTCCTGGAGCTGGGGGGTGAGTCGCCGAAGGCGCTCATCCCCCAGCATCTGGACACCCTGTCGGAGAAGTTCGAGTTCATCGCGGAGCGGGGCGCGGAGCTGGGCGTACTGCCGCCCGGCAGCTCGGCGGCGATCGTGCGCCGGCTGTTCCGGCTGTACGCGGCGAACTGGCAGGCGGCCCTGGACTACCGGCGACGGACGTTCGACCTGGACTTCACGTTGATGCGCGCCACGCAGCCGCTGCCGCAGGTGCTGCTGGACATGCACACCACCGCGGGCACCCTGCACCGGGACCCGCACAACGGCTGGCGGGACCGCACGACCGGCGAACTCACCGTGGTCGAAGTGCCCGGCGACCACCTGCTGATCATGGAGGAACCGTACGTGCCGGTGATGGCAGCGAAGATCATGCGGATGGTCGACGAAGCGTCCGGGGGTGCCCGGTGAACCAGCGCCCACGCAAGGCCATCGTCATCGGAGCGGGCATCGGCGGCCTGACCGCCGCCATCGCCCTGCGCCGGGTCGGTCTCGAAGTCGAGGTGTACGAGCGGGCCGATGAGCTGCGGGCTGCCGGCTCCGCCCTGTCGGTGATGACCAACGCGGTCACCGCGCTGGCGAGCCTCGGCATCGACCTGCGTCTGGAGAAGTACGGCCAGTCGGTGGAGCTGCTCCAGATCAGGACCGGCCGGGGCCGCCTGATCAGAACGATGCCGCTCCCCGACGTCTGCCGTGACCTGGGCGCGCCCAGCTTCTGCGTCAGCCGCCCCGACCTGCAGCAGGCGCTGCTGGCCCAAGCCGGTGACTGCCGGATCGAGCTGGGCGCGGTGGCGACCGGTTTCCGCCATTCCGACAGCGGAGCCGAGGTGACGTTCGAGGACGGGCGGGTGGCCCGCGGGGATGTGCTGATCGGCGCGGACGGCTTCAACTCCGCCGTCCGGCGGCAGCTGGCCGGGCTCGACGACGCCCGCGACGGCGGCTACGTCTGCTGGCTGGGCATCGTCCCCTTCCAGCACAGGCGATTCACCACCGGTTACGTCGGCCACTACTGGGGCAGCGGCCAGCGGTTCGGCCTGATCGACATCGGCCACGGACGGGCGTACTGGTGGGGCACCCGCAACATGGCCGCCGAGGCGTCGCACAACTGGCGCGGCGGCAAGGAGGAGATCCTGCGCACCTACTCCGGCTGGGCCGACGAGGTGCGGGAGGTCATCCGGATCACGCCGGAGCAGGACATCATCGCGGTGCCGGCGCAGGACCGGCCGTTCCTGGAACGCTGGGGCGAGGGACCGGTGACGCTGCTCGGCGACGCCGCCCACCCGATGCTGACCAGCCTCGGCCAGGGCGCGGCCGTGGCGATGGAGGACGCCGTCGTACTGGCCGAGTGTCTCAAGGCGGCCGCCGACCCCGCCCAGGGCCTGCGCCGGTACGAGGATCTGCGCCGCGACCGGACCCGGCAGCTGGTGGTGGCCTCCCGCATGGCCAGCGACGCCCAGCACCTGGAGAACCCGCTGCGCCGCACCGTCCGCGACCTCCGGCTCCGCCGCGTCCCGCGCCAGGCGCTGGTGGACCAGGACACCGCCATGCTCACCTTCCCGCCGGTCCCGGCCGCACCCTGACGACCTCGACCTCAGAAAGGGCTGGACGTGCCCCCTGGGACAGCAGCCGCCTCCGCCGCCGCCGACGCCACGATCCCCGACCTGTTCCGGCAGCAGGCGCGGCGCACCCCCGACCGGCCCGCGGTGACCTGCGGCGACCGGACGATCAGCTATGCCGAGCTGGACACCAGGTCGGCCGGCCTCGCCGCCGCACTGAGGGAGCGCGGCGTCCGCCCGGGCGACCGGGTCGGCGTGTGCCTCGAACGCGGCATCGACCTGGTCGTCGCCCTGCTCGCGGTGGTCAGGGCGGGCGGCGCCTACGTGCCGCTCGACCCCGGCTACCCGCAGGAGCGGCTGGCGTTCGTGGCCGAGGACACCGGTCTGGTCATGGCCGTCACGGAGACCCACTTCCCCGGCCTGAAGTCGGTCCCGGTGACCGCCACCGCCGCCGTCCCGGCCGGCCCGCTGCCGTCGCCGGCACCCGACGCGGTCGCGTACGTGATCCACACCTCGGGTTCGACCGGACAGCCCAAGGGCGTGCTGGTGCCGCACCGGAACGTGGCCGCCCTGCTCTCGGCCACGGCGGCGGAGTTCGCCTTCGGCCCGGAGGACGTGTGGACCCTCTTCCACTCCTTCGCCTTCGACTTCTCGGTGTGGGAGCTGTGGGGCTGCCTGCTCACCGGCGGACGGCTGGTCGTGGTGCCGCACTGGACCGCACGTGATCCGCAGGAGTTCCGCACACTGCTGGCGGCCGAGCGGGTGACGGTGCTGAACCAGACACCGTCGGCCTTCACCTCGCTGACGCGCACCGCGGGCTTCGGCAGGGATGAACTCCACGTGCGGCTGCTGGTCTTCGGCGGCGAGCCGCTCGACACCCGCACCCTGGCGCCCTGGTTCGCGCACTACCCGCACACGCGGGTGGAGAACATGTACGGAATCACCGAGACGACGGTGCACTGCACCCGTCGCACCCTCACCCAGCGGGACGCCCGTGAGGGCGTCCGCTCGGTCGGTCGCGCGCTGCCCGGCTGGCGGCTGTATGTCCTGGACGAGCACGGACGGCCGGCCGGCCCGGGAGTACCGGGTGAGATCCATGTGGGCGGGGCGGGCGTGGCCGACGGCTACCTCAACCGGCCGGAACTGACCGCGGAGCGGTTCCTCCCCGACCACATCTCCGGTGGTGGCGGCAGGCTGTACCGCAGCGGCGACCGCGGGCGCGTCCTGGCCAACGGTGAGTTGGAGCACCTGGGCCGACTCGACGACCAGGTCAAGATCCGTGGCCACCGGATCGAGCTCGGCGAGATCCGCGCGGCGCTGCTGGAGGACCCGGATGTCCAGGCCGCCGCCGTGGTGGCGACCACCGCCGATCCGGCCGACGCCCGGATGGACGCCTACGTGGTGACCACCCGGCCCGATGCCGCACCCCACCTCCGGGAACGGCTGGCCCGGCGCCTCCCGGCCTATATGGTGCCCGCCACCATCACCCGGCTGGAGGAGTTTCCGCTCACTCCCAACGGCAAGACCGACACCGGTCGGCTTCCGGCCCTCCGCGCACGCGAGGCCACCGCGGCGCCCGGCACGGGGGTGGCGCCGGACACCGGGGCAGCCGATCCGGTGACCGCGCGGCTGGCCGGGATCTGGGAACGGCTGCTGGAAGAACCCGTCGGCCCCCAGGACAACTTCTTCGAACTCGGCGGGAATTCACTACTGGTCGCACGCCTCGCCGGCGAGCTCCGCGAGGAGGGCCTGGCCGAGGTGTCCCTGCGCGACCTCTACCTCCATTCCACCCTGTCGGACATGGCCAGGCTCATCCGTACCCTCCGCGAGGAAACCCCGCCGCGCTGACGCCAGGAGGCCTCAGCGACGCACCGTTCCCACCCGAACCCGAAAGGCAGAACCCCATGACCGTCGCACTCCTGTGCGTTCCGCACGCCGGGGCCGGCGCAAGTCTGTTCCGCCAGTGGAAACGCCACGCCTTCCAGCAGGTCGACGTGGTTCCCGTCCAGCTCCCCGGCCGCGAGGAGCTGTTCGCGGAGGAGGCCGCCACCACGATGACCGAGGTCGTGGGCCGATGTGCCGACCGGGTACGGGAGATCGCCGACGACACCCCGTTCGCACTGTTCGGGCACAGCTTCGGCGCGCTCGTCGCCTACGAGACGGCGCGACGCCTGGCCGCCGACGGAACGCGGCTCCCCGAACGCCTGGTCGTGAGCGGCGTGGGCGCGCCCTGGCTGCCCAGGCCCGTGGTGGGCGGAGACGCGCTGACCGACGCCCAGTTCGTGGCACGGGTCCGCGAGGTCGTCGGCCACGACCATCCCGCGCTCCACGACCCCGAACTGCGCGGGCTGCTGCTGCCCTCGCTCCGGGCGGACCTGGGCATCAGCGACCGCTACTCCCCCAGCTCCACCGATCCGCTGCCGGTTCCGATCACGGTACTGCGCGGGACCGATGACCAGTTGGTGTCGCAGCAGGACGCGGGGCTGTGGTCGAAGGTCAGCTCGTCGTCCACCGAGGTGATCGAGGTGTCCGGCGACCACATGTACTTCTCTCTGGACCCGAAGCCGCTACTCGCCGAGCTCGACGCGGTGTTCGCCCGTACCGCCGGCTGAGCGGCCGTGGCCCCGGCCCCCGCAGCGAGAGCCGGCCGCCACTGCTGCGCGGCTGAGGTCCCCCACGCGAGACGGGGCTCCGTCCACTTCGGACGGAGCCCCGTTCGTCATCTCAGCCGAACCGCAGGATGCGCGGGGCGAAGGTGCTCTCGGGACCGCCGGCCCTGCCGACGGACCACACCGTCGCCGTGCCCGGCACCGGCGCCAGCCACATCCCCCGGGAGTCACCCTCACCGGCCACCGCCGGTTCGCTGTACCCGGTGAACGACTGTCCGTTCCAGGCGAGGAAGTCCGGCCCGGGGACCAGCGGCGGATAGCTCCCCGGCGGGCCCCACTTCAGCGAGCGGGCCACCGAGACCCAGCCCAGCGCGCCGGACGTGGTGGGCGCCAAGGAGGTGATACCGCCGAAGTCGGTGGGCATGGTCACCCGGCTCCACGCCTGTCCGTCGAAGCGGACCAGCAGTGGCGGAATCGGCTTGCCCGCCGGGCCGCCGATGAACCCGCCCGTGCCACCCGCCCACACCTCCGTCGGCGAGACCGCCAGCACACTGCCGACGGCCGCCCGCGGGAACCCGTCCACGATCGTCTGCTGCCAATCCTGCCCGTCCCAGTGCGACACGGCCGCACCCGAGCCGGTGGCGCCCGCGGCCCAGACATCGTCGGCCGCCAGGATGTGCAGGCCGTACACGGACCCCGGCGGCACCGGCACATCCCGCCAGCCACGCCCGTCCCAGCGCAGCAATACCTGCGCGCCCTCCCGCGAACCGATCAGCCAGGTCTCACCACCGCCGGCGACGACTTTGGTCAGCTCGACACCGCGCGGCGGCCGCCTCTCGGACCAGGCGGTGCCGTCGAAGCGGAGCAGGTGGGCGCCGCCCGCCGAGTCGCGGCCGACCGCCCAGACCGCGGTCGGTGAGGTCGCGGCGATGGACAGCAGCTCTCCCTGCCAGCCGACCCCGGGCAGGCTCTGGCGCTGCCACGCGGTGCCGTCCCAGCGCAGCACCAGCGGGAAGCCCGGCGCCTCGCGACCGACGGCGTCGGCACCCACCGCCCACGCCCGGTCAGGACCGAACGCCACGGCCTCGTTCAGCCCGGCCTGCGGGCGTACCTGTGCCGGGACCGGAACGTGTTGCCAGGATGACCGGGTTTCCGCCGTGGCCGAGCTCATGACGGCCACGATGGTCATGGCGACTGTGAGGGCCGCGACGAGAAGTCGGCGTGCCATGGTCAGCCTCCCAGCCGCTCGCTCATCAGGTGTGGTTTCGAGCCGTAGATCTCGACGGTCCCGAAGGACAGCAGTGAGAACCCGGCCTTCGCCAGTGCACGCGGTTTGACGTCGATCGCGTCTCTGCGCTCCGGACCGTAGGAGAAGGTGGTGCGCGGGCCGTCCACCCGTGCGTACTTCGACTGGAACGCGCGGTCGCTGCGGACCGGCAGCCACAGCGCGCCGTCCGGGCCGCGCACCATGGCCCCGGTGTAGGTGTCGCCCAGCGGTGGGTAGGTGGTGCGCCAGGCGTGCCCGTTCCAGGTCATCAGGTAGGTGCGGTTTCCGCTGTCGGTGTACTGGCTGCCACCGATCGTGACCCGGCCGGACGGTTCGGGCAGGATCGTGTGCACGTTGCTCTTCGGCGGCAGCGGCACCTTCGCGTCCCGCCACGCCGTGCCGTCCCAGCGCAGGACGGCGGTCCCAGTGCTGGTGCTGGTGTCCCCCCAGGCCCAAGCGTCGGTGGCAGTACGCGCGGTGATCCCCATCAGGTACAGCACACCGTCCGGGGTGGTCTGTGTGGTCCAGCGGGAACCGTCGTAGTGCAACACCTTCGGCCCGGTGTCGTCCTCACCGACCACCCACGCGGCACCCGGTACCGCGGTGAAGTCCTGGTAGATCCGCAGGGTCTGCGGCAGCGGGACGACACTCCACTCGCCCGCCGACCGGCGCAGGATCTCCCGCGCCCCCTCGCGGTTGCGGAAGATCCACACTTCCTTGCCGACGAACCGCGCCTCGCGGAGCGATCCCGGTTCACCGGCGCCGGGGAAGCTGGTGTCCCGGCTCCACGCCGTGCCGTCCCACCGGTGCAGCGTCGGCCGCACTCCATCGGCGGCGTGCTCGTACCCGGTCGCCCACACCTCGCCCGGCCCGCGGGCGGCGAGATCGGACACGGTTACCGGCGGGGCCGCCGCCGGTACCGGCAGCGCCGACCAGCTCGGCGTCACAGCCGCGGCAGGCGATACCACCGCGGCACATGCGATGACAAGGCAGACAATGACCCTACGGAGACCGTTCACGAGCCCCCCTGGAACGCGAAGGTCGCTCAGCCTATGGGCGTTCACGCACCCGTGAACAGGCGGCATTCGGCCGATCACGGTCCTCCCATGAGCCCTTGCCAGAACCACTCAGCTCTCATTATCTTGATGTCAAGATAGCGTGGAAGGGGAGAAGTTGTGGCTCAGGGAACGCCTGGATACGCCTTGGACGGTCTGCATCATGTGCAGCTTGCGATCCCTCCAGGTGCGGAAGAACTCTGCCGTGAGTTCTGGGGAGGCGTTCTCGGCATGACAGAGCTGGAGAAGCCTCCAGAGCTGGCGGCTCGCGGTGGGTGCTGGTTCCGAAGTGGTCGCCTGGAGGTCCACCTGGGAGTTGAAGAGGACTTCCACCCGAACAGAAAGGCGCATCCGGGCATCCTTGTGACCTCGCTCCCAGCGCTCGCCAAGCGGTTGGAAGCCAACGGAGTGAGCGTCACCTGGGATGACAACTTCCCTGGGCACGATCGCTTCTACGCGTTCGACGAGCTGGGCAACCGGCTTGAGTTCCTTGAACCTGTCTGCGGCTGCTGACGTCAGCATGGCCAGGACGTCTTCTTCCTTCAGTCATCGGTGTGGGGGGCAGCGCCGGGTCATCGGGTGGCACTTCGGCGTCCTGACGAATTGGCGTCCTGCCGGATCGACTGGCCGGCCCGAGCAGAGCCGCCGCCCACCGAGCGCCGGACCGACTACCGCGAGCGCTCAGGTGTCTCCCACGGCTCGATCTCCAGGTGATGCCGGCCGCCTGGGCCCCGGACCTCCAGGGCCACGAATCCCCACCGGCGCAGGGCAGCCGCGCAGGTGCGCAGTCGCTCCTGCTCCTGGTAGCGCGCTCCGCTCCCCCGCGGCCCCAGCCACCGCACCAGCACCTGCCCGGCCCGCTCCCCCTGCTCGGCGCAGTATCCGGCCCGCACCCGCTGGCCGGACTCGTCGACGGCTGACGGCGGCAGTCCCTCAGCCTCCAGCAGCAAACTGACCGCGCGCAGTAGCTGCCGCCGCTCCCACTCCGCCGGCACCGCCAACGGCTCCGGTACACCCCGGTTGGCCACGCCCCGGATCGACCGCAAGCCCTCCACCGCCGCCCGCAGAGCAGCCGCGCGCTCTTCCTGGTCCCCCGTAGCGGGCAGCTCCGCGCCCGTACACACCTCGAACACCCCGCCACCTTCACCGCTCTGCTCGCCCACCGCGCTCGCCTGCGTCCGAGTGTGCTCCCCCACCGACGCGAATGCCCACACCGCCACACAACCCCGCCGGACGGCGCCCTGCCGCGAGAGAGCTGGGCAGCGGCGCGCCGCGAGAGCACCAGGCGGGCACAGGGCGGACAGGTGGTTCCGGGCAACCCGACGCGTCCCGGTGAGGGAACGAACGGCCGCGTCGAGAGGCTGACGCGGTACCAGTGGACCCGGTCGCACCCCGCGCGGTTCTCCCACGCCCCGGTGACCCGGTGCGCACGCCCGGCACCGCCTCGGGCGAGCCGAGACGACCTACCCCTTGGCGACCGGCTGGTAGGTGCACACGAGCACACCCGTACCGCTGGTGACGGTCGAGACGAGTTCGAGCGTACGCAGCCCACCGTCGTCCGGGAAGATCGTCTTCCCGCCGCCAAGGAGCACTGGCATGACCATGAGCCGGAGCTCGTCGACCAGGCCCTCGCTCAGCAGGGTGCGCACGAGCGTGGGACTCCCCATGACCAACAGGTCGCCGCCGTCGTCCTCGCGCAGTTCCCGGACGCGGGCGACGGCCTCGTCACCTGGGATGCGTGTGGTGTTGTCCCACGTCAGGTCGTCGTCGCCCAGCGTCTGGGACACGACGTACTTCGGGATGGCGTTCATCCGGTCGGCGAACGGGTCGCCGGCTCGCTCGGGCCACGCCCCGGCCATGGTCTGCCACGTGCGGCGCCCGAACAGCAGTGCCTCGGCCTTGGACAGCGCGCTGTCGAAGGCGCCGCCCACCACCTCCGGGTCGAAGAACGGGTGCGTCCAGCCTCCGTGGGCGAAGCCGCCGTCGTTGTCCTCGTCGGGTCCGCCCGGCGCCTGCACGATGCCGTCCAGGCTGATGAACTCACTGATCACGATGCGCATGGTGACTCTCTTCTCTTCTTCGGGGGTGAGTGGTTGAGGGGCAGGAAGCAGCAACCAGAACGTCAGAAGGAGGCTGACGTCAGGAGGAGGGAGCGCGGCGGATGGCGGCGATGGTCGGTACCGGTTCCCGGGTCAGGAAGTCGAGGACCAAGCGGTTGACCAGCTCGGGCTTCTCCTGGGTGAGGAAGTGGGAGGTGCCGGGGACGATGGCCAGTTCCGCGTTCGGCAGAGCCTCGAACATCTCGACCATGTGCGTGAGCGTCACCAGGTCGTCGTCGGCGAACATCACCAGGGTGCGCGCGGCGACCGCACTCAGCTGCGACGCCTGAAGGTCGGGCTCCTTCGCCGCCATCTCGCCGATCTTCGTGGCGACGACCTTGAAGTGCTCCTCACCGTCCGGCGACACCTCGCCGTAGGCCGGGCCGAGGAACTGGGCGATCGCGTCGACGTCCCACTCCATCCCCTCCGGTTCGGCCGAACCGGACTTGTTGAAGCCCCCGCTGATCAGCACCAGCCGTTTCACCAACTCCGGCCGCTGCATCGCGACCAGCATCGCGGTGAACGCCCCGTCGCTGTGCCCCACCAGGTCGGCCGGCTCGCCGACCACCCTCTCCAGGAAGGCGATCGTGTCGTCGGCCATCAACTGGTACGTGATCGGCCCCTCCACGTCCGGCGTGTGCCCGTGGCCGCGCCGCTCCGGCGTGTAGACGTGGAAGTGCTCGGCCAGCGGCCCGAGGTTCGGTTCGAAGAACCGCGCGTCCACCAGACCACCGTGCATCAGCACCAGCGGTTCGCCTTCACCTTCCTCGCCGTACCAGGTCTTCACGGCACCGAGCTGGACGTACTCACCCATCGTCGCATTCCCCTCGTCTGCTGTGCGGGCCGCTGAAGGCGGGCGCGCAGATGCACTTGTGTACGATGTCCACATCGGGAAGGCGTAATGATCCGCGCCCCCGATCGGTCTTGCAGCAGCCTAAACGAGCTAAGTGGATACTGTCCACATTGGAGTTGGCGATGACACCGGACGCCGGCAAACCGAAGCGGAGCACCTACCGCCACGGCGACCTCCGCAACGCCCTGATCAAGGCCGGTGTCGAACTGGCCCGCGAGGGCGGACCGGAGGCCGTGGTGCTGCGCGCCGCCACCCGCCACGCGGGCGTCGTACCCAATGCCGCCTACCGTCACTTCGCCGATCGTGGCGCCCTTCTGCACGCCGTATCCCAAGCCGCCATGGCCCAGGTCGCCCGCACCATGGAGGCCGAACAGGCCACCCTGCCGCCCGCCACGGACGAAAGGGCCGCCGCGCGGGCCCACTTCCGCGCGGTCGGCACCGGCTACCTGCGCTTCGCCCAGGAGGAACCCGGCCTGTTCCGCGCCGCCTTCCATGTCCCCGGCGATATGGCAGACGCCGCCGCCGACACCGCCGCCGGGGCAGGCGGCAAAACCCCCTTCGAACTCCTCAGCGCCGCCCTCGACGACCTCGTCGCGGCGGGCCTGCTGCCCGAGGACCGGCGCCCCGGCGCCGAGTTCCTTGCCTGGTCGGCCGTCCATGGCCTCGCCGTCCTCCTCATTGAAGGACCACTGCGCGGCCTCCACCCCACCCAGGCCCGTGACGCGGGCCAGCACCTCATCGACATGATCGAACGTGGCATCTGACCCTGAGCCAAGGACGTGTCCGGCCGATCATCCCGGACGCCGCCCGAGGGCGCCACGCGCACCGCGACCCCGACATCAAGTCAGTCCACTCGTTCCGGATTGGCCTTGGCGGGCCTTCTATTGGCATTGCTACGGTCCCGGCATGCGCATTCACGTTGTCGACGCTTTCACTGATCGGCCGTTCGCCGGGAACCCAGCGGGTGTGTGTCTCCTGCCTGCCGGGGAGTGGCCGGAACATGCCTGGATGCAGCAGGTGGCGGCCGAGATGAACCACTCAGAGACCGCGTTCGCCCTCCCGCTGCCCGTTGAGGCCGAGGCTGACTGGGCGATCCGTTGGTTCGCCCCGCTCGTCGAGACCAATCTGTGCGGCCATGCCACATTGGCCACGGCGCACGTGCTGCGCGTCGAGCGGGGACTCCTCGGTACCGTGCGGTTCAGCAGTCGGCAGAGCGGCATCCTCGTCACACACGCCGACAAGGAAGGCAGCATCACCCTGGACTTTCCCGCTGCGCCCGGCGCCGAAGTTCCCGTACCGGAAGGACTGTCCGAAGCGCTGGGGGTCGAGCCTGAGGCCACCTTCCGTACCGGCGCGCTCGGTGACCTGCTGACAGTCCTGCCCGACGAGGCCACCGTCCGGGCCGTGACTCCCGACCTGGACGCGGTAGCCGCCCTGACGCGCCGCGAGGGCCTGCGTGGCGTCATCATCACGGCCCCGGCGGCTGAGGCCGGCCTGGAGTACGACTTCGTCTCCCGCTTCTTCTCACCAGCCGAGGGCATCCTTGAGGACCCGGTCACAGGCAGCGCCCATACCGCGCTCGCCCCGTACTGGTCGGCGCGACTCGGCCGCGACGGGCTCACCGGCCTCCAGGCGTCCGTGCGCACTGGCCTGGTCCGTACTGCCGTGCACGGCGACCGCGTCCACCTCACAGGGAACGCCGTCACGATCATGGACGGCACCCTGCACGCCTAGTACTCCAGTCGCAGTTCGGTATCACCGCTGGTCAGGGCCGGGTTTCTGAGTGTACTCGGCTGATGTGCCGT